>NZ_JASCAS010000040.1:0-46222 GCF_029967615.1 Aeromonas sp. V90_14 | reverse complement strand
GTGGCATTCTACTCAACCGCCTTCTCGAGTCAAGCCTTATTTGCAAAGGCTTTTCTAGGCTACCGACCTGGCTGTTTGCGTTGCCGCTTGCCGTGTCGATGGAGGCGCATTATAGGGAACGGATTCTTTCTGGCAACCCCTCATCGGCAATAAAATTGCAAAAAACTGCACTTTTTTAGTTATTCATATCCAAGCACAGCTTTTATACAAACTTATCCACAGAAACCGGTCTCGAATTGCTAGAATGGCCGAAAACAAGGAGGCCGAGATGGACTTGCGACTGAGACCTTACAAAGGAAAACGCCCGCAATTGGGCAAACGGGTATATGTGGACCCCTGCGCCACCCTGGTGGGGGATATCCAGCTGGGTGACGATGCCAGCATCTGGCCCATGGTGGCAGCACGGGGGGATGTGAACCATATCCGCATCGGTGCGCGCAGCAACATTCAGGACGGTACAGTGCTGCACCTGACCCGCAAGAGCGCCAGCAATCCCGGCGGCTATCCGCTGCTGATCGGCGAGGATGTCACGGTCGGTCATAAAGCCATGCTGCACGGTTGCACCATCGGCAACCGGGTGCTGGTCGGCATGGGTGCCATCCTGCTGGATGGGGTGATCGTTGAAGACGATGTGATGATCGGGGCGGGCAGCCTGGTGCCGCCAGGCAAGCGGCTCGAGGCAGGCTTTCTTTATATGGGCAATCCGGTCCAGCAGGCCCGCGCCCTCAAGCCGGCCGAGATCGCCTTCCTCAAGACCTCGGCCGACAACTATGTACTGCTCAAGGACGAGTATCTGCAAGAAGCCTGATACCCCGCCGCCACAAACAAGAAGCCCGGCATCATGCCGGGCTTCTCTTCTTATATAGCTTTATGACCATCAGACTGGGTCAGTGGGCCTGATCCCAGTTGTCACCGGTACCCGCTTCCACCACCAGCGGCACATGCAGTTCGGCTGCGGCTGACATCTTCTCCTTGATGATGGCGATGTACTCCTCCAGCTTCTCTTCGCGGATCTCGAACACCAGTTCATCGTGTACCTGCATCAGCATGCGGATCGACTGGTCTTCAATTCCACGGATCCAGCCATCCACGTTGATCATGGCGCGCTTGATGATGTCGGCAGCCGTACCCTGCATGGGTGCGTTGATGGCGGCCCGTTCGGCCGCCTTGCGCAGACCGGCGTTGCGGGACTTGATATCCGGCAGATAGAGGCGACGACCAAACAGAGTCTCGACATAGCCCTGGGCATCCGCCTGCTGGCGGGTGCGCTCCATGTACTCCAGCACACCCGGGTAGCGCTCGAAGTAGAGATCCATGTACTTCTGTGCTTCGGCGCGGCCGATCCCCAGTTGCTTGGCCAGACCGAAGGCACTCATGCCATAGATGAGGCCAAAGTTGATCGCCTTAGCGCTGCGGCGCATGTCGCTGGTCACCGCCTCGAGCGCGACCCCGAACACCTCGGCAGCGGTCGCCTTGTGGATGTCCTTGCCCTCGGCGAAGGCGGTCAGCAACCCCTTGTCACCGGAGAGGTGCGCCATGATGCGCAGCTCGATTTGGGAGTAGTCCGCCGCCACCAGCTTGTAACCGGCACACGGGATGAAGGCCTGCCGGATGCGGCGCCCCTGTTCGTTGCGTACCGGGATGTTCTGCAGGTTGGGATCGGTGGACGAGAGCCGACCGGTCGCCGCCACCGCCTGATGATAGGAGGTGTGCACCCGTCCGGTCTGCGGCTTGATCATCAGCGGCAGCTTGTCGGTGTAGGTGGACTTGAGTTTGGCCAGACCACGGTGTTCCATCAGGAGGCGCGGCAGCTCATAGGTCTCCGCCAGCTCGGCCAGCACCTCTTCCGCGGTGGATGGCGCTCCCTTGGGAGTCTTTTTGATGATCGGCAAGCCCAGCTTGGTGAAGAGGATCTCCCCCAGCTGCTTGGGCGAGGAGAGATTGAACTCCTGCCCGGCCAGCTCGTGGGCCTGTTTCTCCAGCTCTGCCAGACGCACTTCGATCTCCTGACTCTGCTGGTGCAGCAGCTTGGGCTCGATGGTGGTACCGAGTCGCTCCATCCGCGCCAGCACCGGCAGCAGCGGCAGTTCGATCTCGCTGAACACCTTGGCGAGACCCGGCTCGGCAGAGAGCTTGCCCCACAGCGTCTGATGCAGACGCAGGGTGATGTCGGCATCTTCCGCCGCATAGGGGGCTGCCTGCTCCAGTTCAATCTGGTTGAAGGTGAGCTGCTTCACCCCCTTGCCGGCGATATCCTCGAACGAGATGGTCTCGGCGTTCAGATACCTGCGGGCCAGGGAATCCATGTCGTGGCGGCTGGCGGTGGAGTTGAGCACATAGGACTCGAGCATGGTGTCGTAGGCGATGCCCTGCAGCTCGATACCGTGATTGAGCAGCACGTTGCGATCGTACTTGAGGTTCTGCCCCACCTTGAGACGGGCCGGATCTTCCAGCAGCGGCTTGAGCTTGCCGAGCACCACGGCCTCGGTCAGCTGCACCGGCGCCCCCAGATAATCGTGGCCGAAGGGCACGTAGGCCGCCTTGCCCGGCTCGATGGCAAAGGAGACACCCACGACGTGCGCTTCCATATAGTCGAGACTGGTGGTTTCGGTATCGAAGGCAAACAGCGGTGCCACCTGCAGACGGGCCAGCCAACCGTCGAATTCGGCCTCGTCCAGGATGCAGCGATAGTCGGTTTCGATGGCGGCTACCGGGGCAGCGCCTTCATCATCACCCTCGGCGTCACTCTCCTCAGCGCCGCCGGACTCCAGCTCTTTGATCAGGTTGCGCAGCTCGTACTCACGGTAGACCGCCAGCAGAGCCTCCTTGTCGATGGGGCCGAGCTGCAGTTCTTCCAGGCTCTGTTCCAGCGCCACGTCGGTCTTGATGGTGGCCAGCACGTAGGAGAGGCGCACCTGCTCTTCCTGCTCGCGGAACTTGTCGGCGAACGCCTTGGAGCCGCGGAAACCGAGCGCAGCCACCTTGTCGAGGTTGGCGGCGATCTCGTCGATGCTGCCGATCCCCTGCAGCAGGGCCAGCGCGGTCTTCTCGCCGACGCCGGTCATGCCGGGGATGTTGTCCACCTTGTCCCCCATCAGGGCCAGGTAGTCGATGATGAGCTCGGGCGGTACGCCGAACTTATCGATCACCCCTTCCCGATCGGTCTTCACGTCCTTCATGGTGTCGATCAGGGTGACATGGTCGGAGACCAGCTGCGCCATGTCCTTGTCGCCGGTACTGATCAGCACCGGCAGCTGCTTCTCGGTCGCCTGGCGGGCCAGAGTACCGATCACGTCGTCGGCCTCCACTCCCTCCACCATCAGGAAGGGAAAGCCCATCGCCTTGATCATCTGGTGGATGGGGGCAACCTGGCTGCGCAGATCGTCCGGCATGCTGGCCCGGTTGGCCTTGTATTCGGGATAGATGTCGTCGCGGAAGGTCTTGCCCTTGGCATCGAACACCACGGCCACGTGGCAGTCGGGGTACTGCTTGCGCAGGCTGCGCATCATGTTGGCCATGACACGGACGGCGCCGCTCGGCAAACCGGTCGAGGTGCGCAGATCGGCCTGCTGGGAGGCAAAGAAGGCGCGGTAAAGATATGAAGAGCCGTCGACCAGAATAAGGGGATTGCTAGGGGCCATGAAATCGTCCTGCCAGAGATAAACAGCCGCTAGGATGCCACAGGGCCCCCCTCACACCAAGAGGGGCAAAGACCCTGTCGGCGGATCCTCACAGGCCATCAATCTGTGGATAACTCTGTGCTCAAAAATGGGGGGCAGTATGAACCACAGTGATAAAACTGTGCACAAAAATATAAAAACCAATAAATAACAATTGGTTGCATATGTAAAAACCGATCGCGAGACGACTTGGATGATCTCGATCAATGTGGAAAAAAATTTAAGGGAGTAAGTACGGCAGGATCCAAAACGAAACAATCCTAGCACAGCAAGATGACTTGACCAGCTGAGGACGAACGATAACCATACAAAAGTACAACAATCCATTCTGGCTCACATTTTCAACAACGAGGAGTCTGTCATGAAAAAAGTGGCCGTGATTTTGAGTGGCTGTGGCGTCTTTGACGGGGCCGAAATCCACGAGGCCGTCATCAGTCTGCTGGCGCTGGCCAGGCAGGGCGCAGCAGTCCAGTGCTTCGCTCCCAATGTTCCACAGCTCCATGTCATCAACCACCTGACCGGGGAAGTGAGTGAAGGCGAGCGCCGCAACGTGCTGGTCGAAGCGGCCCGCCTCTGCCGTGGCCAGATAAGGGACGTGGCCGAGCTGGATGCGGCCGACTACGATGCCCTGCTGGTACCGGGTGGCTTTGGCGCCGCCAAGAACCTGTGCGACTTCGCCATCAAGGGAGCCGAGTGCCAAATCCAGCCGGATGTACTGAAGGCGTGCCAGAGCTTCGCCAGGGCCGGCAAGCCGGCCGCCTACATCTGCATCGCACCGGCCATGATCCCGCTCATCTATGGCGCCGGCACCCTGGCGACCATAGGCCACGACGAGGGTACTGCCAACGCCATCGAGGCAATGGGAGGCAGCCACCTCAACTGCCCGGTCAACGAGTTCGTGGTGGATCAGGAGCGCAAGGTGATCTCCACCCCCGCCTACATGCTGGCCAGCAACATAGTGGAAGCGGCAGACGGCATCGAGAAGACCGTCAAACAGCTGCTGGCGCTCTGATTTCCCGCCTGACCCAAACAAACGGGCCGCTCATGGAGCGGCCCGTTTTCAATTCTCGCGGATGGCGATGACTCAGATGCTTTCGCCCATCTGGTCCATCTTGCCCAGCAGGGCACGCAGACGCTCTTGCCAGGCGACGTGCTCGTTGCGCAGCTGATGGTTCTCGTCTTGCAGCTTGTTGTTCTGCTCTTTCAGCTCGTCCAGCTCCATCTTCAGCAGGGAGATGTTGTCGACGGCGGATTGTACTTTGGATTCGAGTTGCTCAAGGACTTCTAGTGACATATGCATACCTGTATGTTCAATTGCGATGCCCCACAGAGGGCGATTCAAGCGCGTGAAGCCAGCATACCCCGAGCCTATCGGCACAAACAAGCCGGTGCGCTGTAAAATGCGCCTTCCATGGATGTATTGCCTAAATATGCGTCTATTTTTCTCGCATCCTGCGCCCGGGCCACGGCCGGCCCCGCACAAGTCGCCACCCCGCCCCTGCGCAACCGCCCTGCACGCCCTTGCCGCAAGCCCGCATCATCAGGCGTGCAGGGCGATATAGGCCCCCAGCAGCAGACAGGCGACCCCGTACATCAGCAGGCCGTATAACAGGTTGCCGCGCAAAATCGCCCCGGCACTCAGGTTGTAGCGGGAGGCCAGCGCCAGGTTGGAGCCGGAGAGCGGACTGGTACCGGTGGCCAGCCCCCAACCCAGCAGGAAGCACATGCCGAGCAGGCTGGGATCCGGCGAGAGCGGCCACAGCAGCGGCGCCAATCCTGAGATGCTGATGAGCGGGTGCACCCCGACGATGGCCACCAGCAGGATCAGCAACAGGGTGAGCGAAGACTCCAGCCAGCCGAAGTGATGGAAGAAGGGCAAACCGTGGCTGCCACCCAGCTCGAGCACCGACAACGCACTGTTGATGCCGGCGGCCAGCAGGCCAGCCCCCAGAAACAGCACCAGTTGGCCGCCGATGGCGGGGAAACGTTCCACCACCTGCCGCTTGAGGGCCGGGCCGCGCCCCGCGCTCGGCATGAAGGCAAAGGCCAACAGTGGTGCCACCAGGGCGATCACCGCCAGAATGCCGAGATCCGGCCAGATCTGCTTGATCAGCAGCACCAGCAGGGCCAGTGCCACCGGCAATCCCAGAGTCTGCAGCCGCAGCGGATAGCCGGCAAAGTTCGCCACCCCCAGCCGCTCCACCTGCCAGGCGGTCAGCCCCATCGCCAACAGGGTCGCCACCACCCCGAACGGCAGGATGCGCGACAGCTGCAGGCCGGGCGCATACGTGAGCGCCACCGCCATGGCGACGAAAAAGGGGGACCAGAAGGCCGCCGCGCAGAAGATCCGGCTCAGCACCAGCACCTGACGCCGCTCAAGGGTGCCGTTACGTTCCAGCCGATCGCCGATGATGAACAGCACCGAGAGGTTGATGACGGCCCCCAGCAGGTTGAGGCTGGCCATGGTGCTCCACAGCCCCTTGCGTCCTTGCCATGAGGTGGTGCCGGTCAAGAGGCCCGAGGTGGCGAGATTGAGGGTGCTCACCGCCGCAAACATGGTGAGCATGTTGATGTTGGGCAGCAACCAGTCACCGGCGGTGAGGCTTGCCCCCCGCCAGCAGGAGAAGAGCAGCAGTGCCAGCGCAGCTCCGTACAGGGCCAGCGCCTGGCGCCGCGCCGCGCCCACCAGCCAGGGCCAGGTGAGCAGGGAGGCCCCCCAGGCCGCGATGGCTGCCGGCCAGGGGGAGAATCCCAGATAGAGGTGCAGCAGATTGAGCAGCCACATCCCCAGGATCAGATAACCCGACCAGCGCTTGGCCATCGATGCACCTCGGTCAGGGGATCAGAGACACTGATCCATGTCCAGCGAAGGCTTGTCGCACTCCGGACGGCCCACGATCTTGGCGGGTACGCCCGCCACCGTGGTGTGTGGCGGCACCGGGTTGATCACCACGCTGCCGGCGCCGATCTTGGCCCCCATGCCCACCTCGATATTGCCGAGCACCTTGGCGCCCGCCCCTATCATCACCCCTTCCCGGATCTTGGGGTGGCGATCGCCGCTCTCCTTGCCGGTACCACCCAGGGTGACGCTCTGCAGGATGGAGACATCGTCCTCGATCACCGCCGTCTCGCCGACCACGATGCCGGTGGCGTGGTCAAACATGATGCCCTTGCCGATACGGGCGGCCGGGTGCACGTCCACCCCGAACACCACGGAAATCTGGTTCTGCAGGTAGAGCGCCAGCGAGCGACGCCCCTGGCGCCACAGCCAGTTGGCGACCCGGTAGCCCTGCAGGGCATGGAATCCCTTGAGGTAGAGCAGCGGGGTGGAGAAGAGATCGACCGCCGGGTCGCGCTCCTGCACCGCACAGATGTCGGCCGCCACGACCGCCAGTAGCTCGGGCTCGCTGCGCAGAGCCAGCTCGATCACCTCGCGCAGGGCGATGGCAGGCATGGTGGCACTGTCGAGCTTGTTGGCCAGCTGGAAGCTGAGGGCCGAACGCAGGTTCTTGTGATTGAGAATGGTGGAGTGGAAGAAGCTGGCCAGCATGGGCTCTTCGGTCGCCATGCTCGCCGCTTCTTGCTGAATTTTTTGCCAGGTTCTGGCAACCAGATCATCCATGTTGCAGCCTACTGTTGTTCTGAGGGAGTGCCTTGCTGTTCCTTGTGCACCACGGAGATGGGGTCCATATGAATGATGACATCCATGCGCTCGAACGCCTGACGAACCGCCAGTTCGGCTTCATCGGCAATCTGATGGGCCTTGATCAGAGGGAGCTGATCATCCAGTTCCAGATGCAACTGCACGAAACGGGTCGGACCGGATTGGCGGGTGCGCAGATCATGCACCCCGTGTACACCTTCGACGTCACAGCAGAGGGCCATTATTCTCGCTTGTTCCTCGGCTGGCAACTGACGATCGAGCAGCGCCTGCACCGATTCATAGCCGATGTGCAGCGCCCCCCACAGCAGGAACAACCCGATCAGGATGGCAAACAGGCCGTCGGCCCAGTACCAGCCCTGCCCCGCCAGCACCAGTGCCAGCAACACGCCGCCGTTGAGCAGCAGGTCGGAGCGGTAGTGCAGCATGTCGGCCTTGATGGCTACGCTGTTGGTCTTGCGGATCACCAGGCTCTGGAAGCTGACCAGCAGCAGGGTCAGCACGATGGAGCCCCCGCTGACCCACAGACCCGCTTCGAGTCGCTCCAGCGGCGCCTGTTTGAGCAGGGAGGAGATGCCGTGCATCACCAGCAGCAGGGCGGAACCGGAGATGAAGGCCGCCTGGATCAACCCGGCCAGCGACTCCGCCTTGCCGTGGCCGAAGCGGTGTTCGTCGTCGGCCGGTGACAGGGCGTAGCGGATCGCCAGCAGGTTGATGATGGAGGCGCTCACATCCATGAAGGAGTCGGTGAGGGAGGCCAGCAGGCTCGAGGAGTCGGTCATCAGCCAGGCGATCAGCTTGCCGGTGATCAGCAGGGTGGCGGTCGTGACGGCGGCCATGCTGGCCAGCGTCACCCAGCGGGAATATTGTTGATGGCTCAAAACCGGCTTTCCTCTTGCGGTTAAAAATCTATTATACCCTGACCCCGACGCCGGATTGGCGCGAAAAATCAGCGGAATGACTTCAGATGCACAAAATACTCCTGGTCGACGACGATCTCGAGCTGACCCAGTTGCTCACCGAAATTCTGACCCTGGAAGGCTTCCAGGTGACCGTCGCCGAGGATGGCGAAGAGGGCTTGCAACGGCTGGCTGAACAGCACTTCAACCTGGTGCTGCTGGACGTGATGATGCCCAAGCTCAACGGCTTCGCCATGCTGGCCCGACTGCGCAAGACCCACGACACCCCGGTGCTGATGCTGACCGCCCGTGGCGACAGCCAGGATCGGGTCAACGGGTTGGAAGCGGGGGCTGACGACTACCTCGCCAAGCCGTTCGACGATCGGGAGCTGCTGGCCCGGGTGCGCGCCATCCTGCGCCGTACCCAGGGCACCCAGCCCCAGCGCGGCGGCAGCTCGGAAGAGGTGCGCTTCATGGATCTGGTGCTGCAACCCGGCCTGCAGCAGGCCAGCTGCCACGGTGAACTGCTGGAGCTGACCGCCACCGAATTCGGCCTGTTGGAGTGCCTGCTGCGCAACCCGGGCCAGATCGTCAGCAAGAGTCAGCTCTCCGAGCTGGTGCTCGGCAAGAAGCTCGAGCCCTTCGATCGCGCCATCGACATGCACCTGAGCAACCTGCGCAAGAAGCTGCCGGAGCGCACCGATGGCCAGCCCCGCTTCAAGACGGTGCGCGGCAGAGGCTATCTGTGGCTGGAACAGGCATGAGAACCGCCCGCACCTTCAACGGTCTCTCCACCCAGATCTTCCTCTGGTTCTGGTTCATGCTGTTGCTGGTGGTGGCCGCCGTGGTGATCCTGCCGACCCTGGATCCCCGCAACATCATTCCGCTGCCGGCCCACGAGATCACCCGCCTCAACAACAACCTGAAGGCACTGCAGAAGGGGGCCGACCCCAATCAGGATTTCGATCTGGCCCAGGCCATCGATGCCGCCGGCCTGCTGCCGGTCGACAACATCTATTTGCGCGATGCCAAGGGGCAGATGCAGTCCAGTACCCGCCTGAGCAAGTTCGTGATCCGTTTCATGCTCGACTCGGACAACCCGGCCAAGCCCATGCTGGGCAGCGAACATAAGCGGGCCATCGCCGGCCCCTTCCAGATGACGCATCACGGCCAGATCTACCACATCTACTTCGGCCTCAACGTCGAGAACTCCTATCTGTTCCTGTTCATCCAGATCCTGGATCACCCGATCCAGATCCTCGGCATCGCCATGCTGGTCAGCACCCCGCTCTGTCTGCTGCTGGCCTGGCGGCTGACCCGCCCCATCCTGCAGCTGCAGCAGTCGGTCTCCCAGCTGGCGGAGGGCAATCTGGAGGCACAGATCCCCAACCTGGGGCGGCGGGACGAGATCGGCCAGCTGGCGGATCACGTCAGCCACATGGTCGATACCCTCAAGAACATGATCCAGAAGCAGAAGCAGCTGCTCTCCGACATCTCCCACGAGCTGCGCAGCCCGCTCACCCGCATCCAGCTGGCGCAGGCGCTGATCCGCCGCAAACAGGGTGACAGCAACGAGCTGGTACGGATCGAATCGGAGATCGGCCGGCTCGACAAGCTGATTGGCGACCTGCTCGACCTGTCGCGGGTACAGCAGCATGTGGAAGCGCCGGTGGTGATGCCGTTGGCCGAGCTGCTGGAGCCCATCCTGGATGACGCCATGTTCGAAGCCAACCAGAGTGGCAAGCAGCTCCGGCTGCCACCGCTGCCGGCTGAATCGCTGCGGATGTGGCCCGATCTGCTGGCCCGGGCACTGGAGAACCCACTGCGCAACGCACTCAAATACGCCCGCGAGTTCATCAAGGTGGACTGGTATCGGGAGGGACTGGAGTGGGTGATGACCATCCGCGACGACGGTCCCGGCGTGCCGGTGGAGCAGCAGGCCCAGCTGTTCCTGCCCTTCTTTCGGGTGGACGATGCCCGCAACGCCAAGACCGGCGGCACCGGGCTGGGGCTGGCCATCGCCGCGGAGGCCATTGCGCGCCACGGCGGCACCATCCGCGCCAGCAGCAACCAACCGGCCGGGCTGACCATCACCATCCGCCTGCCCATCGGCTGAGCAGACTCTTTTCATCCGTACGGGCGCTGGGTATGCTGGCGCCCTTTTCGCCCCATCAGGACGCCGTCATGCTCGACATCGTGCTCTACCAACCGGAAATTCCGCCCAACACCGGCAACATCATCCGCCTCTGCGCCAACACCGGCTATCGACTGCACCTGATAGAGCCGCTGGGGTTTGAGTGGGATGACAAGCGGGTGAAACGGGCGGGGCTCGACTACCACGAGTTTGCCGAGGTGAAACGCTGGCCGAACTTCGAGGCCTTTCTGGCGGCGGTGGCACCGACGCGGGTATTCGCCTGTACCACCAAGGGGCGCACCGCCCATTCGGCGGTGCAGTTTGCCGCAGGCGATGCCCTGCTGTTCGGGCCCGAGAGCCGCGGCCTGCCCATCGAGATCATCGAGAGCCTGCCGTTCGAGCAGCGGCTGCGCATCCCCATGCTGCCCCAGAGCCGCAGCATGAACCTCGCCAATGCGGTAGCGGTGTTCGTCTACGAAAGCTGGCGCCAGCTGGGCTACGCCGGCTCGCTGCAGGAGTGAACCCGACAGCTCCAGGCAGGCGCTGAGGTCAGGAGGAGGCCTGCTGCGCCTCTCCCACCCCGTGGGCTGAGTGCAGCAGCCGGCCATCGCGCTCCAGCTGCCAGCAGAGCCAGCCCAGCGTCAGCCCCCGCCCCGCCATCAGGGCCGCCATCGCGGCCCACAAGGCCGCCACGCCCCAGCCCTGGCAGAGCCACCAGACCGGGAAGAAGCCGCACAGTGCCGCCACCAGCATGCTGTTGCGCATCTCCCGCGCCCGGGTCGCCCCGATGAAGACCCCGTCCAGCAGGAAGCACCAGACCGCCAGCAGCGGCATGGCGATAAGCCAGGGCAGCTGCGCATTGGCGGCGGCGATCACCGCCGGCAAATCGGTGATGTGCGCGATCAGCCGGCTGCCTCCCACCGCAAACAGCAGGCTGAACGTCAGGGCGATCAGCAGCGCCCAGCCGAGATTGAGCACGATGGCCTCCCGCAACCCCTGCCGATCCCGCCGCCCGATGGCGCGGCCCACCATGGCCTCCACCGCGTAGGCGAAGCCATCCAGCCCATAGGAGATCAGCATCAGGAAGTTGAGCAGCACCGCATTGGCCGCCACCGCCACATCCCCCAGCCTGGCCCCCTGCAGGGTCATGAAGGCGAAACAGAGTTGCAGGCAGAGTGAGCGGATGAAGATATCCCGGTTCAGGGCCAGCAGTCGCAACAACGCAGGCCACTGCCGCCAGCGCTGCCAGGCACCCTGCCACGCCGATGCGGCCAGCCGGCGCAGGTGACGGCTCACCAGCCAGAGCCCCAATCCGAGTGCGCTGTAGTCCGCCAGCAGCGAGGCGGCGGCGACCCCTTTCACCTGCCAGCCCAGCCCCAGCACGAACCAGGCATCGAGCCCCATGTTGACCAGATTGGTGAAGATCAGCAGCAGCATGGGGCTGCGCGCATCCTGCATGCCCAGCAGCCAACCCATGATCACCAGGTTGCAGAGCGCCGCCGGGGCGCTCCAGACCCGCACCGAAACATACTCGGCGGCATAGTGCTGCACCTCGGCAGAGCCACCGCTGAGCGCGATGAGAGTGGGGATCAGCGGCAGCAACAGCAGCAGCAACGCCACCCCCAGCCCGACGGCAAGCCCCAGCGCACGGGCCAGGGTGTCGAGCTGGCCGGCCGGGCTGCTGGCGCCGTGAGCTTGGGCGGTCAGGCCGGTGGTGGACATCCGCAGGAAGCCAAGAAGCCAGAACAGCAGATTGATGAGGGTGGCGCCGACCGACACGCCGCCGAGGAACCAGGCCTGGCCGAGATGACCGATCACCCAGGTATCCACCAGCCCCAGCAGCGGAGTGGTGACATTGGAAAACACCATGGGCAGGGCCAGGGCAAACACGGCGCGGTGGCGCCGCCCGTCCCGCCACCAGACAGGGGTCAGCATGTCGGAGGGAGTCCGTTGCTCATCATGCGTCGTCCAGCCGCACTATCTTGGCAAAGTCCGACACCATGCTCGCCATCACGACCCTGGGCACACTGCCCTCGCTCAGACGGGGGCGAAACACGGCCTCCAGCTTGCCGGCCGGATTGATCAGCACGATGGAGGCGGAGTGGTCGATCAGGTAGTCCTTCTCACCCTGGTCGGCGATGGAGTAGATGAGCCCCAGATTGCGCACGAACGGGAACAGCTTGTCGTGAGGGCCGGTCGCCGCCTTGAACTCCGGGTTGAAGAAGGCGGTATAGGTCTTGAGACGGGCCACGTCGTCCCGCTGCGGATCCGCCGAAATGAACACCACCTGGCTGCTCGGGGCGATCTTTTTCAGCTCGGGATAGACGGAACGCAGATCCGCCAGGGTGGTCGGGCAGATGTCGGGACAGAAGGTGTAGCCGACGAACAGAAAGGTCCAGTGGCTGGTCAGGCTGGCGGGGACGAAGGGTTGGCCATCCTGATCGGTGAAGGCGAACGGATTGATGTCCCGCCCCGCCGGGTAGTAGTCGGCATGCTCAGGCAGGGAGGGCTGGTTCCAGTAAAATCCGGCCATCATGCCCCCGACCAGCAGCAGAAACAGCAAGGGGTAACGCGGTTTAACCATAAGAGAACAGACCCTTTCACTTCGACATACCCGCCAACCGGGCCCGAATGGAAGAGCCATTGTAACCCAGCCGGCGCCACACCGGTCACCCCCTTGTAGCGGATGCCCGTTCGCTGGCCAACTTCCGTCAGAAGATGACGCAAGGGCCGGTGATGCCGGCCCGAACCCGCCCAAAACAACAGCCCCACCATGGGGTGGGGCTGTACAAGAAGCAGTGACGCTCAGGGCTGCTGTCGACGCCGCTCATGCGGGCGTCTGGATTGTGCCCGCAGCGGGATGACGGGGGCGGTCCAGGGGACGTCGGCCAGCCCGCCGTCATGATGGCTGTGAAACAGGCGCACCAGCCGGACAATCTTGTCCTTGGGGCACCCCAGCCAGATGGTCCAGCAGGCGCCCTTGTGGTGTACCCAGAGGGCATAGAAACGGGTCATCCGGTTACCCTTGATGAAACGGGTGATGGAAGAAACGGGCGATGCCAGACCCGGATCCCATGGCGAGCTTGAAGCCATACCTGTCCTCCTCGATCAACAGGTCACGCCAACCGGCACCGCCCATCACCACCAGGGTGAATGAGTCGATGACTGCCGCGTGTCGACTGCGCGAGTGTGCCGCTGCGGTGCCGACTGCCGGCGTCCTGGCCACTCTCCCTTCTATCCCGCAAGCGCCTCTTTGCCAGGTGTGCGCTGCACACCGCACGAGGCTGTTGTTTTTCCCTGCTGCCCTCCGGGTTCCTGCTATCAGCGATCTGGATAACGCGCGTCATGGCGAGCAGCGGGGGCGGCTCAAGCCAACGAGTCCGCCTTACCAAATGATATATCTGAAATGAATCGCCTGCGGTCACCGCCCGCAGACAAAAGTGGCGGGTATCAGGATCTGATTGAAATCATGGAGAAAGGAGTACAGAAACGAAACGGCCTCCCGCAGGAGGCCGTTTCATGGCAAGGATTACATCCAGTCGGCGTTGCGAATGACGCCGACCGCCAGCCCCTCGATGGTGAGCTGCTGGCAGGAGAGATCCACCTCAATGGGGGAGAGCTCTTCGTTCTCCGGCAGCAGCCACACCTGGCTGCCCTTGCGCTGGAAGCGCTTGACGGTGACATCCTCGTCGAGCCGCGCCACCACCACCTGGCCGTTGCGCACCTCCTGGGTCTTGTGTACCGCCAGCAGGTCGCCATCCAGAATGCCGATGTTCTTCATGCTCATGCCCTGCACCCGCAGCAGGAAGTCGGCCCGCGGGTGGAACAGGGCCGGATCCACCTGGTAGTGGCTCTCGATATGCTCCTGCGCCAGGATGGGCTCGCCGGCGGCCACCTTGCCGATCAGCGGCAGGCCGCTCTCTTCCAGCGGCTCTTCCTCTTCGAGCAACAGGCGGATGCCGCGGGACGTGCCCGGCATGATCTCGATGACCCCCTTTTTGGCCAGGGCCTTCAGATGTTCCTCGGCCGCATTGGCCGACTTGAAACCAAGCTTCTGGGCTATCTCGGCGCGAGTCGGCGGCATGCCGGTTTCGTTCATGTTCGCCTTGATCAACTCCAGCACTTCGGCCTGGCGGGGAGTAAGGGGTTTCATAGCATGGGCACCTGTCTTTTTATACAGCACACTGGCAGTATATACAGTGCAGTGGCCAAGGCAAGGCGCAGCTGACATTTGTCGCGACCCGGCGCTCATTTGCTGCAGATTTGATCCCGCGCAGCCGACTCATCGTACCTCTCGGCGACAAGCAGTCGGTGATTTGCTATGCTCACGCCGCATTTTTTTGGAGAGCAGACGCACATGTCCCTTGGACAGAACATTTCCAGAGCCATCTTGCAATGGCCGGTCAGCGGCTTGGTCAATCACAAGAGCCTGCCGGAAAATCCCATCACCGAGCTCAAGCTGGATCCGGCCAGACCCATCGTCTACGCCCTGAAGACCAGCTCGATCACCGACCTGATGACCCTGCAACAGTGCTGCGAGGATCTCGGCCTGCCCGGCCCCTTCACCCCGCTGGAGCTGAACGGCCAGTTGCTGCCCCGTTATGTCTGTCTGGACCGTCCGCCTCCCCTGTTTGGCAAGCGCAGCAAGCCGCTGCCCTTCCTGCAGGAGTTCCACCAGCTGCTGGATCTACACAAGCAGGATCCGGCACTGGATATCCAGGTGGTGCCCGTCACCCTGTTCTGGGGCCGCGCCCCCGGCCGGGAAGGCGAGGAGGCCTCCGGCTGGAACATCATCAGCAGCCTGGCACCAAACCGCCTCAAAAAGGCGTTGATCGTGATCCTCAAGGGGCGCGAGAATCTGGTGCGCTTCTCCCCGCCGCTCTCCCTGCGTTACATGGCGGACAAGCACGGCACCGACGAGGCCATCGCCCACAAGCTGGCGCGGGTTGCTCGCACCCACTTCAGCCGCCAGCAGCTGGCCGCCACCGGCCCCAAACTGCCCAACCGCAACCTGCTGTTCAAACAGCTGCTCGATTCGAACGTCATTCAGCAGGCCATCGAGGAAGAAGCCCAGCGCGAGGGGATCAGCCTGGAGAAAGCCCAGAAACGGGCCCACGGCTACATGGACGAGATCGCCTCCGACTTCTCCTACCGGCTGATCCGGCTCGGCGAGAGCTTCCTCGGCTGGCTGTGGAACAAGCTCTACCGCGGCCTCTCGGTCAACGGCGCCGAGAAGGTGCGCCAGCTGGCCCAGGAAGGGCACGAGATCGTCTATGTACCCTGCCATCGCAGCCACATGGACTATCTGCTGCTCTCCTACGTCATCTACCACCAGGGCATGGTGCCGCCCCATATCGCGGCGGGCATCAACCTCAACTTCTGGCCGGCGGGCCCGATCTTCCGCCACGGCGGCGCCTTCTTCATCCGCCGCACCTTCAAGGGCAACCCGCTCTACAGCACGGTATTCCGGGAATACCTCAACCTGCTGTTTGCCAAGGGTTATTCGGTGGAGTTCTTCACCGAGGGCGGGCGTTCGCGTACCGGCCGCCTGCTGCCGCCCAAGACCGGCATGCTGGCGATGACCCTGCAGGCCATGATGCGCGGGCTGGACAGACCGGTGACCCTGGTGCCCGTCTATCTGGGCTACGAGCACGTGATGGAGGTGAACACCTACCACAACGAGCTCAAGGGCAGCCGCAAGGAGAAGGAGAGCTTCCTGCAGGTGCTCGGCATCCTGCGCAAGCTGCGCAACTACGGCCGCGGCTTCGTCAACTTCGGTGAGCCGCTGACCCTCAACAATTACCTCAACGAACACGTGCCCAGCTGGAAGGAGCACATCGGTGAGGAGGAGCGTCCCGAGTGGATGGCGCCCACCGTCAACCAGCTGGCCGAGCTGCTGATGACCCGCATCAACGGTGCCGCCGCCGTCAACGGCCTGACTCTGAGCGCGCTGGCGCTGCTGGCCGCCGAGCGCCACGCGCTGACCCGCGACGAACTGCAGGCCCAGCTCAACACCTATCTGGATCTGCTCAAGCAGGTGCCCTACAGCCCGCACAGCACCATCCCGGACGAGGATGCCAAGACCCTGCTGGATCAGGCGATGGAGCTCAACAAGTTCGAGGTGAGCGAGGACAAGCTGGGCCAGATCGTCAGCCTGGACCGCTATCAGGCGATCCTGCTGACCTACTACCGCAACAACATCCTCCATCTGTTCGCCATGCCCTCCCTAGTGGCGGCCCTGATCGAGCGCTGCGAGGGGATCTCCCGCAGCGAGATCGTTGCCCGCTGCATCGACATCTACCCGCTGCTCAAGACCGAGCTGTTCCTGCGCTATGAAGAGGACGAGCTGCCGGAGCTGGTCGATGCCCTGCTGGCCGAACTGCAGCGCCAGCAGCTGATCGAGGCCCGCGACGGCGGCTTCTGGGTCAATCCGGTCAACCAGACCCGCCTGCTGCTCTTGGCCGAGAGCATCCAGGAGACCCTGCAACGCTACGCCATCGTGCTGACCCGGGTGCTGGCCCAGCCCCGCATCGAGGCCGAGCAGCTGGAGGCGGACGGCCTGATGATGGCAGAGCGCCTCGGCACCCTGCACGGCATCAACGCCCCCGAGTTCTTCGACCAGAAGCTGTTCAGCACCCTGATCCACACCCTGCGCAGCGAAGGCTACCTCGACCCGGGCTGCAAGCCGGATCTGGGCCGCTTCCAGGCGCTGGCCGACAACATAGTGCCGCTGCTGAGCACCAAGATCCGCCGCACCATCCAGGCCGGCAACCGGCTCTGACCCCGCTCGCACGACACCATAAAAAAGGCCGCAACATGCGGCCTTTTTTCATGACAGTGGCTTGCTCACAGGTAGTTGATCACTACCCCGGCAAAGATCAGCGCCCCCACGTAGTTGTTGTTGAGAAACGCCTGGAAGCAGGCCTCCCGCTGCCGCTCGCGGATCAGCCGTTGCTGATAGACGAACAGCGCCGCCGCCGCCAGCAACGACCAGTAGTAGCTGGAGCCCAGTTCGCTCAACTGCCCCACCAGCAGCAGGATCAGCAGGGTCAGCAGCTGCAGCGCGCCGATGATCCGCTTGTCGTGGCGGCCGAACAGAATGGCGCTCGACTTGAGGCCGAGTTTGAGGTCGTCGTCCCGGTCCACCATGGCGTACTGGGTGTCGTAGGCGATGGTCCACAGCAGGTTGGCGAGAAACACCAGCCAGGCCACCGCCGGCAAGGCGTTGGCCTGGGCCGCATAGGCCATGGGAATCGACCAGGAGAAGGCCATGCCGAGCACCAGCTGGGGGATCGGGATATAGCGCTTCATGAAGGGGTAGCAGACCGCCAGCAGCAGGGCCGCGAACGACAGGCCGATGGTGAGCGGGTTCATGGTCAGTACCAGGGCGAACGAGATGAGCGCCAGCACCGCAAACAGCGCCAGCACCTCCCGCGGCTTGACCTTGCCCATGGGCAGCGGTCGGCCGGCGGTGCGCTTCACGTGACCGTCGAAGTTGCGATCCGCATAGTCGTTGATGACACAACCGGCGGAGCGCATCAGAAACACCCCCACCACGAACACCAGCAGGGTCCAGAGATCCGGCAGGCCGTCAGCCGCCAGCCACAGTGCCCACAGGGTCGGCCACAGCAGCAGCAGGGTACCGATGGGCTTGTCGATGCGGGCCAACTGCACGTAGGCCAGTCCCCGCTCCTTGGTTAACAGATTCACTCCAGCTCCTTGTTGCATGACAGAGAGGGCAAGAAGAGTTCATGGACCAGCAGTGGCCATTGCCCCAGAAACAGACGGGAACGACGTCCCCAGACGATGCCGGCCGGACACCAGGGATTGCTCGCAATCTCGAAACAGGCCAGTTGCAGGTGATCGCGCCGGGCAGGCTCGTCACCAAAGATACGTTCACCTAGCGGTTGCTCACCCAGCTCGCGCAGACCGCTCTCTTGCAGCGCGGCTTCGGCAAACAGGGTCCAGCCCAGCACGGCCGGCCCATGATCGCCGTGCAGGATCACCTCGCGGCACAGCCCCATGGGGTGCTCGGCGACCACCAGCTGCTGCTCGTCGGCATCGAGGGCGACGCTGCGATTGCCAAACAGTTGTACCGAGAAATGGCGATTGTGGCGGCGCAGGCGCCGGGTCATGGAATCGGCCTCCAGCAACCAGGGCAGCAAGGCCTCGGGCGGCTCGCACTGCGCGGGCGTCTGCCAGGGCACGAGCCGGGCAAGGGGAACAGTCAACTCGGACTTCACAGCTTCACCATCCGGAGATTTCCGTTATCAGGTTAAAATCCGGTTTATTATCCGTAAATCAATCGAGAATTGTAAGAACATCCGTGCTTGACGGCCCCGATGGCAGCATCAAAAATGGGGTATCTCTTGCTGATGAGCCATCCCTATGAAGCTATTCAAATTTCTGCTGGTGTTGTTGCTAAGCTGCGGTGCACTTCAGGCCTATGCCTCCGAAGGGGGGGAAGCCCCTGCAGAAGGGGAAGCTGCCGCCGCCAAGCCGGGTTTCTTCTATCACCTGCTGGATCCCGACATCATCACCAACTACCTGAGCGATGGCAAAACCCTCGGCTACGTCCGGGTGACGGTGGAGCTGATGGCCGAGAACGAGGCCGACCTCAAGCTGCTGGAGCAGCATGACCCCCTCATCCGTGACGCCATCATCCGGCTGATGGGCAGCAAGAGTGCCGACCAGATCAAGTCTCTGGTCAGCCGCGAAGACCTGCGCAAGGAGTGTCAGACCCGGGCCAACGAGCTGCTGGTGAAGGAGACCGGCAAGAAGGCGGTGCGCGAGCTGATCTTTACCAAGTTCCTCTATCAGTAATCTCCCGTCACCACGAGCGGGCCGCGAGATCATCCGGGCCCGCTCGCTGTTTTAGAAATGAAAATTGATTACACTAGGGCCCACCGAGTTGTCGAGGTAGTCGAGATGGGCAACAAGACCCTGTGTGAATGGCGTCGCAGCGAGATCCCAGCCGATCTCAAGACCCTGCGCAAAATCGTGCGCAAACCCAAGTTCGTCTGCGGCAAGTGTGCCCGCAGCGCCAACGACAAGAGCTATCTGTGTCAGCCACTGCGGTTGAAAGAGAAAGAAGCCTGAGCCGCCAGCCCGGCTACTGATCGGTCCAGCCCTGGCGGCCCTGCTCGAACAATCGGCGCGCCTGGACGTCATTGGGGCAAACCCCGCGATACTCGCCACCGGAACGGCCCGCCAGATAGAGATGCTCCGGCCGGCAATACCAGGCCAGTCCCTTCTGATGCCCCTGTTTCCACAGCTCGGCATCCACCTTCTCGCCGCACTGGGCCTGATGAAACTCGACCCGCTCGGTGGTAAAGCCCAGCTTGCCATCGGCCTCCCCCACCTCGCTCCACACCTTCTCGCACGGATCGTCCGAATGGGAGGCGCAGCCCCCGAGCAGAACGGCAAACACTATCACCGAGAGTCGCATAATCATCCTTGAGTGTCGTTTGGGCAGTTCATTCTAGCCAGAGCCGCAGCCCCCTCCAAGCACCTCTCCCCATTCCTGTGAGCCGCCCAAAAAAACAGGCGGGCCCGAGGCCCGCCTGTGTATTCAATACGCGGATTACTGGTCGTCGAGAGGGTCATCATCCTGCCAGCTCTCGTCTTCCCATTCGTCCAGCTCTTCTTCCCAGGATTCCGGCTCCCAATCGTCATCGAGATCGTAATCCGGCTTGTGTCCACCCATGCTCATTCTCCTTGGATAGTGCACCCGCACTCAAAGTCTATCCAGAAAAATGGGGCTCGCCAGTCAGGGCTGGATCAAAGTTTGACCAGGGTGCGCCCCGCGATTTGCCCTTGGGTGATGGCTTCGGCGGCCTCCGCCACCTGCTCCAGCCCGATCTCGGTGACCGCCTGCGCAAAGAAGCTGGCGGGCAGATCCCGCGCCAGTCGCTGCCACGCCAGTTGGCGGCGCGCCAGCGGGCACATCACCGAATCGACCCCCTGCAACCGCACGTTGCGCAGGATGAAGGGCATCACGCTGGTGGGCAGATCGAAGCCACCCGCCAGCCCGCAGGCCGCCACGGCGCCGCCGTAGTTCATCTGGGCCAGCAGCTTGGCCAGCACCTGACTGCCGACGGTATCGACCGCCCCGGCCCACAGCTGCTTCTCCAGCGGCTTGGCTGGCTCCAGCAGCTCGCTGCGCGGCACGATTCGACTGGCGCCGAGCGCCGTCAGCAGCTCGCCCTGCTCCTCTGGACGGCCGGTCAGGGCCGCCACCTGATAACCCAGCGCGGCCAGCAAGGCGACGGCGGCGGAACCCACCCCGCCGGCGGCGCCGGTCACCAGGATCTCGCCGCTCTGCGGGGTCACCCCCGCCTCTTCCAGCGCCAGCACGCAGAGCATGGCGGTCAGACCGGCGGTGCCGATGCACATGGCCTGGCGCTCATCCAGCCCGGCCGGCAGCGGTACCAGCCAGTCGGCCTTGACCCGCGCCTGTTCGGCCATGCCGCCCCAGTGCCCTTCCCCCACGCCCCAGCCGGTCATCACCACTTTGTCGCCCGGTTGATAGCGGTCGTCGGCAGATTCCAGCACGGTACCGGCGAAGTCGATACCGGGCACCAGCGGCCACTGGCGCACTATCTTGCCCTTGCCGGTGATGGCCAGCCCGTCCTTGTAGTTGAGGGAGCTGTAGCTCACCGCCACCCGCACCTCGCCGGCCGGCAGCTGACTCTCGTCCAGCCGGGTCAGGGTCGGCACCGTCTTGCCGTCTTGGTTTTCCAGTAACAGAGCCTTGAACATGGTTGCCTCTTTGATGAGTGTGAAAGGGGTCAGCTGCTTTGCCGCTTCTGCAGCTGGAAATCGAGGGTCAGCGCCGAGCCCATGACGGGTTCACCGGCCAGCTGACGCAAGATGAGATCGGCCGCCTCCTGCCCCATCCGCTGATAGGGGATGCGGACCGAGGTGAGGGCCGGATAGCAGGCTCGCGCCACGTCCAGATCGTCGAAACCGGCGATGGCGAGCTTGCCCGGCACGTTCAGGTGACGGCGCTGGCATTCGAACAGCACCCCGGCCGCCAGCTCGTCGTTGACGCAGACCAGCGCATCCAGTTCGGGCCAGCGCAGCAGGAACTCCCCCAGCATGGCCGCCCCCGTGCTGAAGCTGGGTCGCTCCGAGGTGTTGATGATGGCGTCGGGGGAGAGGTAGTTGTCCAGCAGCGCCTTCTGCCAGCCCTGCATGCGCTGCTGCAGCATCCACTGCTCCTGGCGGGCGCAGAGAAAGCCGATATTGCGGTAGCCGCGCTCGATCAGGTGGCGGGTCAGCTGGTAGCCGGCATCGAAGTTGGAGACCCCGACGTTCATGTCGATGGGGCTGCGGGCCATGGCCCCCACCTCCACCACCGGCAGGCGGGCCGCCTGCAGCCGCTGGCGGATGGTCTCGCCGGGATCACTGCCAAACAGCACCACGGCCGCCGGATTGTGCTGCAAAAAACTGGTCAGCAGGCTCTCTTCCTGCTGCTTGAGGTGCTGGGCATCCCCCAGCATGATCTGGTAGCCCTCGCCCCGCAGCGTCTGCTGCAGCCCGGCGATCACCTCGCCGCAGC
This sequence comes from Aeromonas sp. V90_14, assembly GCF_029967615.1. Taxonomy (NCBI): domain Bacteria; kingdom Pseudomonadati; phylum Pseudomonadota; class Gammaproteobacteria; order Aeromonadales; family Aeromonadaceae; genus Aeromonas; species Aeromonas sp. V90_14. The sequence continues at coordinate 24,285 of NZ_JASCAS010000040.1, read as the reverse complement.
CACACTCGGTCAGGCTGGGCACGATCACCACTATGGTCTGGGAGGTGGCGGACGCCAGCGCCCCCGCCGCCCGATTGGGGATATAGCCGAGTTCGTCCACCGCCGCCTCGATGCGCTCGCGCATCTTGTCGGACACCAGCTCGGGGGTGCGCAGGGCGCGCGACACCGTCATGGCCCCCACGCCGGCCAGCTGGGCCACATCGTTGAGGGTCACCCGACCCGTGCTACGGCGTTTCTTCGCTTCTGACATCCTTTCCCTTCCTCGGCATACGGGTGCTCACTTTAAGGCAAAAGCGCGGCACTGACTATTTGCTCAAACCGGATTTTACCTCCTTTGAGCCAGAGAAGGGGCAAGATGAATCCCTTCTATGGGAGAAATGATAGCGCTATCACAGATCGATGTTAGCGCTATCTGGTAGCGCTAACTTTCGCGATCGGGCTCACAGTTATCAGCCGGCAAGATCGCTAGATTGGCGCCATCTTATCCAGCCCGGACATTGCCATGCTGACACAATTGCTGACCGAGGAGGTCATTTCCATCGAAGCGGGCGCTCGCGACTGGCGTCATGCCATCGAGCTGGCCACCGCCCCCCTGCTGGCCAACGGCACCATCGAGCCCTCCTATGTGGCGGCGCTCTATCGCTCCCACGAAGAGCTCGGCCCCTACTACGTGCTGGGCCCGGGCCTGGCCATGCCCCACGCCCGCCCGGAAGACGGCGTCAACCGGCTGGGACTGGCGCTGACCGTGCTGAAGGAGGGGGTCAACTTCGGCTCCGAGGGCAACGACCCGGTCCGGCTGCTGGTCACCCTGGCCGCCAGCGACAGCAACTCCCACGTGGAGACCATCGCCCAGCTGGCCGAGCTGTTCATGAATGAAGAAGAGGTGGCGGCCATCATGGCGGCCACCAGCAAAGACGACATCTTGCGCATCCTGGCGCGTTATTGAGAGGCGCCCTGCGCCCGACAGAGGAAGAGCACATGAAGATTCTGGTTGTATGCGGACACGGCCTGGGCACCAGCCTGATGATGGAGATGAGCATCAAGAGCATTCTCAAGGAGCTGGCCGTGACGGCCGAGGTGGATCACCGGGATCTCGCCTCCGCTGGCAGCGAGAGCGCCGAGATCTTTGTCGCCACCCGCGACATCGCCGAACAACTGGTCAGCATGGGTGTCGACGGCCGGCTGGTGTCCTTGGACAACATGGTCGACAAGGCCGCCATGAAAGAAAAACTCGCCATCGCCCTGCGCGAGCTGGGCGCACTCTAACCCCTTTGCAACTGTCTGGGCGGCCGGTGAGCCGCCGCTTCCATCTGCTTGGAGCTGACCATGGAATTTTTCAATTTTCTGATGTTTGACGTGCTGTCGGAGCCGGCCGTGCTGGTTGGCCTGATCGCCCTCATCGGTTTGATCGCCCAGAAGAAGCCGGTGACCGAGTGCATCAAGGGCACGGTCAAGACCATCATGGGCTTCGTCATCCTGGGGGCCGGCGCCACCCTGGTGGTGAACTCGCTGGGCGACTTCGCCACCATCTTCCAGCACGCCTTCGGCATCAAGGGGGTGGTGCCCAACAACGAGGCCATCGTCTCCATCGCCCAGCAGTCGTTCGGCAAGGAGATGGCGATGATCATGTTCTTCGCCATGCTGGTGAACATCCTGATCGCCCGGCTCACCCCGTGGAAATTCATCTTCCTGACCGGTCACCACACCCTGTTCATGTCGATGATGGTGGCAGCCATCCTCTCCGCCGGCGGCATGAGCGGCATTCCGCTCATCGCGGTGGGCAGCCTGGTGGTCGGCGTGACCATGGTGCTGTTCCCGGCCCTCGCCCACCCCTACATGAAGCAGATCACCGGCTCCGATGACGTGGCACTCGGCCACTTCTCCACCTGCTCCTACGTGCTGGCCGGCTGGATCGGCGCCAAGTTCGGCAACAAGGCCCACAGCAGCGAAGAGGTGCAGGTGCCCAAGAGCCTGCTGTTCCTGCGCGATACCCCGGTGGCCATCTCCTTCACCATGGGCATCATCTTCCTCATCACCTCCGCCTTCGCCGGCCCCGAGTTCGTCGCCAGCGTCGCCAAGGGCAAGCACTGGTTCATGTTCTCCCTGATGCAGTCCATCACCTTCGCCGCTGGGGTCTACGTGATCCTGCAGGGGGTACGGATGGTCATCGCCGAGATCGTGCCGGCCTTCAAGGGGATCTCCGACAAGCTGGTGCCCAACGCCAAGCCGGCGCTCGACTGCCCCATCGTCTTCCCCTACGCCCCCAATGCGGTGCTGATCGGCTTCCTGTCGAGCTTTGCCGCCGGTCTGGTGGGCATGGTGCTGCTCTACCTGCTGGGGCTCACCGTCATCATTCCAGGGGTGGTGCCGCACTTCTTCGTCGGCGCGGCAGCCGGGGTGTTCGGCAATGCCACCGGCGGCCGTCGCGGCGCCCTGCTAGGGGCCTTCGCCAACGGCCTGCTGATCACCTTCCTGCCGGTGTTCCTGCTGCCGGTGCTGGGGGATCTCGGCTTTGCCAACACCACCTTCAGCGATGCCGACTTCGGCGTGGTAGGGATCCTGCTCGGCCTGATCGTACGCTAACCCTCAGCCCACACGACAAACAAAAACGGAGCGCCATGCGCTCCGTTTTTTATGTCCGTCTGCCCGGCTTCAGTCGTTCTCCAGGCTGGCGAGGCAGTGGGAAAGGGTGCGAGCCAGCGCCCCCTGATTGCGCAGCACCACGGCGCGGGCCTGCTCGCCCATCTCCCGGCGCCGGCTCTCGTCGGCCAGCAGCGCACTCACCTGCTCCCCCAGCTCGGCGGCATCGGCCACCACGGCGGCGCCCCCCTGAGCCACCAGCTGGCGGGTGATATCGCTGAAGTTGAAGTAGGCGGGGCCGCTCAGACAGGGTTTGCCGAGCGCAGCCGGCTCCAGCAGGTTGTGGCCGCCCACCTTGACCAGGCTGCCACCGACGAAGGCCACGTCGGCCGCCGCCAGCATCAGCGGCAGCTCGCCCATGGTATCGCCGAGGTAAACCTTGTCGTGCTCGCCGACCGCACCACCCGCCGTGCGCCGCACGCAGCCGTAGGGGCCACACAACGCCGCCACCCGCTCGAATCGCTCGGGGTGACGCGGTACCAGGATCAGCAGGGCCGACGGCTGCGCCGCGAGCACCCGATCGAAGGCGGCCAGCACCTGCTCGTCCTCCCCCTGATGGGTGCTGGCGGCGATCCAGACCGGCCGATCCGCCCCCAGCAACTGGCGCAGGGCACGGCCCCTGGCCTGCAGCTGCTCATCGAGCTGGATGTCGAACTTGATGGAGCCGGTCACCGCCAGCCGCTCGCGCCCCAGCCCCAGCCGATGGAAGCGATCCGCGTCGTCCTGGTGCTGGCAGAGCAAATGGGTCAGCGGCCGGCTGAGGGCATCGAACGCCCCCTGAAAGCGGCCATAGCGCTGGCAGGATCGCTCCGAGAGGCGGGCATTGATGATGGTTACCGGCAGGTGGCGCGCCTCGCAGGCGGCCAGCCAGTTCGGCCACAGCTCGGTTTCCATCACCCAGAGCGCGCGCGGTTTGACGGCATTGAGGAACGCCGCCACCGCCCAGGGGTAGTCGAGCGGTGCGTAGCGGTGCTCCACCAGATCCCCCAGCCTGGCGGCCTGCTCGGCACCGGTGCGGGTGGTGGTGGTGAGCAGGATCGGCAGATCGGGCCGCTCGGCCTTGAGGGCGCGGATGAAAGGAGTGATGGCCAGCGTCTCCCCCACACTCACCGCATGGATCCAGAGTGGCGCCTCCTGCCCGCTGGCGGGCGTCTGCCCCAGGTGCTCGGCCCAGCGCTTGCCAAAGCCGGGCTTGCCCTTCTTCGGCTTGTAGAGCGCCAGCAATGCCAGCGGCAACCCCAGGTGGATCAGCAGGTTGTAGAGCAGCCGATAGCCCATGCTAGTGCGGCTCCCCGCGTTTGCCCGGCTCGGCGACGAAACGGGGCGGTTCGCCGGGCGGCAGCGGCGGGGCCGGCGTCTCGCTGCACTCCAGCCGGCGGCCAGCCTCGATGACCTGCTCCGGCATCAGCTCGATCAGGCACTTGAGGTGGCCGAACTTGCAGGTGCGCTTGAAACAGGGTCGGCACTCGATGTCGGTGTGGACGATCTCGACCCGGTCCGCCAGCGGCGGGGTATAGAGCGGCGAAGTGGAGCCATAGACCCCGATCAGCGGCCGGTTGAGGGCGGCCGCGACGTGCATCAGGCCGGAGTCGTTGGCGATCACCCGCCCGGCCAGCGCCATCAGGTCGATCGCCTCGTACAGATTGGTTTTGCCCGCCAGCACGTGGCAGTTGGGGCGCGACAGCGGGTTGATCCGGTCGCGGATGGTGTTGGCCACCGCCGCGTCCTTGGCGGAACCGAAGATCCACACCTGCCAGCCCTCGTCGAGGTGCTTTTGCGCCACCACGGCGTAGTGGCCCTCCGGCCAGCGCTTGGCCGGGCCGAACTCGGCCCCCGGACAGAGCACCAGCACCGGGCGGGCGCGATCCAGTCCGAGCCGCTCCAGCGCCTTCTCCTGGTTGATGAGATCGACGTTGAGGGCCGGCTGGGGAATGGTCGGGATGTCGGCCCGACTCTTCATCTGTGCCTTGGGATAGGCCAGCGCCAGGTAGGCCTCCACCATCAGCGGAAAGGCGGACTTGTTGCTGCGCATGTCGTTGAGCAGACCGAAGCGGTGCTCCCCCTTCCAACCGGTGCGCACCGGGATGCGGGCAAACCAGGGGATCAGCGCCGACTTCATGGAGTTGGGCTGGATGATGGCCTGATCGTACTTCTCGGCCGCCAGCTGCTTGCCGAGCCGACGGCGGGCCCCCAGCTTGAAGTCGCCGTGGCCAAGCGGCATCGGGATGGCTTTGTCCACCTCCGGCATCCGCTCCAGCAGGGCACCACACCAGGCGGGCGCCATCACGTGCAGCTCGCTGTCGGGGTGATTGGCCTTGATCGCCTTGTAGAGGCTCTGGGACATCACCATGTCGCCGACCCAGGAGGGGCCGATCACCAATATCTTCATCTCGCGCGTCTCTTGGGCCAAGCCCTGCGGTTAATCGTTGCTGGCCGAGATTATGCCCCAAGAATGGCCCGAGAAATAACAGAAGATCCCCGCACCACCCGCTCTCATGCCAAAAAGCAACCCATTTGAAACTTACGCAGCCCGACAGCCGGAACCATGCTCCGCCTGCCGTTTTAGGCTAGAATGGGCGCCAATTTGAGCATGGCCCGCCAGCCGGGCGCCAACAAGAGCCTTTAATCCGTGAACAAACCGACTCTGGCGGCTGTCCTTATCGTCAAGAATGAAGCCGAAAACCTGCGCCCCTGCCTCGCCTCCCTCGACGGACTGGTCGACGAGATCGTCATCATGGACTCCGGCAGCCAGGACGAGACCCCGGCCATCGCCGCCGAATTCGGCGCCCGCTTCTTCGTCAATCCGGTGTGGCCGGGCTTCGGCCGCCAACGCCGCCTCGCCCAGTCCCACGTGCAATCCGACTGGGTGCTGTGGCTGGATGCGGACGAGCGGCTCACCCCCGAGCTGAAAGCCGCCATCGCCGCCGTCATGGCCAACCCGGCCAGCGACACCATCTACTCGATCCCGCGCCTCTCCTGGGTATTCGGCCGCTTCATCCGCCACAGCGGCTGGTATCCGGACCGGGTGCTGCGCCTCTATCCCAAGGCGCTCACCAGCTACAACGAGGTGCTGGTGCACGAGAAGGTGGAGGTGCGCGCCAACATGAAGATCGTCAACCTGCACGGCGACCTGCTCCACTTCACCTATCGGGATCTGGAGCACTATCTGGTCAAGTCCGCCGGCTATGCCCGCGCCTGGGCCGATCAGCGCACCGCCCGCGGCAAGAAGGGCTCCCTCGGCCAGGGGCTGGTGCACGCGCTGGGCTGCTTCCTCAAGATGTACCTGCTCAAGGTCGGCTTCCTCGATGGCAAGCAGGGGCTCTTGCTGGCCATCCTGTCGGCCCACTCCACTTTCGTGAAGTACGCCGACCTCTGGATCCGCCAGCAGCCGCAGGCACCGGATCAGACGGACAAGTAAGCCGCAGCCCCCCCCTCATACGAGACAGGGCCCTTCAAGGGCCCTGTCTGCATTTACATCATCTGGTATCAGTGTTCAGTGCGCCAGAACGGCGGCGCCCAACGGGCGATCGCCGCCGCCATGGTCTTGGGATCGAGCTGGCTCATGTCTTCCGGGTGATCGCTGTCTTCCGGCGGGCTGAACGCCAGGTGGCGCCCCTCGCTGTTGAGCGGACGCCAGCGCAGCGGCGTCGCCGAGCGGTGGGCCGGGAAGAAGCCGATGGTGGGCACATCCAGCGCCGCGGCGATGTGCAGCGGCCCGGTGCTGCCCGCCACGAACAGGGCGGCATTGGCCATCACCTGGCAGAACTTGGGCAACCCCTCGTCGGAGCGGTAGATCCAGCCGTTGCCGCCGTGGGCCAGCAGCTCCGCCGCCAGCTGTTCGGCGATCTTCTCCTCCCCCGGCCCCGCCGTCAGGATGCACTGCAACTCGGGACAGGCCTGGTTGAGCTTGATGATGAGGCGGGCGTACTGCTCGATGGAGAGGTTGTTGGCCGAGCCGCCGCTGCCGGCATGTACCATCAGCCAGGGGCGGCCGGCATCGAGCCGCAGGCGGGCGGCGACCTGCTCGCGCACCTGTTGCAGGCTCTCGGCATCGAAGCTGAGGTAGGGGCCCTGCGGCTCCACCGTGCTCACCTGCTGGTCGGCGAGGAAACGGCGCACCAGATCCAGGTTGTATTCGTACTCCGGCTTCTGGGAGCGGGAGCGGCGCTGGATCAGGCGCTGGTTGTAGAGCACCTGGGCCAGCTTGGTGGCCGGTGCCAACCGGTAGGGAATGTGCGCCTTCCATACCAGCATGGCGTTGCGGGAGTTGGAGAAGAGGCAGATGGAGGCATCGAAGGCGGCGGCCTTGATGCGCGCCTGCAAGGCGCGTTGCTGTTCCTTGTCGGCCCGTGAGCCCGGATCCAGGATGATCTCGTCAATCCAGGGGCAGAGGCGGGCCAACGGCGCCGTGTAGGCAGGAACCAGGGCAGTCACATGACACTCCATGGAGCGCTTGAGCATGGCAAAGCTCGGCCAGGCCAGCATGAAGTCACCAATCTTGTCATTGCGGACTACCAGAATACGTTTCATAAAAAATCCCTTTGCTCCCTGTCACCAATGCAAGGAGGCTTGATGCGCGGTGCGGGTATTCTTGCCTGATGTATCGCTATTCTCAAGCGAAGAGACCCGGTGACCCCGATTTGGATCGGCAAAGCCGGCCTTGGGGCGCCAAAACTCGCCCCAAGGCGGTCGCGCCAATCCCCCAACAGACCCTATAATGCGACCAAATTTCCCGGTTGCAGGAATCAACAGCATGACCAACAAGGTAATCTATCCCGGCACCTTCGATCCCGTCACCAACGGCCACACCGACCTCATCGGCCGGGCCGCCAAACTGTTTGATGAAGTGGTGGTCGGGGTGGCCAACAGCCCGAGCAAGCGGCCGCTGTTCGATCTGGACGAGCGGGTGCAGCTGGCCCGCCAGGTGACCGCCCACCTGCCCAACGTCAAGGTGGTCGGCTTCTCCGGCCTGCTGGTGGACTTCGCCAGGGAGCAGCAGGCCAACGTGCTGATCCGCGGTCTGCGCGCCGTCTCCGACTTCGAGTACGAATTCCAGCTGGCCAACATGAACCGTCGCCTGATGCCGGAGCTGGAGAGCGTGTTTCTCACCCCGGCCGAGGAGAACTCTTTCATCTCTTCCACCCTGGTGAAGGAGGTTGCCCTGCACGGCGGCGACATCCGCCAGTTTGTCGACCCCACCGTGGCCGCCGCCATCAAGGCCAAACAGACCAAGTAACAACGAAACAGGCTACCCGAGGGTAGCCTGTTTGCTGCAAGGAGCCTGCGCGGCTCAGCCCGCCAGACGCGGGCCCAGCAGTTGCTGACTCGCCAGGGTCAGCTGATCGAGCCACTCGTAACGGCGCCGGTACATGGCCCGCTTCTTGGAGGCGATCTCCTCCAGCGGCTTGCGCTGGGCGGGCTGCAGCCGCACGAAGTTGTCATCCAGATCGATGGCGCCAAACTCCTGCCACAGCTCGTCATAGTCTGCCTGCAGGCAGGCTTTCTTCTTCTTGCTGTAACGCCGGGCCTGATAGATATGGGCCTTCATCCGCACCGCCGAGATGTGCTCGGCCTCCATCACCTCGGCCAGCTGCATCACCAGCATCACCACCAGCGACTTGGGTCGCAGACCGTGGCCCTCCTTGGTCAGCGCACGCACCTTGTCCTGTGCCTGCTCGATGCAGGGCTCCGGTCCCTGTACCGAACCGATCACCACTGCCAGCCGGTTGGGGGTGCCGGCCAGCGAGAAGGCACAGCTGTAGAGCCGCTTGCCCTGCGGGTCGACGATAGAGAGGGCCAGCTCCGCCTCGCGGCGGAAGGTGCCGTCGTGGCGCAGCACGATGCGGCAGCCGCTCTCGGGATAACGGCCGAGCTCGATGCCACCCCCCAGATAGAGCGGGTCGATCAGGTCCGGGTAGCGGGCCAGCATCAGCCGGTAGTGGTTTTCCAGCATCTCGGCCCGCTCGGTCGCAGTGGAACCGGCAAAGCGATAGGGCCGCATCGGCTTGTCGAGCAGCTCGGGATAGTGGGCAGGCAGGGCCTTGAGCGGTTCGGCCTGAAACAGCTCGAACACCCGGCTCAGCTGCTGCCGATAGAGCAGGCTGCGCAGCACGAACTTGGCGCGATTGAAGGTTTTGCGGGCGCTGTCATCGGGATAGAGGAAGCGGGCCATTTTTTGGGCACAATAGTGCCCCTGCCGGGACAAATGGTCCCAGTCTATTGATTTAGCTGTCATTTTATTTTCTCAAACCGCCTGAACGGTCGAGATAGTAGTAACAGGCGAGCAAATCTTCAACAGACTGGAAATACTCTCTTACAACTTGGCCATTTCAGGCCAAAAAAACCGCGATTCAGCGCTGGCAGTGGGAACAGAACACGGTGGTACGCTGCCCCAGCCGGATTTCACTGAGCAGGGTGTGGCAGTGAAAACAGGGCTGGCCGCCCCGCCCATAGACCTGCAGCTGCTGCACGAAATAGCCCGGCTTGCCGTCCGCACTGGTGAAATCCTTGAGGGTGGTGCCGCCCTGCCGAATCGCTTCGGCCAGCACCCGCTTGATCTCGGCCACCAGGGTGCCCAACCGCTCGGCGCTGATGCTGCCCGCTGCCCGCTTGGGGTGAATGCCGGCGGCGTAGAGCGCCTCGTTGGCGTAGATGTTGCCCACCCCGACCACCACATGGTTGTCCATCAAGAAGGTCTTGATGGCGGTGCTGCGCCCCTTGGCGCGCTCACGCAGGTAATCGGCATTGAACGCGTCGGTGAGCGGCTCCGGCCCCAGCTTGGCCAGCAGCGCATGCGCCTCGGCCGGCTCGCGGGTCCACAGCAGGGCGCCGAAGCGGCGCGGATCGTTGAGCCGCAGCAGCTTGCCGTTGGCCAGCTCGATATCCACGTGATCGTGCTTCTCGGCCGGGGTACCGATCTCCAGCACCCGCAGGCTGCCCGACATGCCCAGATGGAGGATGGCGGTGCCGAAGTCGGTCTCCAGCAGCAGGTACTTGGCGCGGCGGCTGACCCGGTGGATGGTGAGATCCACCAGCTCCTGGATTTCCCCCGGCACCGGCCAGCGCAGACGGCCGTCCCGCACCACCACTCGGGTGACCTTGATGCCGGTAAGCCAGGGCGAGATACCCTGGCGGCTGACTTCGACTTCCGGTAATTCAGGCATGGGATCCTCGTGCTGACGCTGAAAAGGGGTTAGGGAGCGGGACGCAGCAGGCTGCGGTACTGCTCCTGGCTCAGGCTGAGCCAGGTCGATGGGGGCAGCAGGGCGGCAAACTTGCCGCTGTCCTGATAAAGGCCCACTTCGATGGGATCGCTCTGGCCGGCGACCCAGATCTTGAGGGTAACCGGGGTGCCGCGCACGGATTCGCCGGGCGGTAGCAACCAGCCCTGCCAGGCCTCGATGTGCGTCGCCAGCTGGGCACTGCTGAGCCCCAGATCCGGCCCGCTGCGCCAGCCCTGCCCGATCCGTTCGATCTGCCAGCTCGGCCCCTGCCAGGTGAGCACCACGGCGCTCTCCGGCAGCAGCGGACGCGCCCGCTTGGCGCTGTTCTCCTGCTGGGCCAGCTCCAGCCGGTGCAACAGGGTGATCACGATCAGCACCACCACGATGATCACGTTGTTCCAGCCTTTGCGGCTCAGTTTGAACATGACAAGCCTCCCTTAGAACCGGCAGTGTACTGAATTTCGGCCATAAAAAAACCCGGCACTAGGCCGGGTTTTTGGGAATGCAGCATCAAGTAATTACTTGATTTTGCCTTCCTTGTAGATCACATGCTGACGAACAACGGGATCAAACTTTTTGATCTCCATTTTTTCGGGCATGGTGCGCTTGTTCTTGGTAGTGGTATAGAAGTGACCAGTACCGGCGCTGGAGTTCAGGCGAATTTTCTCGCGAATACCTTTAGCCATGATCTAATTCCTTATACCTTAACACCGCTGGCGCGCAGTTCAGCCAGAACCACTTCAACGCCACGCTTGTCGATGATACGCATGCCTTTTGCGGATACGCGCAGGCTTACGAAGCGTTTTTCACTCTCAACCCAAAAACGGTGAGTGTGCAGGTTCGGCAGGAAACGACGCTTGGTAGCGTTGTTAGCGTGCGAACGGTTGTTACCAACTGCCGGGCGCTTGCCGGTTACTTGGCATACTCTAGACATGTCAGTCTCTCCAAATCTTACTTCATTGCTCGAGCAAATATCTGCCCCGCTGGCCTTCGATTGCGGGGCAAACAGAAGGCGGCATTTTATACAGCATCCGTGATCAAAGATCAACTAATACGGCGCCAGAGCACAGTCATAACCAACCGCGCTCGGCGAAAGAAACCGTGATGCCGTCACCGATCACCAAGTGATCCAGCACTCTGATATCGATCAGGGCCAAGGCGGCCGTGATCCGATCCGTGATCTGGCGGTCGGCCCGACTGGGCTCGGCGACGCCGGACGGGTGATTATGCGCCAGAATCACGGCGGCTGCATTATGTTTGAGTGCGATCTGCACGATTTCTCTGGGCCAGACGCTCGCCGAGTCGAGGGTGCCGTAAAAAAGTTCAACGAATTGAATCACTCGGTGCTGGTTGTCGAGCAGCAGCAGGGCAAACACCTCCCGCGGTCGATCCCGCAGCTGGGCCTGCAGATAGTCCCGGGTCAACTGGGGCGAGGTGAGCGGATCGCCCCTTTGCAATTGCTCGGCCAGATGGCGCTTGCCCATCTCCAGCACGGCCTGCAGCTGGGCATATTTGGCCGGTCCAAGACCGTGCGCCGCGCAAAAGGCCCGCTGTTCGGCGCCAAGCAGCGCCCGCAGCGAACCAAATTGCTGCAACAGATGACGAGAGAGATCGACCGCACTCAGGCCACTGACCCCGGTGCGCAGGAAGATCGCCAACAGCTCGGCGTCGGACAAACCGCCAGGCCCCTGACGCAACAGCTTCTCGCGCGGGCGTTCATCTTCCGGCCACTCCTTGATGCTCATTTGTCTCTCCCTCATGCCTATTGAGAGAAAACATAGCAAAAAATCGCGGGAGCCCGACCACAAGTCCCCCATGTCAGCCTCTGTCGTCGTCCGCTGCCTGTGGTATCTTAGCCGACCAGTCAGAGTGAGCCGGAAGAGAAGCAGCAGATGAGATTGGCCGATAAACGCATCCTGTTGGGTGTCAGCGGCGGGATAGCCGCCTACAAGAGTGCCGAACTGGTACGCCGCCTGAAAGATCAGGGGGCCGAGGTACGGGTGGTGATGACCCGTTCCGCCAAGGAGTTCATCACCCCGCTGACCCTGCAGGCCGTCTCCGGCCACCCGGTGGCCGACAGTCTGCTGGATCCGGCCGCCGAAGCGGGCATGGGTCACATCGAGCTGGCCAAGTGGGCCGATCTGGTGCTGATCGCCCCCGCCAGCGCCAACCTGATGGCCCGCATGGCCGCCGGCATGGCCGACGAGCTGCTCACCACCCTCTGCCTGGCCACACCGGCACCGGTGGCGCTGGCGCCTGCCATGAACCAGCAGATGTACCTCAACACAGCCACCCAGACCAACCTCAAGACTTTGGCCAGCCGCGGCATCCTGCTGTGGGGGCCGGACTCCGGCAGCCAGGCCTGCGGTGACGTGGGCCCGGGCCGGATGCTGGATCCCCTCGAGCTGGTTGAGCGCTGCTGCCAACAGCTCGCCGCCGAGCCGCTGCTGGCCGGGGTCAGGCTGCTGCTCACCGCCGGGCCGACCCGCGAGGCGCTGGATCCGGTGCGCTACATCAGCAATCACAGCTCAGGCAAGATGGGCTACGCCATCGCCCGCGCTGCCCGTGAAGCGGGCGCCGAGGTGACTCTGGTGAGCGGCCCGGTGGCACTGGCCACCCCGGCAGGCGTCACCCGTGTCGACGTGGAAAGTGCCGAGCAGATGCATCAGGCTGTGATGAGCCGGGTTGGCGAGTGCGACCTCTTCATCGGCTGCGCCGCCGTCGCCGACTACCGCCCCGCGCAGGTGGCCAACCAGAAGATCAAGAAGACCGGTGACAACGACCAGATGCAGCTGACCCTGGTCAAAAACCCCGACATCATCGCCGCCGTGGGGGCCTTGTCAGACAAACCCTTCACCGTCGGATTTGCCGCAGAAACCGTGGATGTGGAACAATACGCCCTCGACAAACTGCAGCGTAAGCGGCTGGACATGATCGCCGCCAACGACGTATCTCGTGCGGGCCAGGGCTTCAACGCCGATGACAACGCCCTGACCGTGTTCTGGCAAGGGGGTCAAGCACCCCTGCCCCTGGCCGATAAGCTGACGCTGGCTCGTCATCTCATCGCCCTGATTGCAGACCACTGCCGGCACTGAGCCAGTCAATCGACCACCTCCACTCCATTAAAAACGATTTATGACAACACAAATTGAACTGAAGATTCTGGATGCCCGCATCGGCACCGATTACCCGCTGCCCGCCTATGCCACACCGGGTTCCGCCGGCATGGATCTGCGCGCCCTGCTGGATGCTCCGCTGACCCTGGCCCCGGGTGATACCACCCTGGTGCCGACCGGGCTGGCCATCCATATTCAGGATCCGGGCCTGTGTGCCACCATCCTGCCCCGCTCCGGCCTCGGCCATAAGCACGGCATCGTGCTGGGCAACCTGGTCGGCCTCATCGATTCCGACTACCAGGGCCAGCTGATGGTCTCGGTGTGGAACCGTGGCAATGACAGCTTCACCATGCAGCCCGGCGAGCGCATCGCCCAGCTGGTGATCATGCCGGTAGTTCAGGCCAGCTTCCAACTGGTCGATGAGTTCAATCAGAGCGAACGGGGTGAAGGCGGTTTTGGTTCTTCTGGTCGCCAATAACAGACCACACCAGCCCGCGCGGCGGTGCCTAATAACAGAATCAGGCCATTGTTTTTTTAGGGGAATCCATGGCAAGCAGTAATCAGAAACAGAGTCGGCGCGATCAGATCCTGCAGGCGCTCGCCCACATGCTGGAGACCAGCCCTGGCCAGCGCATCACCACGGCCCGTCTGGCGGCCGAGGTGGGGGTATCCGAGGCCGCGCTCTATCGACATTTTCCCAGCAAGGCGCGAATGTTCGAGGGGCTGATCGACTTTATCGAGGATTCCCTGCTGTCACGGGTCAACCTGATCATGGCCGAAGAGAAGGACACCATGGCCCGCTGCCACCACATACTGCAGCTGCTGCTGGTGTTTGCCGAGCGCAATCCCGGCATCACCCGCATCCTCAATGGCGATGCCCTGCTGGGTGAGCACGACCGGCTGCGAGATCGCATCAGCGCTCTGTTCGACAAGCTGGAGACCCAGATCAAGCAGGTGCTGCGGGAGAAGCGGCTGCGCGAAGGCCAGGGCTTCCAGCTCGACGAGACCATGCTGGCCAACCTGCTGCTGGCCTACACCGAGGGACGCATCAGTCAGTTCGTCCGCTCCGAGTTCAAAATCAAGCCCACCGCCGGCTTCGAAGATCAGTGGCAGTTTATCCGCAGCCAGCTGCTGCAGAGCTGACGAGCCCAATTTGCAATCAGTAGCGGCAACGCCGCTCCAGACGAGTTGCAGTAAAGAGGGAGGCCTTGGCCTCCCTTGTTTTTTGTGGCACAAAAGAGACGATGAGCACCAGATGCGACCCGGATTGTCGCATTCCAGTGTTAGATTCATGCGTCATAAACCTTTTATCGCCTGACAGGACACCCTATGGAACCCGAAATCATCACCGAAGCGCAGACCTGGCTGGTCAACAACCAGGGCCTGCTGATCGAGTACGCCGTCAACATCGCAGCCGCCCTGATCACCCTGCTGGTCGGCTATATCGCCGCCAACCTCATCAGCAGCGCCGTGGTCAAGGTGATGCAGGCCCGCAAGCTGGACACCACTGTCACCCACTTCGTCGGCAGCATCCTCAAGTACGCCATCCTGGTGTTCGTGGTGATCGCCGCGCTGGGCCGGGTCGGGGTGCAGACCGCCTCCTTCGTCGCCATCATCGGTGCCGCCGGTCTGGCCATCGGTCTGGCGCTGCAGGGCTCGCTCTCCAACTTCGCCGCCGGCTTCCTGCTCATCATCTTCCGCCCCATCAAGGCGGGCGAGTTCATCGAGGTGGCAGGCACCAATGGCGTGGTGCAATCCGTTCAGCTGTTCACCACCACCCTCACCTCAGGTGACAACAAGATGGTGGTGGTACCCAACTCCGCCATCCTCAACGGCACCATCGTCAACTACTCGCGCATGGATACCCGCCGGGTCGACATGACCTTCGGCATCGGTTATGGCTCCGATCTGCGCAAGGCCAAGCAGATCCTGGAACGGCTGGTCAGCGAAGAGTCGCGCATCCTCAAGGAGCCGGCCGCTACTATCGCCGTCGCCGCGCTGGCCGACTCCTCGGTCAATATCGTGGTGCGCCCCTGGGTCAAGACCGGCGACTACTGGGGAGTCTGGTTCGACTTCCACGAGAAGGTGAAGCTCACCTTCGATGCCGAAGGCATCGAGATCCCCTTTCCGCAGATGGTCATGCACATGCAAAAGCCGCAGGCCTGAGCCTTTTCCTGAATGACACAATGCCAGCCTCCGGGCTGGCATTGTCGTTTCCGGCCCCCTGACGGGCATAAAAAATCCGGCCACCCTGGGCCGGACTTTGTTTTCAGCATGCCGGGGGCGTCGACTTACACCAGCCGACGAGCCACCCGGTTGAGCAGCGGTTGCACCAGCACATAGCCTCCCAGCACGGCACCGATCACCGCCAGCACCCGTAACGGCAAGGTCGGCGCCGCACTGGTCAGTACCATGGTCAGCAGGCCGATGAGGCCGGTGGCGATCAGGCTCAGAGCAAACAGGGACAACACAGCTTTCATAGCGATCTCCTCATTCCAGACAGTGGCCATCCCTGGGAGATCTCGTCCATTCGCTCATATGCTAGCCAGCCTCCAGTGCCAACAACTTGCGCCTGCGCATGAAATGAGCGAAAAGGCGTCTGTCAAATACTCTTTTGACGGCCAGGCCAAACTGCCACCCCACTCGCAGCAGGCTCTCGCCCTGAAAGCCCTTTCAACGGCGGCAAGCCCGACCAAGTATGCGCAAACGCAAGATCCGGCCGCCATCAGTGACTCATAATCGCAGCGTTTTGGTTGTAAACTCGGTCGATGGCAGACAATTGGTAAAGCTCTGTTACACGGGCCGCGCAGCTGGCCCGGTATAATGCTCGAATAATAAGGTTTGGCGGGAGCCTTGCCTGCAAGGTTCATACACAACTTGGAAGACTGATAATCCTATGAAAAACATCAATCCAACCCAGACCCAGGCCTGGCAGGCACTGGAAGCCCACTTTGCAGCGAACAAAGAGACCCGGCTCAAGGATCTGTTTGCCCAGGATCCCCAGCGTTTCGACAAATTCTCCCTCACCTTCGGCGGCGACATCCTGGTCGATTACTCGAAGAACCTGATCACCGAAGAAACCCTCAAGTTGCTGGTAGATCTGGCCAAAGAGACCGATCTTCGCAGCGCGATCGACGCCATGTTCAATGGCGACAAGATCAACATGACCGAAGGCCGCTCGGTGCTGCACGTGGCCCTGCGCAACCGCTCCGACCGCCCCATCGAGAGCGACGGCAAGGATGTGATGCCGGAAGTGAACGCCGTGCTGGCCAAGATGAAAGGCTTCTGCGAGAAGGTAATCGGAGGTGAGTGGAAAGGCTACACCGGCAAGGCGATCCAGCACGTGGTCAACATCGGTATCGGTGGCTCCGATCTCGGCCCGGTGATGATCACCGAGGCGCTGCGTCCCTACAAAAACCACCTGCAGATGCACTTCGTCTCCAACGTCGATGGTACCCACATCGCCGAAACCCTGAAGAAGATCGATCCGGAAACCACCCTGTTCCTGGTGGCCTCCAAGACCTTCACCACTCAGGAGACCATGACCAACGCCCTGACCGCCCGCGACTGGTTCATCAAGATCGCCGGTGACAAGGCCCACGTTGCCAAGCACTTCGCTGCGCTCTCCACCAACGGCAAGGCCGTGGCCGAGTTCGGCATCGATACCAACAACATGTTCGAGTTCTGGGACTGGGTTGGCGGCCGCTACTCCTCCTGGTCTGCCATCGGCATGCCCATCGCCCTGTCCGTCGGTTTCGAAAACTTCGAAGCTCTGCTGCAAGGCGCCTTCGAGATGGACATGCACTTCGCCACTGCCTCCTATGAGCAGAACGTGCCGGTGCTGCTGGCGCTGATCGGCCTGTGGTACAACAACTTCTACGGTGCCGAGTCCGAAGCCATCCTGCCGTACGATCAGTACATGCACCGCTTCCCTGCCTACTTCCAGCAGGGCAACATGGAGTCCAACGGCAAGTACGTGGATCGCAACGGCAAGCCGGTTGACTACCAGACCGGCCCCATCATCTGGGGTGAGCCGGGTACCAACGGCCAGCACGCCTTCTATCAGCTGATCCACCAGGGCACCAAGCTGATCCCCTGTGACTTCCTGGCACCGGCCATCAGCCACAACCCGATCGGCGACCACCACCCGAAACTGCTGGCCAACTTCTTCGCCCAGACCGAAGCGCTGGCCTTCGGCAAGAGCAAGGAGCAGGTCGAAGCCGAGTTCCTGGCGGCTGGCAAAACCCTGGAGCAGGTCAAGGATCTGGTGCCGTTCAAGGTGTTCGAAGGCAACCGCCCGACCAACTCCATCCTGTTCAAGAGCCTGACCCCGAAGACGCTGGGCTCTTTGATTGCCATGTACGAGCACAAGATCTTCGTACAGGGTGCAATCTGGAACATCTTCAGCTTCGACCAGTGGGGCGTGGAGCTGGGCAAACAGCTGGCCAACAAGATCCTGCCGGAGCTCAACACCGATGCGGCTATCACCAGCCACGACTGCTCCACCAACGGTCTGATCAACACCTGGAAAGCGTGGAAAGCCTGATTTAGCCGGCCTTTCTGAATGCAAAAGCCCCGCTCGATGAGCGGGGCTTTTTTGTGGCCGGGTTTTCTGGCTGGCCGGTCGGGTGTCCAGCCCGACCGGCGACGGGGATCGTCATCCCCGCCCCTTCATCATCCTGCCCTATGCCGGCTTAACCGCCGACGGCGATACGCTTCATGTCCTTCATATAACCGCGCAGTACCTGACCGATCGCTTCGATGGGGTGGTTGCGGGTCGCCTCGTTGGCGGCCAGCAGCGCCAGGTTGTCGACGCTCTGCCCTTCCGCCTTGCTGGCACCCAGGTCGCCCGCTTTCAGGGTCGGCATGAAGTGCTCGCGCAGCAAGGGCACGGCGGCGTTGGCGAACAGGTAGTTGCCGTACTCGGCGGTGTCGGAGATGACCACGTTCATCTCGTACAGACGCTTGCGGGCAACGGTGTTGGCGATCAGCGGCAGCTCGTGCAGGGATTCGTAGTAGGCAGACTCTTCATAGATGCCGGAGGCCACCATGGTTTCGAACGCCAGCTCGACACCCGCCTTGACCATGGCCACCATCACCACGCCATTGTCGAAGTACTCCTGCTCGGCAATCTTGCCAGCAAACGCCGGCGCGTTTTCGAAGGCGGATTTGCCGGTCTCTTCGCGCCAGCCGAACAGCTTGGCATCGTCTTCGGCCCAGTCGGCCATCATGCCGCGGGAGAACTCACCGGCGATGATGTCGTCCATGTGCTTCTCGAACAGCGGGCGCATCAGGGTCTTGAGCTGCTCGGAGAGCTCGAAGGCGCGCAGCTTGGCCGGGTTGGACAGACGGTCCATCATCAGGCTGATGCCGCCCTGCTTCAGGGCTTCGGTGATGGTCTCCCAACCGAACTGGATCAGCTTGCCGGCATAGGCCTTGTCGGTCCCTTCGGCAACCAGCTTGTCGTAGCAAAGCAGGGAACCGGCCTGCAGCATGCCGCAGAGGATGGTCTGCTCGCCCATCAGGTCGGATTTCACTTCCGCCACGAAGGAGGACTCCAGCACGCCGGCACGGTCGCCACCGGTGGCAGAGGCCCACGCCTTGGCGATGGCCATGCCTTCACCCTTGGGATCGTTCTCCGGGTGAACGGCGATCAGGGTCGGTACACCGAAACCGCGCTTGTACTCTTCGCGCACCTCGGTACCCGGGCACTTCGGCGCCACCATCACGACCGTGATGTCGGAGCGGATCTGCTGACCCTCTTCCACCACGTTGAAACCGTGGGAGTAGCCCAGCGCGGCGCCCTGCTTCATCAGCGGCATCACGGTTTTGACGACGTCGGAGTGCTGCTTGTCCGGGGTCAGGTTCAGCACCAGATCGGCAGTCGGGATCAGCTCTTCATAGGTGCCGACCGCGAAGCCGTTGTCGGTGGCCTTCTGCCAGGAGGCGCGCTTCTCGGTGATGGCGGCCTTGCGCAGGGCGTAGGAGATATCCAGCCCGGAGTCGCGCATGTTCAGGCCCTGGTTCAGACCCTGGGCACCACAGCCCACAATCACCACCTTCTTGCCCTTCAGCACGTTGCAGCCGTCCGCGAACTCTTCGCGCTGCATGAAACGACACTTGCCCAGCTGGGCCAACTGCTGACGCAGGTTCAAGGTGTTGAAATAGTTAGCCATGGTGATTGCTCCGTTCGATTGATTCCATGCCGGATGGCGGCGTTGTCGAAACCACTATAGCGCGGGACACTTATTGCCTGAACTGATATATTCGAAACAGTACGTTGCAATAATTGAAACGTGAACCCTTCATCATCGCAGGCAAGACCTACCTCCAAACGGTAGATTGAAGCCGCCCAGAACATGGGTCTCGGGCAGCGATGCCGCACCAGGAGTTGAAAAGATGGACCTTCGCAATCTCGAGCTGTTTCTCCACCTTGCCGACTCCCTCCACTTCGGCAAGAGCGCCGACGCCATGGCGGTCAGCCCTTCCACGCTGAGCCGCGCCATCCAGCGGCTGGAGCAGGAGACCGGCTGCGTGCTGTTCGAGCGGGACAACCGCTCGGTGCGACTCACCCCGGCGGGCGAGAAGCTGCGTGAATTCGGCGGCGCCCTGCTGCAGGAGTGGCGCCAGCTCAAGCAGGAGCTCAAACGCAGCGATGAGCCGCTGCAGGGGCGGCTGCGGGTGTTCTGCTCGGTCACCGCCAGCTACTTCCTGCTGCCCGAGGTGCTGGAGCGCTTTCGCCGCCGCTATCCCCAGCTGGAGATCAAGCTGGAGACCGGCGACCCGGCGCTGGCGGTGGACAAGATCCTGGCCGACGAGGCCGATCTGGCCATCGCCGCCCGCCCGGATGCCCTCTCCGCCAAGCTGGAGTTTGCCAGCCTGCAGCAGGTGCCGCTGGTGTTCATCGCCCCTCGCACCGCACCGCAGCAGAGCCAGTGGTTTTCCCAGGGGGAGCCAGACTGGGAGCGGCTGCCGCTGATCCTCTCCGAGCAGGGGCTGGCCCGCAAACGCTGCGATCAGTGGCTGCGCAACAAGGGGATCGCCCCCAACATCTATGCGGAGGTGGCGGGCAACGAGGGGATTGTCGCCATGGTGGCGCTCGGCTTCGGAGTGGGGCTGGTGCCGGCGGCGGTGATCGACCACAGCCCCATGGGTGAGAAGGTGCGCATCGTCGAGCCCAAGCCCGCGCTCAAGCCGTTCGATGTCGGCATCGCCGTGCTCAAGAAGCGGCTGGAAGAGCCGCTGATCCGTGCCTTCTGGGATACCGCCCGGGGCCAGGGCTCATTGCGCTGACACGGCGGGCAGCGCCGGAGCATAGATAAGCGAGGGATCCTGCATCATGGCCCGGCTGCCGGCCGGCAGATCGGGATTGCTCAGCTCCAGCATCACCCGCCGATCCAGCTGCAGCCGCCGGATGGTGCTGCCAAAGCCCGCCTCGAATACCCGCTCATAGTCACCGGACTGGCGGGCTCGCTGCAGGCCGAGTTCGATGCGCTTGGCCAGTTCCGGGTACTTGGGGGAGACGAAGAACAGCAGCGCCAGCGGATAGCGAAACACCAGGTGCGGCTCGATGGCCAGCTCAGGGTGTTGCTTGAGCTCCTCCTCGATCTCGATGACCGAGCGCAGGAAGCAGTCAAAGCGCCGCTTGCGCAGCATGTTGAACAGAGCGTCGTAGAGGCTGCCCACCACCACGTTGAGACCGTTCTCCTTGAGCAGACGGGTATCAGGCCAGGATCTGTGCTGGCCGATGCGAAGCCCGGCATGTTGCCAGTCGGTCAGCGATCGTATGTTGGCGAACCGCCCCTCATCCCCCTGCCGAATGAGGCACACCCGCCAGCCCAGCAACCCTTTTGCCAGCGGAACATGGATGGCCAGCAGGGTACGCTCGCGCTCCTCGTCGGGGGCAAACACCCCGATCTGCACCAGCTCGCCGCTTTGCAACTCCTTGACCGCCCGCCCCTGCTCCATCGGCGGGCTGGCAATCAGCCGATAGGAACCGTATTCCGGCACGGTCAGATCGAGCGAGAGTCGCAGCAGACCGGCCACAGCGGGATTGGGATGGTCCAGCAGCAGGTTCCAGGCCCTGATGGGCACCTCTGCCGCCGCCACGCTGCCGGCAAACAACATGACGCAACACAACCAGATCCTGCTCATCGCGCACCTCCCCCGCCGTCCATTCACTATAACCTCAGGCCTGGCCCCCTTGATGCAGGACGCCACAGATGTGTGAGCCACTTCGTGTCAAATCTGACAATGGTCAGTCTGAGGATCAATTCACCGACTAGACTGGATGTTCAGCCTGAATGGAACAAGGAGCCGCGCCATGATGCCTCATCTGATCGAAATCAACAGCTCGCTGCTGTTCGATGAGTACCTGCAGAGCCTGGGAGTACCACAAACACAGCTCGATCAGGAACAGGATATCTATCTGCAGGAGCGCCATCTGGCAGCGGTACGCCAGATCCAGGGTGAGCTGAAGTTTTACCTGCGAGCCAGTGCCCTGACCAGGCAGTGATCCGCAACCGGTCACAGAACCGGCGCTGAAAGCGTATTACACTGGCACCATCCGCCACCCACGGGAGTGCCCATGAAACCAAGCGGCCTGGATCGGCTCTTCAAACCCCAGTCAATCGCCGTCATCGGTGCCTCGACCGACCCGCAGAAGGCGGGTCACGTGGTGATAAGACACCTGCTCGCCGGCCAGTTCAAGGGCCCCATCCTGCCAGTCAGCCCGCACAGCAAGGCCATTGCCGGCGTGCTGGCCTATGCCGATATCGACAGCCTGCCGCTGGCCCCGGATCTCGCCATCGTCTGTACCCGGCGGGAACGAGTGCTGACCCTCATCGAAGCACTTGGTAAACGGGGAACGGGTGCCGCCATCATACTGGCGGCAGACTTCACTGCGCCGGAGCGGGAACAGCTGCAACAGCTCAGCCAGCAATACGGCATCCGCCTGCTCGGCCCCAACAGCATGGGGATGCTGCTGCCGGGTCAGGGCATCAATGCCAGCTTCTCGCCGATTGCCGCCAAGCCTGGTCAGGTTGCCTTTCTCTCCCAGTCGGCCGCCGTCAGCACCACCATCCTGGATTGGGCCAAGCAGCATGAACTTGGCTTCTCGGCCTTCATCTCCCTTGGCGATCACTGCGACATCAACTTCGGCCAGTTGCTGGATCAGCTCTCTCGCGACAGCGTGACCCGCGCCATCCTGCTCTACATGGACAAGCTGCAGGACGCCCGCCATTTTCTCTCGGCCGCCCGCGCCGCCGCCCGCAACAAACCCATCCTGGTGCTCAAGAGTGGCCGCCATGAGCCGGACAACGGGCTCGACAACGTCTATGACGCCGCCATTCGTAGGGCCGGCATGCTGCGGGTGCGGGATACCCACGAACTGTTTGCCGCCGTCGAGACCCTGAGTCACTCCTTGACCCTCAAGGGGGAGCGGCTCGCCATCATCTCCAATGGCCGTGGCTTGGCCAACATGGCTATCGACAAGTTGCTGGAGCGGGGCGGCAAGCTGGCGATGCCGCCTCGCGACATCGGCAGCGATGCCGACATCAATGACTATCAGCAGGCTCTCGACGACCTGCTGCAAGGGGACGAGGCGGACGCCATCCTGCTCATCCACGCCCCGTCGCTCACCGCCCGTGGCGCCGCCTTGGCGCGCAGCCTGATCGACTACGTCAAACAGCACCCCAGGGCCAGACGCTTCAATATCCTGACCAACTGGGCGGGGGAATATTCGGCCCAGGAGGGGCGTCGTCTGTTCAGCGAGGCAGGCTTCCCCACCTACCGCACCCCGGAGAGCGCGGTCGCCGCCTTCATGCACATGGTGGAATACCGGCGCAACCAGAAGCAGTTGATGGAGACCCCCGCCTCCCTGCAGGGTGACAGGCTCAACCTCGAGCTGTGCCAGCAGTTGATCAGACAGGCGCTGGAACGCAAACAGCTCACCCTCGACACCCATCTGGCACACCCCATTCTGCAGGCTGCGGGGCTCTCCACCCTGCCGACCTGGATCGTTTCCGATGCCATCGAGGCAACCCTGACCGCGGAGCAGATCGGCTATCCAGTGGCAGTCAAGCTGCGTTCACCAGACATCCTTCACAAGTCGGCGGTACACGGCGTCATGCTCAACCTGCGTACCTCGGCCGAAGTCGCCCAGGCTGCAGATGCCATTCTGGATCGGGTCAGGCAGCATGATCCCGGTGCCCGTATCGAAGGCCTGCTGGTGCAGCGCATGGCGCGCCGCAGCGGGGGGCTGGAGCTGCGGATCCGGCTGCAACAAGACCCCGTATTCGGCCCCGTCATCCTGCTCGGTGAATCAGGCGCCGAACCGCAGGAGATGATGGCGGCCCTGCCGCCGCTGAACCAGGCGCTGGCACGCTACCAAATCATCGGGGCGCTCAAGAGCCGCAAGATCCGCGAGCAGGCCAGTCCGGAACGACTCGATATCGATGCCCTCGGCCAGGTGTTGTGCCAATTGTCGGAGCTCCTACTCGCCTTCCCCGAGATCCAGCAGCTGGATCTGCACCCACTGCAGGCCTGCGGCGCCGAAATGGTGGTACTGGATGCCAGCCTGACTCTGCAACCTGCTGAAGAAGGCCGCTGCAGACTGGCTATCCGCCCCTATCCCACCGAACTGGAAGAGGGGGCCTGGCTCAAGGATCAGAGCCATGTGCTGCTCCGCCCGATCAGACCGGAGGATGAACCCGCTCACAAGCAGTTTGTACTCAAGGTATCGGACGAAGACAGGTATAAGCGCTTCTTCGCCGACGTGGGGGAGCTGGGACATGAAGAGCTGGCCCGCATGACCCAGATCGACTACGACAGGGAAATGGCGTTTGTCGCCGTGGGGCAGGATGGTCCGTTCGACCAGCAGATCCTGGGGGTAGTTCGAGCCATTTCTAACCCGGACCTGTCTGATGCAGAGTTTGCCATCCTGGTGCGCTCCGACCTAAAAGGGCTGGGGCTTGGCAAGCTGATGATGGAAAAGATAGTGCGCTATGCCAGAGAGCGCGGCATTGGCCAGCTGTCGGGCATGACCATGCCCAGCAACCGCGGCATGATCAACCTGGCCAAACGGCTTGGCTTCAAGATCGATATCCAGCTGGAAGATGGGGTGGTCAACATGGAGCTGCCCTGCGCCAGTCAAGGGCAGGCATAAAGCAGAGAAATCAGCGATTTATGGCCATAAATCGCTGATTTTAGATAATAAAAAACCCCGCTCAAATGAGCGGGGTTTCTCGTGTTGGATGCCTGGCAGTGTCCTACTCTCGCATGGCGAATGCCACACTACCATCGGCGCT
>NZ_JASCAS010000039.1:0-49376 GCF_029967615.1 Aeromonas sp. V90_14 | reverse complement strand
AGTACCTGGCTACGAACCAGGTGGTCAGAGGTTCGAATCCTCTCGGGCGCACCATATAGAAGACAGCCTCGACCTCGGTCGGGGCTGTTTTTTTATATGGCCATGTCACCAGAAAGGCTGGCGTGGCTCAGATAGCGGTATCCTCCCGTTTGGCTCGACAGCCGTCATCCGTCTTGGCCTCAGGCCAGCAACCGCGTGACGAAGGCTCCTATGCCTGCATAAGGCGCTACCCTGTCGTGCACCCTTGCCATCTTCTCCCCCTCATGCTCACGGTATCGCGTCGTATGACTGTCTCTTTATCTGAGGCAGTCGTCCATCCTCTTTTGTGATTGCAGGGCCCAGATGGGCGCAGAGGCGGTTTGCGGGCAATAAAAAAGGATGCCGCAGCATCCTTTTTCATCCCCGTGGAGCGGGATCAGCTTTTCAGCCACTTGCGAATGCGGTTGGCATCGCCGACCGGGGTGCGTTTGCCCACCGAGTTGAGCAGCACGATGGCCAGCTCGCGGTTGTCCGGCTTGGCGCGCATCAGCAGGCAGCGGCCCGCCTCGTCGGTAAAGCCGGTCTTGGAGAGGCGTACATCCCAGTCCGGGTTCTTCACCAGCGGGTTGGTGTTGTTGAACATCAGGCTGTAGGCAGGGGAGCGAAAGCGCATATCCTTGCTGGTGTCCTGGGTGAACTCGCGGATCAACGGCTGGCGATAGGCGGCGGCGATGAGCTTGGCCAGATCCTGGGCGGTGGAGACGTTGCGAGTCGACAGACCGGTGGAGTCATAGAAGCGGCTGTTGCGCATGCCCAGCTGCTTGGCCTTGTTGTTCATGGCCCGCACGAAGGCAGGGCGCCCCCCCGGATAGTGACGGGCCAGCGCTGAGGCCATGCGGTTCTCCGACGACATCAGTGCCAGGTGCAGGGCATCGCGGCGTGATACCTGGGTGCCCATGCGCACCCGTGAATAGGTGTGCTTGATGGCGTCTCTGTCGTTCTGATCGATGGTCAGGGTCTGGCCGAGATCCTGGCGGGCATCCAGCACCACCAGTGCCGTCATCAGCTTGGTGATCGAGGCGATGGGGCGGACCCGGGTGGCATTCTTCTGGTACAGGGTCTTGCCCGTACCAACATCCATCACCAGCGCGCTGCTCGATTGCAGCTGCAGTTTGGCCGGGTTGGGGGCAGCCAATGCTGCTGGCAATCCCAGCAGTCCAACCAATGCATAAACCAGCGCCATAGCGCTAACCCGACACCGCATACTACCGACTCCATTCACGTCGAAAAAAAAGGCGCTAGATTCACTCATTTTTACCCTCGCTTGACAAGAGTGCCAGCGGGTAAATCGCCATTATTTAGCTAAAAAAAGGGCCATCTTGCGATGGCCCTGTGTATTTGTCTCAATCCCGTGGCGCACTGGCTTTGCGTTTGCTCAGCCAGCGCCAGATCAGCGCGATGAGACCGCCGACCAGCAGCACGATCGGCAGGCAGAGAATGATGCTGAGGAACTGGGACTGATACTCGGACGCCAGCTTGGTGTGGCTCAGGAAGTAGCCAAAGCCGACCAGCGGGCAGATCCACATGATGGAGCTGACCAGATTGACGATGAGAAAGCGCCCCTGCGGCAGTTCGGTCGCGCCGACGATATAGGGGTAGGCGGTGCGCACGAAGGCGATGTAGCGGGCGGTGATCAGGGTCACGATGCCGTACTTGTCGAGCAGGTAGTACACCTTCTGCTGGTGCTTCTCTTCCACATGGGACAGCAGCCGGTGGTAGAGCTGGGTGTGGCCCAGGAAACGCCCCTGCATGTAGCCGAGCCAGGTGCCGACGAAGGTGGCCAGGATCAGCAGCGGGATCACCCCAAGAGAGAGCACGTCCTGATAGATGAGCACGCCGGTCAGGATCAACAGGCTGTCGCCGGGCAGAAAGGCGGTGGGGATGAAGCCATTCTCCAGCACCAGAAACGTCAATAACACGCCGCAGACCATGAAGGCCATCTTGGGATCGGATAGCGTCACCAGATCCTGATGCATAAAGGCGTGAGCCAGTTGGTAAAACTGCTCCATAGTTGCAAACTCCGCAGGTTAGCTGGGTTGATCAAGCAAGGGCATGGCTAGCACCTTGTCGATGCGCAGACCATCCATGTCAACAATTTCCAGTTGCCACTGTTCCAGCGTGACCAGATCTCCGGTCTGGGGAACGCGGCCAAGGAGCAGCATGATAAGCCCTCCGAGGGTGTGATAGTGATGTTTTTCTTCTTCCGGTAGCCGAACCAGTCCCAGACAGTCCTTCAGCTCAGGCAGCGGAATGAGGCCGTCGAGCAGCCAGCTGCCGTCGGTACGCTGGAATGCCCAGTTGTCGTCGCCGTCCTCCTGCTGGAAGTCGCCAGCCAGGGTCTCCAGCAGATCCTGCTGGGTAACCAGCCCCTGCAGCTCGCCATATTCGTCCACCACCAGCACCATGTGCTCGGAGTGGGTACGGAAGTGGTTGAGCAGCTCGAGGCCGTTCAGGGTCTCCGGCAGCAGGCTGCCATCCTGGGTCAGCGCCGCCAGATCGATGGGCTCCCCCTTGATGTAGGCGTGCAGCACCTTGCTGACGTTGATGATGCCCACCAGTTCCGACAGGCTGCCGTCACAGACCGGAAAGAAGCTGTGGCGATACTCCACCAGTCGCTGCAGGTTCACCTCCAGCGGCAGAGCTAGGTCGAGATAACGGATGTCGCTGCGCGGCACCATCAGTGACGAGAGGCTGCGCTCGTCGAGGCGGAACACATTGCGCAGCATGGTGTGCTCATGATCCTCGATGATCCCGGCCTCGGAGCCTTCCACCAGCATGGCGTGGATCTCCTCCTGGGTCACGTTGGCGCCACCGTCCTGGCTGACGCGCAGGATGCGCAGGCTGGCCTTGGTGGAGGCCGACAGCAGCCAGACGAAGGGGCGGGTGAGGGCCGCCAACCACATCATGGGGCGGGCCACCAGACAGGCGATGCGTTCGGCGCTGAGCTGGCCGAGGCGCTTGGGCACCAGCTCGCCGATGACGATGGAGAGATAGGTGACCACCACGATGACCAGTACGGTGGCGAGCAGGCTGCTGCTCTTGGGGGCCATGCCCCACTCCTGCAGCCAGAGCGCCAGTGGCTGGGCCAGCAGGGATTCGCCGTAGATACCGTTGAGCAGACCGATACTGGTGATGCCGATCTGCACCGCGGAGAGAAAATGGGTCGGATCTTCACTCAGTTTGAGGGCGATGGCGGCAGAGCGGCTCCCTTCGCTGACCATCTTGCTGAGGCGGGCCTTGCGCGCGGTGACGATGGCGATTTCCGACATGGCGAAGACGCCATTAAGCAAAATCAATCCAAACAGGATCAATATTTCCATACTGCAACAGCACTCCGAGTAGAAAAGATCGCTGGCAGTGTAATGAATTTGGGGGCGATGCGCTTGTGAAAGCGGGTGATTTGGCTCGCTAATTTTGCATGAAGAAGCGCAAAAAGTGCGGGGTGACGGCGGGCGGGCAATAAAAAGCCCCCTGCAGGAGGGGGCTTCTACCAAGTCAAATCCGGCTTACAGCGCGGCGATCTCGGCCTGCTGGGCTTCCAGCTTGGTCAGCTGGAGACGGTAATCTTCCAGCTTCTCGCGCTCCTTGATGATGACCGCTTCCGGCGCCTTGGCGACGAAGGCTTCGTTGCCGAGCTTGCCTTCGATGCGGCCGCACTCGCCCACCAGACGGGCCACTTCCTTGGCCAGACGGGCCAGTTCGGCGTCCTTGTCGATGAGACCGGCCATCGGGATCATCAGCTCGGTGGCACCGATCAGCTTCTTCACTGACAGCGGAGCTACTTCACCTTCGCTAAGTACGCGGATGGATTCCAGACGGGCCAGCGACTTGAGGAAGGCCTCGTTGTCGGCTGCGCGCTGGGCATCCTTGGCATCGCACTGGAGCAGCACGTTGAGGGGCACGCTCGGTGCCACGTTCATCTCGGCGCGGATGTTGCGGATGCTGACGATGAACTCCTTCACCCACTCCTGATCCGCCATCGCGGCTTCGTCCACCTTGGCGGCGTCGAATTCCGGGAAGGCCTGAATCATGATGGTGTCGGCGTGCACGCCGGCCAGCGGGGCCACCGATTTCCAGATGGTTTCGGTGATGAACGGGATGATCGGGTGTGCCAGGCGCAGCAGGGTCTCGAGGACGCTGACGAGGGTGTGGCGGGCAGCGCGCTGCTCGGCCTCGGAGCCCTTGGTCAGTACCGGCTTGGTCAGCTCCAGATACCAGTCACAGAACTGGTTCCAGATAAATTCGTACAGCACGCCAGCCGCGATGTCGAAGCGGTAGGTATCGAGGGCGGTGCGGAAGTCACGAATGGCCACTTGCAGCTGGGACTGGATCCAGCGATCCGCCAGGCTGAACTGCATCTCGCCACCGGCAAAACCGCAATCCTGATCTTCGGTGTTCATCAGCACGTAGCGGGAGGCGTTCCACAGCTTGTTGCAGAAGTTGTTGTAGCCATCCAGGCGCTTCATGTCCCAGTTGATGTCACGACCGGTAGAGGCCAGCGCCGCCAGGGTAAAGCGCAGGGCGTCGGTACCGTGGGCTTCGATCCCTTCCGGGAACTGCTTGGCGGTACGCTTGCCGATCTTCTCGGCCATCTGCGGCTGCATCATGTTGCCGGTACGCTTCTCCAGCAGATCTTCCAGCGAGATGCCGTCGATCATGTCGAGCGGATCCAGCACGTTGCCCTTGGACTTGGACATCTTCTGGCCTTCTTCGTCACGGATCAGGCCAGTGATGTAGACAGTCTTGAACGGGACTTGCGGCTGACCGTTTTCGTCCTTGATGAAGTGCATGGTCATCATGATCATCCGGGCGATCCAGAAGAAGATGATGTCGAAGCCGCTCATCAGCACGTCGGTCGGGTGGAAGGTCTTGAGTGCCTCGGTGTTGTTCGGCCAGCCCAGGGTGGAGAAGGTCCACAGGGCGGAGCTGAACCAGGTGTCGAGTACGTCTTCGTCCTGACGCAGCACGGTCACGGACGGGATGCTGTGCTTGGCGCGCACTTCGTCTTCGTTGCGGCCCACGTAGACGTTGCCGGCATCGTCATACCAGGCCGGGATGCGGTGACCCCACCACAGCTGACGGGAGACGCACCAGTCCTGAATGTCGCGCATCCAGGAGAAGTACATGTTTTCGTACTGTTTCGGCACGAACTGGATGCGGCCATCTTCCACCGCCTCGATGGCGGTCTTGGCCATCGGCGCCACGCGCACGTACCACTGGTCGGTCAGCATCGGCTCGATGGGCACGCCACCGCGATCACCGTAAGGCTGTTGCAGCACGTGATCCTTGATTTCGGCCAAGAGGCCCAGCTCGTCCAGCTTGGCGACGATGGCCTTGCGGGCGGCGAAGCGCTCCATCCCGGCGAACTCGGTCGGCAGGGCGGCGTCATAGGCGGTGCTGGGGTTGCCGTTGCTGTCGACCACTTCGGCCTCGGCACGCACGTGGGCGTCCAGGGTGAAGATGTTGATCATCGGCAGGTTGTGGCGTTTGCCCACTTCGTTGTCGTTGAAGTCGTGGGCCGGGGTAATCTTCACGCAGCCGGTGCCCTTCTCCATGTCGGCGTGTTCGTCGGCGACGATGGGGATCAGACGATTCACCAGCGGCAGCAGAATGTGCTGACCGATCAGCGCCTTGTAGCGCGGGTCTTCCGGGTTTACCGCGACGGCGGTATCACCCAGCATGGTTTCCGGACGGGTGGTGGCGACGATCAGGTGATCCTGGCCTTCGGCAGTCTTGGCGCCGTTGGCCAGCGGGTAGCGAAGGTGCCACATGTGGCCCTTGATCTCGCGGTTTTCCACTTCCAGATCGGAGATGGCGGTGTTGAGTTTCGGATCCCAGTTCACCAGACGCTTGCCACGGTACATCAGGCCATCTTCGTAGAGACGGACGAACACTTCCTGCACGGCGGCGGAGAGGCCTTCATCCATGGTGAAGCGCTCGCGCTCCCAATCCACGGAGTCACCCAGACGGCGCATCTGGCGGGTGATGGTGCCGCCGGACTCTTCCTTCCACTGCCAGATCTTGTCGATGAAGGCTTCCCGGCCGTAATCGTGGCGGGTCTTGCCCTCTTCTGCGGCGATCTTGCGCTCAACCACCATCTGGGTGGCGATACCGGCGTGGTCGGTACCTGCCTGCCACAGGGTGTTCTTGCCCTGCATGCGGTTGTAGCGGATCAGGGTATCCATCAGGGTTTGCTGGAAGGCGTGACCCATGTGCAGGCTGCCGGTGACGTTCGGCGGCGGGATCATGATGCAGAAGGAGTCTTTGCTGGTGTCGCCGTGGGGCTTGAAGTAACCCTGGGCTTCCCAGTGCTGATAGAGCGCCTGTTCGATGGCGTTGTGATTAAAAGTCTTTTCCATGGTCTCGCCGTATTCTGGATGGATGGATTCTGGTGTTGATTCGTCGTGGATCGAGGGTGGCACAGTCAGGGCTGCGCCGGATCCGGTGCGGCAAGGACGGGCTGATCCCTCATCTCGAGGGCGTGGCCTGCCTGGCGATAGTGCTTGTAGCGCTCGCGGGCTTGCTGCTTTTGCGTTTCGTCAGTGGGGACAAAATCTACCACTTGAGCGAAGTGTCCTGCAAACAAAGGTGTCTGTTTGGCCAGATTGATGAGGCGGGCATAACGCCGCCGTGGCGGCTGATGACCGATCTCCACCGGTGCCTGACCGCTCTCGCCCTGCAGCTGGTGCGGCACGAAGCGCTCCGGCGGCAGCTGCCACAGCAGCTCGTCGAGGCGCAGGGCCTGCGCTTCGTCGTCGCACAGCAGGTAGAGATGGCCCGCACCCCAGCTATCGGCTACGAGCTGGCAGGCGAGGCGTTCGACGGCCGAAGCCTGCGCATCATCCTGCTCGCTCATCAGGTAAAAGGTCACTTGGCTCATCAGGTTGATCCCGTTTGCGGTGACGGACTATTGACCGCCGGTAAGGACGGGCAGGGGATATTCCTGCCAACCCTCAATGAAACAAGGAAGAGGCGGGCCTCTTCCTTGTGATTCAGGGTAACGCCATCCCGTTTGATGCACGCATCGAACGGGATAAAAGGGTTACTCCTTCTCTTCGATGACCACCCCTGACCGGTTCAGCAGGAACTGGGTCAGCAGGGGCACCGGACGCCCGGTGGAGCCTTTCTCCTTGCCACTCTTCCAAGCGGTCCCAGCGATATCCAGGTGGGCCCAGTTGTACTTCTTGGTGAAGCGTGACAGGAAGGCAGCGGCGGTGATGGTACCGGCCGGGCGGCCGCCGATGTTGGCCATGTCGGCAAACGGACTCTCCAGCTGTTCCTGATACTCGTCGAACAGCGGCAGGCGCCAGGCGCGATCACCCGCCTGCTCGGAAGCGTTGAGCAGCTCGTGGGCCAGCGGGTTGTGGTTGGCCAAGAGACCCGTGGTGTGGTGACCCAGGGCGATGATGCAGGCACCGGTCAGGGTGGCCACATCGATCACGGTTTCCGGATCAAAGCGATCCACGTAGGTCAGCGCATCGCACAGCACCAGGCGGCCTTCCGCATCGGTGTTGAGCACTTCGATGGTCTGGCCGGACATGGAGGTGAGGATGTCGCCCGGGCGATAGGCGTTGCCACCCGGCATGTTCTCACAGCCCGCCAGTACTCCGATGACGTTGATCGGCAGCTGCAGCTGGGCCAGGGCGTGCATGGTACCGAGCACGGAGGCGGCGCCACCCATGTCGTACTTCATCTCGTCCATGCCCTCGGCCGGCTTGATGGAGATGCCGCCGGAGTCGAAGGTCAGTCCCTTGCCGACCAACACGATGGGCTTGGCATCCGGATGACCCTTGTACTCGATGATGGCCATCATGGCTTCGTTGTCGGAGCCGCGGGCCACCGCCAGATAGGAGTTCATGCCGAGCTCGGCCATCTCCTGCTCGCCGATCACCTTGGTGGTGATGTTGTCGAAGGCATCGGCCAGACGACGGGCCTGGGAGGCGAGATAGGCCGGATTGCAGACATTGGGCGGCATGTTGGCCACGTCGCGACAGACGCGCACCCCTTTCGCCACGGCCAGGCCGTGGGCGATGGCTTTTTCACCAATGGTCAGTTCCCGACGCGTCGGCACGTTGAATACCAGCTTGCGCAGCGGACGGCGTGGCTCGGCCTTGTTGGTCTTGAACTGATCGAAGCTGTAGAGGCCCGCCTTGGTGGTTTCTACCGCCTGGCGCACCTTCCAATAGGTATCCCGTCCCTTGACGTGCAGCTCGGTCAGGAAGCAGACCGCTTCCATGGAGCCGGTTTCGTTGAGGGTGGTGATGGTCTTGTTGATGATCTGCTTGTACTGGCGTTCGTCGAGTTCCCGCTCCTTGCCGCAACCGACCAGCAGCACGCGCTCGCTGAGCACGCCCGGTACTTGATGCAGCAACAGCATCTGGCCTGGTTTCCCTTCCAGGTCGCCACGGCGCAGCAGCGAACTGATGTAGCCATCGCTGATCTTGTCCAGTTGTTCGGCAACCGGAGAGAGGCGACGCGGCTCGAACACGCCGACCACGACGCAGGCACTGCGTTGCTTCTCAGGACTGCCACTCTTTACACTGAACTCCATGGAATCTCCTACATCCTAAAGACAAAAGGCACCTTTTATTGAATAATGCGGTGCTTGTTGGGGTATCAGAGGCGGAGCGAACAGGCACTGGCTCCGCAGTTCAAACTGGTAAAAATCCAATATACGGCCCTATTTTTCAGGCATTCGACTAAAAACACAAGTTTACTTGGGAATGACTGTGATCGTTTTCCGATATTTGTTCAGGGAAACCCTGAAAACCCAGCTGGCGGTATTATTCGTGCTGCTGCTCATCTTCGTCAGCCAGCAATTCATCCAGATCATCGGCGATGCCGCCGATGGTGAGGTGCCGACGCGCCTGGTCTCCACCCTGCTGCTGCTCAACCTGCCCAACATGGCCCTGTTGATGCTGCCCATCAGCCTGTTTTTGGCCATCTTGTTCGCTCACGGGCGCCTCTACGCCGAAAGCGAAATGACGGTGATGCATGCGGTGGGCTTCAGCCACCGTTTCGTGATGCGCAGCGCCATGGTGCTGGCTTTGCTGACGGCGGCTGTCGCCGCCTTCAACACCGGTTGGGTGGCCCCGCAGGCCAAGGAGCGCGAGTACCAGGTGATCGACGAGTTCAAGGCCGATCCGGGGATCTCCTTCCTGCAGGCCGGCCGCTTCATGGAGCTCGACAAGGGGCGCCTGGTGGCTTACATCCAGGACCTCAACGACAAGGGCTCCAAACTGCAGAAAATCTTCGTGTTGCAGCGCTCCCAGGACGGCAAGCCGCCGTCGGTGGTGGTGGCGACCGAAGGGGTGGTCACGGTCGACAGCAATGGTCTGCAGTGGCTGACCCTGAAGGATGGCTCCCGCTACGAGGGGCACTTCAATACCCGCCAGTTCCAGATCTCCGAATTCGACGAGTACAGCCTGGTGATCCGCCAGCAGGAGATGGAGCGCTCCAACCGCAAGGCGGCGGCCAAGCCGACCATGGAGCTGCTGGGTACGCAGGACAACCAGCTGATGGCCGAACTGCAGTGGCGTCTGTCGCTGCCGCTCTCCATTCTGGTGCTGACCTTCCTGGTGGTGCCGCTGGCGCGGGTCAACCCCCGTCAGGGCCGCTATGCCAAGCTGTTGCCGGCCATCCTGCTCTACCTCTCCTACTTCCTGCTGCTCAGTGCCGCCCGCTCTGCCATCGACAGCGGCCGGCTGCCGCACTGGCCCGGCATGTTCCTGGTGCCGCTGGTCTATCTGCTGCTGATCGGGTTGCCGCTCAACCTGCAGGGCACCAGCTGGTGGAACGGGGTGAAGACCCTCTATTTCAAGAGAAAATCGGCATGATGTTGCCATCTGGGAGTCTCTACTGATGTTTGGCATTCTCGATAGACATGGCGACCGGGTCATTTTGATGTCGCCCCCGTTCCATGCGTCTGTATTTGAGGAAGAAATCAGCATGATGCTGCAACAGGGGGGTCTCTGCTGATGTTTGGCATTCTCGATAGATATATCGGCCGGGTTATTTTCATGTCGGTCCTGCTGTGCGAACTGACCCTGGTCGGGCTGGCGGCGCTCATCAAGTACGTGGAGCAGCTGAAGTCGGTAGGGGAAGGCAACTACGACATGCTCAGCGCCCTCTACTATGTGCTGCTCTCCATGCCGAAAGAGGCGGTGCTCTTCTTCCCGCTGGCGGCCCTGCTGGGCGGCCTCATCGGTCTGGGCCAGCTGGCGACCAGCTCCGAGCTGGTGGTGATGCAGGCGGCGGGCCGCTCCAAGATCAGCATCGTCATGGCGGCGCTCAAGACCGCCATCCCGCTGATGATCCTGGTGGGGCTGATGGGGGAGTACGTGGCCCCCATCGCCAAGCGGATGGCGGACGACATCAAGGCGGGTGCCCTGTCTGAGGGGCGGCTGACCGTGTCGGCTTACGGGGTGTGGGCCCGCGATGGCAACAACTTCGTCAATATCAACGGGGTGCGCAACGATGGCGCGCTGACCGGCATCACCCTTTACCGTTTCACTCCGGAGCGCAAGCTGATCGATATCCTGCAGGCGCAGGAAGGGGTGTTCGAGCAGCATCACTGGCTGCTCAAGCAGGTACAGGTGACCCGCTTCGATGACCCCAGGCAGATCATGAGCGAGACTCAGCCCCAGATGGAGTGGAGCTCAGAGCTCACGCCCAAACAGCTGGGGGTGGTGAGCATCGATCCTGAAAACCTGCCGGTGGCGGGACTGCTGGATTACATCGGCTATCTGGATGCCAACAAGCAGGATGCCGGGCGCTACAAGCTGGAGATGTGGCGCAAGCTGCTGTCACCGCTCTCGGTGGTGGCCATGATCCTGCTGGCCTCCTCCTTCATCTTCGGCCCGCTGCGCTCGGTCAGCATGGGGGCGCGGATGCTGATGGGGATCATGACCGGCTTTGCCGTCTACGTCAGCGATCGGGTGTTCGGGCCCATCAGCCTGGTGTATGCGGTACCGCCGATCCTGGCGGCCATCGCACCGAGCCTGCTGTTTGGCGGTATCTCCTTCTATATCCTGAGCCGCAAGCAGTAGCGGCCTGAAGGGCGGTGAGGGCGGTGGCGCTGCTGACAAAAGGCGGCCATCGCTCCTGCTGCACTGCCGTTTGGCGGTATCTTCTTCTATATCCTGAGCCGCAAGCGTATCGGCCAGCAAAAAGGGCACCCTCGGCGTGCCCTTTTTCTTTCGTTGCTGCCACAGGATCAGCGATTGAGCTGTTCCAGGTTCTCTTGCTTGCCGAGCACCACCACTTCACATTCGGACCAGATGTCCTGAAACGCGCGGGGTGACTTGTGGTTGAACAGGCAGAGCAGGTTGCCGAGGCCGAAGGCCGCCGTGGCCAGCCGGATCAGGGCCTGGGTGATGCGAATGTTGCTGCCGTCGGCATTCTGGATGCGCAGGCGCCAGGCCCGCATGCCGATGGTCTGACCAGCGCGGGTCCAGAACCAGGTGTAGAAACCACAGATGATGAAGGCGAGCCAGGCGCTGTAGATGGGGCTGGTCAGCAGCCAGGCGGCGTCCTTGCCTTCGGGCACGGTCGCCATGCCGGTTGCCAGCAGCAAGTGTGCAACTCCCATCCCGATAAAGCCGGCGATGATCAGCAATGAGATGACCACCAGATAGTCATAGAGCAGGGCGCCGAGCCGGCGCAGCAGGCCGGCAGAAGGGTAGCGCGCAGTCGCGGGAGGGGTCGGTTGGACGGATTTACGCTTGGCCATCGTTTTTATTCCATTAATATGATGCGGGCATTCTATGTAACTGACCCAACATCGGCAAGGCGTTGAATAAATGAGCAAACAACTGTGAGAGCAAGAAAAACACCTTGCATGCCCAAGCGCCATTCGTATAATCCCTCGCAGTTGCCCGGGTGGCGAAATCGGTAGACGCAGCGGATTCAAAATCCGCCGGTGAATAACCGTGTCGGTTCGAGTCCGACCCCGGGCACCATCAAATTCCAAGACAAAAGGCCATCAGCAATGATGGCCTTTTGTTTTTCCGCTTTTCCCTTTTCTCATCGCTCTTCCGTTTTCTGGCTGATCCGGCTACTCGTCTATGTCCCGCATGGCGTCCCTCTGCGCTATTTCGGTGCGGCAATATGTGTGTGCACAGCGGAAGTGCGCACTTGCTCAAGTTAGCGCGTCCCGTGCGCCAATCTGGTGCGTTACTTCGCCGGCACCAGTATAAATAAATGATTTTAATCTATTTATTAAGTTGGCCTACTTTGTGCTTTGAAGCACTTATGTCGCCATGATGCCGCTCATCCGAGGAATGATGGGCGGGGCGGTCACCAGTGTGTAGCGAATGTGGATGTACGTGAATCGTCGGTTTCGATGTTCATATCAGGAAATGGACCCGGCCGGGAGCCGGGACGACAGGGAAGGAGATGGCTGTATGCTCAAGAGACTCGTGATGACTGGCCTGTTGGCGCTTGCCGCCTTGCTGGCCGCCCCCAGTTGGGCTGAAGAGGTGGTGGCCGCCTCGGCCGAGGTCGTGCAGGCTGCGGCACCGGCAGTAGTGACCATCAACAAGGGGGACAATACCTGGATGCTGCTGTCGGCAGCCCTGGTGATCCTGATGTCCATTCCGGGCTTGGCCCTGTTTTATGGCGGCCTGGTGCGCAGCAAGAACATGCTGAGCGTGCTGATGCAGGTGTTCACCCTGTTCTCGCTGATCTGCGTGCTGTGGATCCTCTACGGCTATTCACTGGCCTTTACCGAGGGCAACAGCGTTTATGGCTCCTTCAGCAAGGCGCTGCTCAAGGGAGTCACCCCTGATTCCATCGCCGCCACCTTCAGCAAGGGGGTCGGGATCAGCGAGTTCATCTATGTGGTGTTCCAGGGCGCTTTTGCCGCCATCACCTGCGGTCTGATCGTGGGGGCCTTCGCCGAGCGCATCAAGTTTGCCGCCGTGCTGCTGTTCTCGGTGATCTGGTTCACCTTCGCCTATATCCCGCTGGCCCACATGGTGTGGTACTGGGCGGGTCCGGATGCCTATACCACGGCCGATGCCGCGGCAGCGGCCACTGCGACCGCCGGTTATCTGTTCCAGCACGGTGCGCTGGACTTTGCGGGCGGCACAGTGGTGCACATCAACGCGGCAGTGGCCGGTCTGGTCGGTGCCTATCTGGTGGGCAAACGCCTGGGATATGGCCGTGACCCCATGACCCCGCACAGCCTCACCATGACCATGATCGGTGCCTCCCTGCTCTGGTTCGGCTGGTTCGGTTTCAATGCCGGCTCCGCGCTGGAGGCCAACGGTACGGCGGCACTGGCCTTCATCAATACCTGGGTGGCTCCGGCGGCGGCGGCCCTCTCCTGGACCCTGGCCGAGTGGGTGATGAAGGGTCGTCCCTCCCTGCTGGGGGCGGCTTCCGGCGCCGTCTCCGGGCTGGTGGTGATCACTCCGGCGGCCGGTTTCGTCGGAGTGGGAGGCGGTCTGGTGATGGGCCTCATCAGCGGTGTTGCCGGGCTGTGGGGAGTCCACGGTCTCAAGCGGCTGCTGGGCGCCGATGACAGCCTGGACGTGTTCGGCGTGCACGGGGTGTGCGGCATCCTGGGGGCGCTGCTGACCGGCGTCTTCGCCAGCCCGGATCTGGGTGGTACCGGGGTGTGGGACTACGTCACCAACCAGGTGGCTGAGGGTTACTCCATCCTGGCGCAGGTAAAAATTCAGGCCATCGGGGTCGGCGTGACCATCCTCTGGTCCGGCATCATCTCGGTGGTGGCCTACAAGCTGGTGGATCTGCTGATCGGCCTGCGAGTGAAAGAAGACGCGGAGCGGGAGGGGCTGGATGTCACCACTCACGGCGAGAAGGCCTACAGCCTGTAATCCGCCATCTGTTCGTCAGCTATATTGCCGCCGGCCATGCCGGCGGCTTTTTTATGTCCGCCCACCAGACCGAGCATCCTGTTTGATGTCTGGCCGGCGGCGATGATGGCCCGTCCGTGGTCACCATGCCCTCTTATTAGAGCAACCCTTAATCGCGCCGGGGATGCCGGCTTTTCGCCAGATAACGCCAGGCGGGGCAATGTCCTCGGTCTTGTTGCTGTTTTATGCCTGCAATTTGGCCGGATCTCCGCTAAACTCTGCCACCTTTTCTTGATGGGGCTGGCCGGGCCGGTTCCATCACCCCTCTTTATATGTACTTTTGGAGCCGCTCATGCCGTTAGTGGGACATCAACACCAGATCGAGATCCTGGAACTGACCGACAAAGGAGATGGCAAAGGACGCCTGTTCGACCGCCCCCTGTTTGTCGAAGGTTTGCTGCCCGGTGAGCAGGCGCTGGTGGAGCTGACCGAGGTCAAGCCCAACTATCTGCACGGCAAGGTGACCGAGCTGCTCCAGCCCTCCGCCGATCGGGTCGCCGACTTCTGCCCCAACACCGAATGCGGTGGCTGCCAGGTGCGTCCGCTGGCCTATCCGGCCCAGCTCAAGCTCAAGCAGGCGCTGGTGGAGAGTGCGCTGGAGCAGGCCGGGCTGGGTGATACCACCGTCAGAACGATCCTCGGCATGGAGAGCCCGTTCGCCTATCGCAACAAGGCCCAATATGCGGTGCGCGGTTGCGACGCCGGCGCCGAGATCGGCTTTTATCGCAAGCACTCCCACGACCTCATCACCGCCGACGACTGCGCGGTGCAAGATTCCCTGCACGTCGAGCTGAACGCTCGAGTACGCAACTGGATGCGCGAGCACAACATCGCCGCCTATGACGAGGTGAACCACACCGGCTGTGTGCGCAACCTGATGACCCGCAAGGGCTTCAAGAGCGGCGAGCTGATGGTGGTGCTGGTGACCCTGGGCGAGGAGCTGCCGTTCGAAGCCGAGCTGCTGGCGAGCTTAAGCGATCTGCCGGTTACCACCCTGGTGCAGAACATCAACGAGGAACGCACCAACCGTATCCTGGGGGCCACCAACCGGGTGCTGCTGGGCGAAGGAGTGATCCGCGACAAGATCCACGAGCTCGAGTTCGAGATCTCGCCACTCTCCTTCTTCCAGAACAACCCGAGCCAGACCGATGTGCTCTACTCCAGAGCCCTCGAGTATGCCGAACTGACCGGCAACGAGACGGTGTTCGACATTTATTGCGGTATCGGCACCATCTCCCTGTTCCTGGCCGGCAAGGCTGCCAAGGTGGTGGGGATCGAGTCGGTGGAGAGCGCCATCAGCGATGCCCGTCGCAACGCCGCCCTCAACGGCATCGAGCACACCGAGTTCCATGTCGGCAAGGCCGAGCAGCTGATGCCCGAGCTGCACGCGCAGGGTGTGACCGCTGACGTGGTGGTGATGGATCCGCCGCGCAAGGGCTGTGACAAGGCCGTGCTGCAGACCCTGGTCGCCATGGCACCGCGCCGGTTGGTCTATGTCTCCTGCAACCCGCAGACCCTGGCCCGCGATCTCGCCTGGCTGGTCAAGCAGGGCTTCGTGCTGGATGAGGTGCAGCCGGTCGACATGTTCCCGCACTCCATGCACGTGGAAGCGGTTGCCCGCCTGAGCCTGCCGGCCAAGGCCTGATCGCCGGTGGACATGTTCCCCTTGCGGTATGCACGTAGAGGCCGTTGCTCGATTGAGCCTGCCCACCCAGGCGTGAATTGAATTAGCCAGATGGCTCTGATAAAAACGACTCCAAATGGAGTCGTTTTTTTATACCTGTCATTCCGGTATCGAGTCGTGGCATTAGCGGATTCGGAGCAGATAGGCAGAAACGGCAAGGGTGCGACAGAGACGAGGAACAGACCATGAAAGGCATCTTGTTACGCTGGCTGGCTCGCTACGATGGCTGGTGCGAGGAGTGGGGACTCACACCGGAGAACCGGCGCTGCTGCGTGCCGGTACGCCGTGAGCAGGATGACGCGCCGCAGACGGAGCAGCAGGAGGAGTCGGAATCGCTCACTGGAAATTGCGGGTCACGGCACCAGTGACGCTGTTGTAGTCGAAGGAGAGGCCAGCCGGATAGGCCGGGAAGCGGCCGATGGAGTCGCGCAGGGTATAGCGGCAGTTGCTGTGCGGCTCCCCATCCGCATCTACCTGGTTGGCAGGCAGTTCGCTGGACAGGTAGTCGGCGTTGAGCTGGATCTCGGGATCCTGATCGACCGAGGCGACGGTATAGCTGCTGTCCAGCAGTCCCTGAAACAGCAGGCGGCAGTCTGACTGATTGCTCACCGAGATGTAGTCACCCTGACCTGCGACATAGGGCTCATCTATCCCCTTGCGGCCC
This sequence comes from Aeromonas sp. V90_14, assembly GCF_029967615.1. Classification (NCBI taxonomy): domain Bacteria; kingdom Pseudomonadati; phylum Pseudomonadota; class Gammaproteobacteria; order Aeromonadales; family Aeromonadaceae; genus Aeromonas; species Aeromonas sp. V90_14. The sequence goes on along the minus strand of NZ_JASCAS010000039.1, from coordinate 33,109 downwards.
TGATCTTCGTCGGTGCCGGCGGGCCAGCCATAGCGGTTGATGTCGAGATTGCGCTGCCCCATGCTGCCGAGATTGTAGAGCGCCTGATCCTGCGCCTTGACCGCCCAGCCGGCATGGGCCAGTTGCACCGCGCTGGCGAAGCTGGTGGCGGTGGTGGCGACCGTACTCTTGAGTGCATCATCCTTGAGATTGATGAAACGGGGCAGGGCGGTGACGGCCAGGATCCCCAGCACTATGATGACCAGCACCAGTTCTATCAGGGTAAAGCCGTGGCTTGTGCGTTTCATCATGATATGGACCCATTAATTACGACAAACAGGTGAGAGCGACATGCAACTGATCGACACCCATTGCCATCTCGATTTTCCGGTCTTCGATCCCGATCGGGCGGCGCTGCTGGCCGAGTGCCGCCAGCTGGGGGTGAGCGAGTATATCATTCCCGCCGTGGGAGAGGAAAACTGGGGCCGGGTGATGGCGCTGGCGGCAGAGCACGACGGTATTTCCTATGCCCTGGGTGTGCACCCCTGGTATGTGGGGGGGCAGACTCCGGCGGTATTGACCCGGCTGCGGCGACTGCTGGCCGAGCGCCCACGCGGGCTGGTGGCGGTGGGCGAGTGCGGGCTGGATCTGCGCTCTCATGTGCCGCAGGAGGGGCAACTCGAGATGTTCGAGGCCCAGATCGTGCTGGCCATGGAGCATGAGCTGCCCTTGATCGTCCATTCGGTGCGCGCCAACGACACGGTGGCCAAGATCCTCAGGCGCGTGCGTCCGGCAAGAGGGGGCGTCATCCACGCCTTCAGCGGTTCTCTGCAGCAGGCAGAGGCGTTCTGGCAATTGGGATTTCGGCTCGGTATCGGCGGGGTCATCAGCTTCGAGCGGGCCAACAAGACCCGGGAGGCGGTGCGCGACATGCCACTGGAATCCTTGCTGCTGGAAACCGACGCCCCCGACATGCCGCTGCAGGGTCAGCAGGGGGCGCCCAACACCCCCGCCAACCTGCCAAAAATTGCGCAACTGCTGGCCGATTTGCGGCAACAACCGCTGGCGCATGTTGCCTCGGTGTTACGTGAATCCACTTTGCAGGCTTTCCAACTGGGCAAGTCATAAATTAACAGCTGATTAACTATTGATAGCGGCATGATAAAAAACGGGGTAAGTAAAAATCGTTTGCGGTCTAATTTGACGACCCCTAGCGCATTTCATGCTTATAAAATGTGACCAGCATTCTACTTTGTCGCACCGTAATTAGTATAATGCGCACCCTTGATTGATGGCTTTGAGATACAAGTTGTTAACAAGCTGGAAGGTGCTACTAAAGAGGAAGTGTTAATAATGAATTTGATAATGGGTCTGGTAGGGATGGCAACGCTCGTCCTTATCGCGGTGCTGTTCTCCAGTAATCGCAAAGCAATAAAAATTCGCACCGTTGTCGGTGCCTTTGCAATTCAAGCTGGACTGGGTGCATTCGTGCTGTACGTCCCGGTTGGCCGAGATATTCTGGTGGGTGTATCCGATGCCGTTTCCAGCGTCATCGGTTATGGCCAAAACGGTATCGAATTCCTGTTCGGTGGTCTGGTCAGCAACAAGATGTTCGAAGTATTCGGTGGCGGCGGCTTTATCTTCGCCTTCCGCGTATTGCCGGTCATCATCTTCTTCTCCTCGCTGATCGCCGTTCTTTATTATCTGGGCATCATGCAGTGGGTCATCAAACTGCTGGGTGGTGGCCTGCAAAAAGTACTGGGCACTTCCCGTACCGAATCCCTCTCTGCCACTGCCAACATCTTCGTGGGTCAGACTGAAGCCCCGCTGGTGGTGCGTCCCTTCATCTCCAAGATGACTGACTCCGAGCTGTTTGCCGTCATGTGTGGTGGTCTGGCCTCCGTTGCCGGTTCCGTACTGGCTGGCTATGCCTCCATGGGCGTCAAGATGGAATACCTGATCGCCGCCTCCTTCATGGCTGCTCCGGGTGGTCTGCTGTTCGCCAAGCTGCTGGTGCCGGAAACCGAGACTCCGAGCTATGACGAGAACAATGCCGATGGCGAGCTGGAAGACAAGCCTGCCAACGTGATCGATGCCGCTGCCGCCGGTGCTTCTGCCGGTCTGCAACTGGCCCTGAACGTCGGCGCCATGCTGCTGGCCTTCATCGGCCTGATCGCCATGATCAACGGCATCTTCTCCGGTGTGGGCGGCTGGTTCGGTTATCCGCAGCTCTCTCTGGAACTGCTGCTGGGCTGGATCTTCTCCCCGCTGGCTTTCCTGATCGGGGTACCCTGGAGCGAAGCCATCGTGGCCGGTTCCTTCATCGGCCAGAAACTGGTGGTCAACGAGTTCGTGGCCTACCTGAACTTTGCCCCGTATCTGAAAGATGAAGTGCTGATCAATGGCGTGGCCATGTCCGACCACACCAAGGCCATCATCTCCTTCGCCCTGTGCGGCTTCGCCAACCTGTCCTCCGTCGCCATCCTGCTGGGTGGTCTGGGCTCCATGGCACCGAACCGTCGCGGCACCATTGCCAAATTTGGTCTGAAAGCCGTACTGGCTGGCTCTCTGTCCAACCTGATGTCTGCGACCATCGCAGGCTTCTTCCTGGCGCTGTCCGGCATGTAATATCGCCTGACTGTCAGGGTAAAGACGAACGCCACAGCGAGAAGCTGTGGCGTTCGCGTTTGGGGCGGTGACAACCGTTTTCCTTTCTAAACTAATAATAAAATGAGTCAAATCGGAGGTTATATGAATGAAGTGCTACTGGCGATGGCGGCCGGCTTTATCGTTGGCTTGTTGTTTTCTTTCCTCAAATTGCCGATCCCGGCCCCGCCCGTATTGTCCGGGGTAATGGGGATCGTCGGAGTCTATCTGGGGGGGCTGGCATACTCCTGGATACTCACTCGCTTCTTCTCTTAACGCACTTTTCAGTACCGGATTTGCCAGATGTGAGGTACCTCTGAAAATGGCAAATCCGGCTTGCAAACAAGGGGTATCTCGGCTGAAATAGGCATTGCCAGCAGGGTGCTGGCATTGACTAATGCCCGATGAAATCGGGTGTTGGCGGTCAAATGGAATTGATTGGGAAGTCGGGTCAGACCTTGTCTGCCTTTCTCAAGTCTTCATGGAACCAAGTCCGCACTTTTGTAAGAAAGTGACAGGGCTCTTGCCTTATTTGCAGCCTCATTGCCCGTGCAATTGCGCTGCAATTCCATTCCCGTTTCTTTGGGAGTCGTGTCTTGCCGGTTGCGTTGCGACAGGCGGACCCATGCCCTGGAATCCGGACTAAATCGAGACTTTGGAGAACAGAATGACTGATCTGAAACTGGCCGCCCAGCGCGCCCTGAACCTGATGGACCTGACCACTCTGAACGATGACGACACCGATCAGAAGGTGATCGACCTGTGCCGCAAGGCCAAGTCACCGGCCGGCCTGACCGCCGCCGTCTGCATCTATCCCCGTTTCATCCCCATCGCTCGCAAGACCCTGCGTGAAATCGGCGCCGCCGACGTGCGCATTGCGACCGTGACCAACTTCCCGCACGGCAACGACGACATCGAGATCGCCGTGGCCGAAACCCGCGCCGCCGTGGCCTACGGTGCCGATGAAGTGGACGTGGTGTTCCCGTACCGCGCCTTCATGGCCGGCAATGAACAGGTCGGCTTCGATCTGGTCAAAGCTTGTAAGGAAGCCTGTGGTAGCCAAGCCCTGCTGAAAGTGATCATCGAAACCGGCGAGCTGAAAGAAGAGGCGCTGATCCGCCGCGCGTCTGAAATCTCCATCGACGCCGGTGCCGACTTCATCAAGACCTCCACCGGCAAGGTGCCGGTCAATGCGACCCCGGAAGCGGCGCGCATCATGATGGAAGTGATCAAGGCCAAGAACCCGAAAGTCGGCTTCAAGCCGGCCGGTGGCGTGAAAGACGCCGCCGTGGCGGGTCAGTACCTGGCCATGGCCGAAGAGATCCTGGGCAAGGACTGGGTATCCGCCCGCACCTTCCGCTTTGGTGCATCCAGCCTGCTGGCCAGCCTGCTGGCCACACTGGGGCATGGCGACAAGCCGGCCAACACCAGCGGTTACTAATAGGTTGATGAGAGGGCGGACCTGGTCCGCCCTGTTTCGCCCCCACCATGCGGTGTGCGGGCAAGGATTCAGGCTTGTGTAACGCCAGCAATGGCGGAGGGAATGAAAGATGTTTTTGCCTCAAGAAATTATTCGCAAGAAGCGCAACGGTGAAGCGCTCAGTACCCAAGAGATTCAATTCTTCGTTCAGGGCATTACCAACAACACCATCGGCGAGGGCCAGATTGCGGCGCTGGCGATGGCGGTCTACTTCAAGGACATGACCATGGATGAGCGGGTCGCCCTGACCTGCGCCATGCGCGATTCCGGCATGGTACTGACCTGGGATCACCTCAATCTGGGTGGCCCGATCGTCGACAAGCACTCCACCGGCGGTGTGGGTGACGTCGTCTCCCTGATGCTCGGCCCGATGGTCGCCGCCTGCGGCGGTTTCGTGCCGATGATCTCCGGCCGTGGCCTGGGCCACACCGGTGGTACCCTCGACAAGCTGGATGCCATTCCTGGCTACCAGACCTCGGTCGATAACGATCGTTTCCTGAAAGTGGTGAAAGAGGCGGGTGTCGCCATCATCGGCCAGACCGGCGATCTCGCCCCGGCCGACAAGCGTATCTATGCGGTACGGGACATCACTGCCACCGTCGAATCCATCGCCATGATCACCGGCTCCATCCTCTCCAAGAAGCTCGCCTCCGGGCTGGAAGCGCTGGTGATGGACGTCAAGGTTGGCTCCGGTGCCTTTATGCCGACCTTTGAAGCTTCCGAAGAGCTGGCCAAGAGTATCGTTGCCGTGGCCAACGGTGCCGGCTGCCGTACTTCAGCACTCTTGACCGACATGAACCAGGTGCTGGCCTCCAGCGCCGGCAACGCGGTGGAAGTGCGCGAAGCGGTGCGCTACCTGACCGGTGAATACCGCAACCCGCGCATCCACGCCGTGACCATGGCGCTGTGTGCCGAGATGCTGATCTCCGCCGGCCTGGCCAGCGATGACGGCGAAGCCCGTCGCAAGCTGCAAGCCGTGCTGGACAATGGCAAGGCGGCCGAGCTCTTCGGTCGCATGGTGACCGGCCTGGGTGGCCCGAGCGACTTCATGGAGCGCTACGATCATCACCTGCCGAAAGCCGCCATCGTGCGCCCCGTCTATGCCGCCAACAGCGGCTTCGTGACTGCCATGGACACCCGTGAACTGGGTCTGGCCGTGGTCGCCATGGGCGGTGGCCGTCGCGCTGCCGGTGACAAACTTGATTATGCGGTCGGTCTGACCGACTTTATCCGCCTGGGTCAAAGCGTCGAGGCAGACAAGCCGCTCGCCCTGATCCACGCTCAAACTGAAGAGCAATTCGCTCAGGCTGCCAGCATGGTGCAGGCCGCCGTCAAGATCGGTGACACCCGACCAGAGGCGCTGCCCGAGGTCTACCGTCGCATCGGTCTGGCTGATTTGTAACAAGGGGAAGTCCCATGAAACGTACCTTTATTCTGATGATGGACTCTTTCGGTATTGGCGCTGCCGCCGACGCCGACAAGTTCGGAGATGTGGGCGCCAATACCCTTGGCCATATCGCCAAGGCCTGCGCTGCCGGTGAGATCGAAGGCCGTGGTGCCCTCAATCTGCCGAACCTCAGCAAGCTGGGTCTGGGTCACGCAGGCGAACTCGCCAGCGGCACCTTCCCGGCCGGTCTGAACAAGGACATCGAGGTGGTCGGCGCCTACGGCTTTGCCCAGGAGCTCTCCTCCGGCAAGGACACCCCGTCCGGTCACTGGGAGATCGCCGGTGTGCCCGTGCTGTTCGAGTGGGGTTACTTCCATGACCACCACAACAGCTTCCCGCAGGAGCTGCTGGATGCCATCGTCGAGAAGGCCGGTCTGCCGGGTTACCTCGGCAACTGCCACGCCTCCGGCACCCAGGTGCTGGATGATCTGGGCGAAGAGCACATGCGCACCGGCAAGCCGATCCTCTACACCTCCGCCGACTCCGTGTTCCAGATCGCCTGCCACGAAGAGACCTACGGCCTCGAGAAGCTCTATGAGCTGTGCCACATCGTGCGCGAGCTGCTGGAGCCCTACAACATCGGCCGCGTCATCGCGCGTCCGTTCGTGGGCAGCGGCAAGGGCAACTTCAAGCGCACCGGCAACCGCCACGACTACTCCGTGCTGCCGCCGGCACCGACCGTGCTGGACTACATGAAGGAAGCGGGCGGCCAGGTGGTCTCCATCGGCAAGATCGCCGACATCTATGCCCAGCAGGGCATCACCAAGCAGGTGAAGGGGACCGGTCTGACCGAGCTGTGGGATCGTACTCTGGAAGAGGTGAAAGCGGCCGGTGATCAGACCATCGTCTTCACCAACTTCGTCGACTTCGACTCCTCCTACGGTCACCGTCGCGACGTGAAGGGCTATGCCGATGCGCTGGAGTATTTCGACTCCCGCCTGCCGGAGCTGTTCGAGTTGCTGGAAGATGGCGACGTGGTGGTGCTGACCGCCGACCACGGCTGCGATCCGACCTGGGGTGGTACCGATCACACCCGCGAGTACATCCCGGTGCTGTTCTACGGCAAGCCGGTCAAGGCCGGCTCCGTCGGTCGTCGCGAGACGTTCGCCGACATCGGCCAGAGCATCGCGGCGTACCACGGCCTGCCCAAACTGGCATACGGTACCAGCTTCCTGTAATTTACCCGCCCGCCGCCTCGGCGGCGGGCAACCAATAAAGACAATAAAACTCAACCTAGTGTGAAGGAATCAAGAGAATGGCAACTCCTCATATCAATGCGAAAGATGGCGCCTTTGCTGATACCGTGCTGATGCCGGGCGACCCCCTGCGTGCCAAGTACATCGCCGAGACTTTTCTGGAGAACGTCGAGCAGGTGTGCGACGTGCGCAACATGTTCGGTTTCACCGGCACCTACAAGGGTCGTCGCATCTCCATCATGGGTCACGGCATGGGCATCCCGTCCTGCTCCATCTATGCAAAAGAGCTGATCACCGATTACGGCGTGAAGACCCTGATCCGTGTCGGCTCCTGCGGTGCCGTGCGTGAAGACGTGAAACTGCGTGACGTGGTGATCGGCATGGGTGCCTGCACCGACTCCAAGGTGAACCGCCTGCGCTTCAAGGATCACGACTTCGCCGCCATCGCCGACTTCGATCTGGTTGCCAATGCCGTACAGGCCGCCAAGAACAAGGGCGTCGCCGTGCGCGTGGGCAACATCTTCTCCGCCGACCTGTTCTACACCCCGGACCCCTCCATGTTCGACGTCATGGAAAAGTACGGCATCCTGGGTGTCGAGATGGAAGCCGCCGGTATCTACGGCGTGGCCGCAGAGTACGGTGCCAAGGCACTGACCATCTGCACCGTCTCCGACCATATCCGTACCGGTGAGCAGACCACCTCCGAAGAGCGTCAGCTGACCTTCAACGACATGATCGAAATCGCGCTGGATTCCGTCCTGCTGGGCGACAACTAATCCCCCTCGCGCATGAATAATGACAACGGCGGCCCTCGGGCCGCCGTTTTGCATTTCAAGGATGGCAGATCAGAGGTCGAGGGCGAAGCGCCCCTTGCCGGCCTGCTTTGCTTGGTACATGGCGCTGTCGGCCCGGTGCAGCAGATCGTCGATGTGGCAATACTGGCCCGAGTGGCAGAGCGCACCGCCGATGCTGCCGGCGAGGGGCAACAGGTGGCCGGCCACGTCGGCCGGCACCGCCATTGCCGCCAGCAGCCGCTCGCACAGGGCGGGCAGCTCCAGCTCCGGCTGGCGCAGGGCCGGCAGTATGATGGTGAACTCGTCGCCAGCCAGGCGCGCCACCATGTCGCCGGGACGCACCTCGGCACTCAGCACGCTGGCGAAGCGCTGCAGCAGAGCGTCGCCGACGTGATGGCCGAGCTGATCATTGATCCGCTTGAAGCCGTCGAGATCGAGAAACAGCAGGCCCAGGGTCTCGGCATTCTGGCGTACCCGCTCCAGCTCCCGGGAGAGGCGCAGGGTGAAGGCGCGCCGATTGGGCAGGCCGGTGAGGGGGTCGTGGGCCGCCTCGTGCTCCAGCTGGTTCTGCAGCGCCTTGAACTCGGTGATGTCGCTGCCGAGGATGTAGACCCCCGGCTCATCGCCCCGGCTCGGGATCATGGTGATCCTGAGATCGCGCGGGCCGATGGGCAGCTCGAAGCGGTTCTCGAAGCTCACCTGCTCGCCGGCGAGGGCCCGCTCCAGATGGGCGATGGCCCGGCCGTAAGCCGCGTCGCCGATCACCTCCCGCACGCTCATCTCCCGCATCAGCTCGGCATCGAGCCCGAAGTAGCGGCAGTAGGCCTGGTTGGCGAACAGGTAGCGCCCCTCGGGCGAGACCATGCTGATGGTGACCGGCAGGCCGTCGGTGATGGCCCGCAGCCTGGCCCGCCCGCGCTCAATCTCGGCCAGCACCTGGCGGCGGGCCGTGATGTCGTGCAAAAACAGGGCGATGCGCACCTTGCCGTCGAACTGGTAGCGCTCGGCAATCACTTCCACCGGGATGCGCCGGCCGTCGTGGGTGCCGATCTCGCACTCCAGCCGGCGCGCAGCACTCTGGGGATGGGTCAGCTGGGCCAGCAGGGGGTGAGCGCTGCCGAGCAGGGTGGGCAGGGTACGCCCCAGCATATCTTCGGGATGCCAGCCCAGCAGGGTGGTGGAGGCCGGATTCCAGCCGGTGATGACCAGCGCCTCGTCGAGTTCGAGGAAGGCGTTGCTGGTGTGTTCCAGCATGTGCTGCAGGCGGCGCTGCTCTTGCCACAGGCGCTGCTGCATGGCGCCGCGCTCCTGCATCTCGCGATGCAGTTGCTCCACCGTGCTCGACAGCTCGCGGGTGCGCTCACGGACCTGCCGCTCGAGCCCCTGCTGCAGTTGCAGCAGCTCGGCTTCGGCCTGCTTGCGCTCGGTGAGATCGGCGAACACGGCGATCAGGTGCGGTGCCATGGTGCGGCTATGGCACAGGGTCACGCTGAGCTGGACCCAGCACTGGCTGCCGTCGGCCCGGATCATCCGCTTCTCCAGCCGGTAGTCCTGCCGTTGCCCCGCGAGCAGGGCGTTGAACAGGGGCAGTTCGCGCGGCAGATCCTCGGGATGGGTCATGACATGCCAGGTGCGGCTCAGCATCGCCTGCTCGCTGTAGCCGAGCAGCCGCTCCAGCCCCGGGTTGGCCCGCAGCCACTTGCCTTCGAGGGAGGAGAGGGCCATGCCCACCGACGACTGGTTGAAGGTGAGGGTGAACAGGTGATCCTTGTCCTCCAGCACCTGATTGAGGCTGCGCACCTGATGGCGCCGCTCCAGATCGTGCAGGGTGTTCTCCACCAGGCGGCCGAAGTCGTCGAGATCGCGGCAGGCCTCCTGGTCGAGGTGGCGCGGTGCATGATCCACCAGACAGAGGGTGCCGAGCACCACGCCATCCAGCGCCCGCAGCGGCCGGCCGGCATAGAAGACCACGTGCGGTTCCTCGGTCACCAGCGGGTTGTCGGCAAATCGAGGGTCGAGCCGGGCATCCGGCACCTGCATGATGTCGGGACGCAGGATGGCGTGGCCGCAAAAGGAGTGCTCCCGGCTGATCTCGCACAGGGCGACGCCGGTGCGGGCAAGAAACCACTGCCGATTCACGTCGGTCAGCGAGACCATGGCGATGGGCAGCGAGAAATGGCGGGTAATGAGCCGGGTCAGGCGATCCAGCTGATCGATGGGCTCGCGGTCAAGCAGGCCGAGGATGCGGAGTCGTTCCAGTCGACTCTCTTCATCCTGCGGCAGAGAGGGGGCAATCATACAGCGCTCCTGCTGGTGGCATTGCCAGTTTCGGGTCGGGGGATCGCGCCGCCTTATTGCGGCTCGACCGGTTTGCTTTTCTTCTTGTGCTTGCGCACCCGCATGTAGTTGCGACGGATCCCGTAGGAGATGAGCAACCCGGCCAGCAGGGCGACCAGCAGCATCAGCCGCTGCTTCTCCTGTACCACCTTGAGCCGGGTATCCTTGTCCGCCAGCATCTGCTGCTCTTCCAGCGTAATGCGCAGATACCCCAGGGTCTGCTCCCCATCCAGGATCTCCTGCACGAACTGGATGCGTCCCTTGCCCTGTTCCGGTATCGACTTGTTGCTGTCGCCGATGGGCAACAGGCTGTCCAGCGGCACTGCGTTGTCCGACTGGGCGAGGGGGATGCCGCGGGCATCGTAGAGGGTGACGTCGAGGATCTCGGGCTCGGCAGCCAGATCCTGGGCCAGCCGCTCCAGCTCGCTGTTCTTGTCCTCCTTGAGCCAGCGCTTCATGTCGCGGGCAGCGTAGGCCACCAGCGCCTGGGCCCGGTTGCGTGCCTCGCTGTGCAGCGAAGCCTGGCTCTCACCTTGCATGTGGATGAGTACCGCGAGTACCCAGAGCCCGAGCAGGACGCCGGCACCGAGACTGAGCACACGTTTGATGGGGAGATGACGCAAGCGTTGAGCCTTTTGCTGACAAGGGGTGGCGGGATCTTGGCGCTTGCCTGTACAAAAAGCAATACGCTACTCTGGGCCAGCATTGTTAACCCCATGATCACCAAGGAAGGCGTTATCCCTATGTTGTTGTCCCAATTGCCCGCAGAGATTTCAGAGTGGCCCGAGTGCCTGTCCGGCGCCCCTTGGTGGGAGCCGACGCCGCAGGCGTTGCTGCCTGCCGCCAGTGCGCTGGATGGCGGCTGGCTGGTGCTGTTCGGGCGCGCGCTGGCCGGTCATCATCTCGGGCGGCTGGCCTCGCTGCTGGCGCAGCATGCGCTGCAGGCCAGGCTCTATCCGCCCGCCATGCCGGCCGGGGTGCCTCTGCTGCTGCTGGGCACGGATCGCTTCTCACCCGCTCTGGTACAGGCGCTCAAGGGGGAGGAGTGGGACATCGATCTGTGTCATCTGCCAGCCCTGCCCAGCCTGGCGGAGCCCGGTTTGCTGGTGATGGACATGGACTCCACCGCCATCCGCATCGAGTGCATCGACGAGATTGCCCGGTTGGCCGGGGTCGGCGAGCAGGTGGCGGCGGTCACGGCGGCCGCCATGCAGGGCAAGCTGGAGTTTGCCGACAGCCTGCGGGCCAGGGTCGCCCTGCTGGAAGGGGCGCCGGTCACCCTTCTTGACGAGGTGGCGGACAACATGCCCTGGATGCCTAACCTGCAATTGATGGTCGACACCCTCAAGCAGGCTGGCTGGAAGGTGGCGATCGCCTCTGGTGGCTTTACCCGTTTTGCCGGCCAGTTGCAGCGGGAGCTGGGGCTGGACGCCATCTTTGCCAACGAGCTGGCGGTGGAAGGGCAACAGCTGACCGGCAAGGTGAGCGGGCGCATCGTCGATGCCGCCGTCAAGGCCGAGGTGCTGCAGCAGCTGGCGCAGGAGTACGGCATCGCCGCTGGCCAGACCGTGGCCGTCGGCGATGGCGCCAACGATCTCAAGATGATGGGGGTGGCCGGACTCGGCATCGCCATCCACGCCAAGCCGCTGGTGCGGGCCCAGGCGGCGGCCACCCTCAATCACCACGATCTTGAAGGGGTGATCTGCCTGCTCGGCGCCCTGGCCTGCCGTCAGCAGCGCTGGGATCGCCGCTAGTCGCGGCGCCTCGGCAAGACCCTCACGTCACGGAGGACGTAGTCTCATAATGGAACTGTTACAGCAATCCCTGTTTATTCCCTGCGGCGAACATCGGCTGCACGTGCGCCACATCCAGCCGCGGGTTGCGGTACATGGCGAGCCGATCCTGATGGTGCACGGCGCCATCGAGAACGGCCGCATCTTCTACACCGAATCAGGCAAGGGGCTGGCCTGCTTTCTGGCCCGCCACGGCTATCAGGTCTATGTGGCCGACCTGCGGGGACGGGGGCTGAGCACGCCGGCCATCGCCGAGCAGGCCGAACATGGCCAGCATGAGCTCATCACCGAGGATCTGCCGGCCCTGCACCGCTGGATTGCCGCCCGCCATGGCGGCTTCAAGCTGCACTGGATGGCCCATTCCTGGGGGGGCGTCATCATGGCGTCGACCCTGGTGCGCTTCCCCGAGTTGGCGGATCAGGTGGCCAGCCTGGTGTTTTTTGGTACCAAGCGCGGCGTGTCGGTACAAAATCCGGAGCGCTGGCTGAAGGTGGATCTGATCTGGAACCGGCTGGCCCCCTGGCTGGCCAGGCGCAACGGCTTTCTGGCCGCGCGTAGCCTGAAGATCGGGGCGGATGACGAGCCGCTGCGTTACCTGCAGGAGACCATTCCCTGGGTCAAATGCGGCCCCTGGCAGGATCCCAGCGACGGGTTCGCCTATGACGAGGCGGCCGCCCGGGTCAACTGGCCACCGCTCTGGATGATTTCGGCCAAGGCGGACAAGGTGCTGGGTCACCCGACCGACGTGCGCCGCTTCAGCGCCGAGATGGGCTCGGCTGCGCGCCATACCCGGCTCGGCCGGGACAACGGTAACCGGCTCGATTACGACCACATCAACATGTTGACCGCCCCGCAGGCGCAGGAGGATCACTTCCCGCAGATCCTGGAATGGCTGCTCAATCCGCAGGCGGTCTGACAAAGAGCGGTTGGCGGAGCGGGTTACTATCCGGTGTACTGATGGATAAACAAACCATGGCGGGCCAGAGGCCCGCCATGGTTTTATTGCCTGCCCGCCAGGTTGAGGGCCGTGGTTTGCAGGGGCCTGCTCAATTGACGGGCGCCGTGATGCCGAGCCGGAACAGGGTCGCCTGGCTGGTATCGGTCAGCTCGCCCACCCCGACTACGCTCCACAACTCCTCTTCCAGCTTCTTGGCCTTGTGAATGGCGAACTTGGCGATGTAGTCCAGCTCGTTGGCGATGAAGTTGGTGTCGGGGCGGCCGGTGCGGGAGATGCCCACCAGCACCGAGTAGAACTCCCCCTGGCGCAGCGCCTGTTCGATGAAGCTGCGCTTCTCCGCCACATTCTTGAAGCTGCTGGCGAGCCGGCTGGTGAAGATGGGCAGGCCGGCCGCCGTCTGCAGGCTGGCGATGTAGACCTCCTCCTCCTGGGGCTGATCCTCCCGCTCGATGGCCCGCAGCGGGTTCATGATGAGCTGTTTGAGCAATTCGCCCTGGAACAGGGGATAGAGGTTGTCCTGGTCACCCTGCTCGGCACAGGCTTTCAGCAACCGCGACAGGCTGCGCGCCTGCGGGGCATGACCGATGGAGGCCGGCCTGGGGGCGCCCTTCAGCTTGTTGATGTAGACCGGGGTGCTGAAGACGTGGTGGGTGTAGATGTTGCGAAGCGCCCGCGCCATGCCGCGATAGCGGCGCTGCTCCTGGGCTGCTTTGAGCTTGTTCTGGTTGCTCTCGATCAGCAGCTTGAAGAACTGGCGGCCGGTGTGGCGCTCCGGATCGCCCTCGATGCACAGGTGTAGCACGGTGCGGGTCAGGTTGATGCTGACCAGCCGGTAGGGCAGACGCTGCAGATCCATGCTCTTGGATAGCTCCTGCAGGCGCGGCAGGGCGATGGTGACGATGTCGTCCTTCACCCCCTCGAACGGCTCTTCCAGCTCGATCTGCATGCCGTGGGCCGAGATGTCGCGGGTCCAGCCGAGCCAGGCGCGACCATTGTGCTTGATGGCCACGGCCGTCTTGTGGATGTAGCGGGCCTCCTTGCGCAGCTGGACATAGTGCAGCGTCTCTATTTCGAAGGGGGCGGCACTGCTGTCGTGGCCGAAACGCTGCAGCTCGTTGGCATTGTGCTGGGCGCAGGCATCGTACTGGAACTCTTCCCGCTGACTGTCGAGACCGACATCCTGCAGCAGGCCGACATAGCTTATCTGCTTGAGCCGCTCCTGCAGCAGCATGTCTTGCAACTGGGGGCTCTCCTTGCTCTGCTGGCTGGCCAGATCGGCCTCGTGCAGGTCACAGCGCTCCAGGCTGAATTTGTAGACCCGCCAGCTGGGGCGACGGGCGCCGACCTGGAAGAAGAGCGACATCAGCCCGCTCTGCAACAGCTCTTCCCGGGTGGCGGAGAAGAAATAGAGGTGGCTGCGTACCGAGTGGGTGAAGCAGTAGATCAGGGTCTCTTTCAATTCACCCGCTGCCGGCAGCAGGGCCTGCATGCGGGTGGCGGAGAACAGGCTGGCGAGCATGTCGCGGTTCTTGGCATCGCGCCAGTATTCGAGGATGTGCTGGTTGTTCTCGGTGCGCAGGGCGATCTCGAGGCTGGGGCTGTCGCCCGAACCGAAAAACAGCGGCATGCCGGTCATGCGCGGCAAATAGAACTGCTCATACCCCTTGATGATGGCGGCGGAGAGCAGATAGTCGACGCTGACCCGATAGCGGCTCTTGTTGCTCTCGATGAACTCGCTCAGGAACTGGTCGAAGCCGGGGTGTTCGCCGGTTTTGACCAGCCTGAGCCAGAACTTGCCCTCCTTGCTCTCTTCCCCGAGGATCTGGTAGCTGACCGAATGGTGCAGGACCGGGTTGGCATGATCCCGCTCCAGCCCGGTGAAGAACACCTCGACCTGGGCGCCGGTCTGGTAGTTGGGCAGATAGGGCACCGAGACCCGGATCCCGCCGAGGGAAAGGTCGGAGCTTTTGGCAAACAGCTTGTCGCCATCGGCAAACTTGATCAGCACAGGGGAGCTGAAGTGCATCCGCTCCTGGCGTCGGCCATAGTAGCTGGCAAAGGCGATGGGGTTGACGTCGTACTGGCGAAACGGGCTGGCAGGGGGCTGCAGCGGGCCATCACTCTTGCCATGGTGGTGCTTCTGCCAGTATTGCAGTGCCTCGTAGACTCCCAGGGTATAATCGTCTTTGTAGAGATAGCTCTGGGACTGGAACAGACCGATGGCCTCGGCCGGCATGAAGTGGGTGATCCCGTCGGATTCATGGACCAGACACTCGTCACCCAGTTCGTCCCGCATGTCGATCACGCGACGGCAGGGGGTGCATCTGCGCTTGATCTCCATCTTGATCAGAAAACGGCTGTTGCTGTTTTCGTCCTGGGTCAGGCGATTGAAGATGTCATCGAAATCCTTTTCTCTGAGCAGGGGGATGAGCTGTTCAATAAGGTGCTGTTGTTGTTCTGAATCCATGTGTTCCTGCCACGGAAAGTCACTTTTCCGATTCTGGGTTTGATCTGTCGGTCGCAAACAAGTATATCAAGCAGGAATTCATCCTGTCCCCGAGTTATCCATGGCCAAAAACAAAACTGCCTATGTTTGTACCGAATGTGGCGCCGACTTCACACGCTGGCAGGGCCAGTGCAGTGAGTGCAAGGAGTGGAACACCATCAGCGAGGTGCGCCTCGGCTCGGTGACCCCGGGTAAGAGTGCCCGTTATACCGGTTATGCCGGCGCCGTTGGCAGCCAGGTGCAGACGCTGGCGGAGATCGCTACCACCGAGATCCCCCGTTTCTCCTCCGGTTTCAAGGAGCTGGACCGGGTCCTGGGTGGCGGGGTGGTGCCGGGCTCGGCGATCTTGATCGGTGGCAACCCGGGGGCGGGCAAGTCGACCCTGCTGCTGCAGACCATGTGCGGTCTGGCGGAGCGGATGAAGACCCTTTATGTCACCGGCGAGGAGTCGCTGCAGCAGGTAGCGATGCGTGCCTCGCGCCTCGGCCTGCCGACCGACAAGCTGCGCATGCTGTCGGAGACCTCGGTCGAGCAGATCTGCTTGATTGCCCAGCAGGAGCAGCCGCAGATCATGGTCATCGACTCCATTCAGGTGATGCATGTGGCGGATGTGCAGTCGGCGCCGGGGTCCGTGTCTCAGGTGCGGGAAGCCGCCGCCCTGCTGACCCGCTATGCCAAACAGAATCACGTCGCCATCTTCATGGTAGGCCACGTGACCAAGGATGGCACCCTGGCCGGCCCCAAGGTGCTGGAGCACTGCATCGACTGCTCCGTGCTGCTCGATGGCGGTCACGATTCCCGCTTCCGGACCCTGCGTTCCCACAAGAACCGCTTCGGGGCGGTCAACGAGCTCGGCGTCTTCGCCATGACCGGGCAGGGGATGCGGGAGGTGAGCAACCCTTCCGCCATCTTCCTCAGCCGCGGTGAAGAGCAGGCGCCGGGGTCGGTGGTGATGGTGATCTGGGAGGGGACCCGGCCCCTGCTGGTGGAACTGCAGGCGCTGGTGGATTACTCCCAGCTCTCCAACCCGCGCCGGGTGGCGGTGGGGATGGATCACAATCGTCTCGCCATGTTGCTGGCGGTGCTGCATCGCCACGGCGGCCTGCAGATGGCGGATCAGGATGTCTTCATCAACGTGGTTGGCGGGGTCAAGGTCGAAGAGACCAGTGCGGATCTGGCCCTGCTGCTCTCCATGGTCTCCAGTTTCCGGGATCAATCCCTGCCCAAGGATCTGGTGGTGTTCGGGGAAGTGGGGCTGTCTGGCGAGATCCGGCCCGTGCCCTCCGGCCAGGAGCGGTTGCAGGAGGCCGCCAAGCATGGCTTCCGCCGGGCCATAGTGCCGTACGCCAACGCGCCCAAGCATCCCATCGAAGGCATGGAAGTGGTGCCGGTCAAGAAGCTGGCCGATGCCCTGGAGGCGTTGTAATCGGCATGGTGGCCGCAGGCAGGCAATAAAAAGGAGCGCAACGGCGCCCCTTTTTACATTGAATGTACCGCTCAGGGGTGAGGGTGTTCGAGATGTTCGCTCAACAACTGTTCCAGCTCTCGGTGCAGCAAGTCTTCATCGCCGACGTTGAGCTCGATCATCCGCTTGAGGTGGGTGGCGCTGTCGATATCGATGTGATGGCAGTAGAACCCCAGCTTCTTGCTGGCTTCATGGGTCAGCATGACCTGCATCTTGATCTCGATGTCGCTGCCGCTCAGCACGAAGCTGAGTGAATACTCTTTGTTGTCGTGGCTTTCCCAGTCATCGGGCCGGATCAACAGGGCACCCTGCAGGGAGATATCCACCAGCTGGGTCCGCCATTTCTTATCTCCCTGGACGAGGTCGGCCATGGTCAAGTAGAGGATCCGTGAAAAACGGCGACGCTCGGACATTCTCATCTCCTGTCAGCAATAGGAATTGGAGCTAAAGGTCATGACATAGAGTGTAATGCACCTTGCACATCAGGATCTTGAACTGGCTCCGAAATTGGATATCAAACCTGCTGGGCGCTGAGTGACTCCACGACCTGCAGTGCCTTGATCAGCCGATCTTCCTGCTTGAAACGATCTTCCAGCACGGGGCCCAGCTGGTTCAGATCCTCATCCAGCAACAGCAGCTGAGCCTCATCGGCATTGCTGTACTTGTCGTTGAACTCCAGCGCGAACTCGGTGCAGGCCCGGATGTGGGGGTAGATGCGTTTCGCCAGTTCCAGCTTGTCGCCGCTGGCCTGTTCGAAGGCGGTCACCACATGGTTGTAGATTTCGAAGTGTCCGGCGCTGACATAGTCGACCAGGCGTTCACAGAAGCCTTGCAGTTCCACATGGCCGGGCAGCGAACGCTGTTTGGTGCGGGCGGGGGTCAGTCCGGCAAGTCGCATGTATTCGACCAGCAATGCCTGCCTGGCATCCAGCCAGTCGTCGATAGCTCTGTGCTTTCCTGCCAATGCGCGTTTGGTTTGTTCCAGTTCAGTTAACATAGTCCCTCCGTGGGGCATAGGCATGGAGTGCTATCGTGACGGGCCTCCGGCCTTTTTATTGACTGACGACACCCTCCTATAACTAGGGAAAATCCAGTTGACCGTCAATAGGGGCATGGGGATATTGTTACACCGGGTGGCGTTTTGGTTACAAGGCACCATCATTTGCTCTCCTCTTCCCGTCAATTACGATCACGAAGGGGCGAGATATGTGACTATTTCCGCAGATCTTGATGAAAACCCCAGCATTCAAGCCAATCCGGCTGATAAAGCCTTTGCCTGAGTGTTTTTTTTTGAATAGAGTGGCCCGGTGCTAAATGCCCGATCATAAAGGAAATGTTATGAACAAAGCTCAACTTGTCGATGCAATTGCAGCCAAAGCAGATCTGAGCAAAGCTCAGGCCAAAGTCGCTCTGGAAGAGATCATCAATGGTATTACCCAGAGCCTGAAAGAAGGTGATGCTGTGCAGTTGGTGGGTTTTGGCACCTTCAAGGTGAACCATCGTGCTGGCCGTACCGGTCGCAATCCGCAAACTGGTAAAGAGATCCAGATTGCAGCCGCGAATGTGCCGTCCTTTGTGGCAGGCAAGGCGCTCAAAGACGCCGTCAAGTAATCCCCAAAAACCCGGCGCCAGCCGGGTTTTTTATTGCCATCGTCAGCGGAAATTGTTTCAGATACACTCAAGATATGGCGTGCGCCGTAGTGAGGTGGATGATGGAACAGAAAAATGCCATTCGGCAGGTTGCCGTACCTTGGGCTCCGTCCCGCCAACTCCCCCCGGGCCTGGTTGTGGCCGAACTTCATCAGGATATCTGGAGCGACTCCCTCACCATCATGTTGGGCAGGGCTCGCAGCATCGATCTGCCGCCGCAGATCCTTTGCCGGGTCTATTTTCGCCATATTTACGCGGTGCGGGTAATGGAGGATTGCGATCTGGCGGAGGGCAAGGATAGCCATGCCATCGAGGAGCAGATCCAGCTCATCACCCCGTCCCGATTTGCCAGCTGGTTCCATCAGGAGTCGGATGGTCTGCACCTGGACGAGGATTTGCAGCACTACCGCATTTCGACCTGGGATTATTGCGCCGATGTGCTGACGTCCAGAGCGCCCGAGCTGCAGTTCGTGGACAAAGGCGATTAGCGAGGCTGAAGAGACAATAAAAAACCGGCAGCACTGGGTGTTGCCGGTTTTTTATTGGTCGATGCGGGGTGAACTCAGCCGAGCAGCTGATCCCGATGCAGCCCCAGCACGATGAGCAAGCCAAGGAAGTAGAAGACGCTGAGTTTGATGCCCAGGATGGCGAGCAGGCCGGCGCAGAGCCGGACGATGGCCTTGTGCAGCCAGGAACCGGTGAAACGGTACATGGTTACTCCGCCGCCTCCGTGGTGGCGAATTCCGGCACCTTGGCCATGGCATCCAGCACTACCTGGATATCCGCTCCCGGCTTGCAGGCGTTCTCACTCAGATGGCGGCGCCAGGCGCGAGCCCCCTGCATGTTCTGGAAAAGCCCCAGCATGTGGCGGGTCATGTGGGAGAGATAGTTGCCCTTGGCCAGCTCCTGCTCGATATAGGGCAGCATCATCCGCACCACCTCGTGGCGGCTCGGTACGGCGTGGTTCTGGCCGAACACCATGTTGTCCACCTGCGCCAGAAGGTAGGGATTCTGATAGGCTTCGCGCCCCATCATGACGCCATCCAGGTGCTGCAGATGCTCGAGGGTCTGCTCCATGGAGGTGACTCCGCCGTTGAGGGCGATGGTGAGATCCGGGTAATCCTGTTTGACCCGATAGACACGGGGATAATCGAGCGGCGGGATCTCGCGGTTTTCCTTGGGGCTCAGGCCGCTCAGCCACGCCTTGCGGGCATGGACGATGAAGGTGTCGCAACCGGCGTCACGGACCTGTTCGATGAAGGCCTGCAGAAATTCGTAGGAGTCCTGATCGTCGATGCCGATGCGGGTCTTTACCGTCACCGGAATATCGACCACATCGCGCATCGCCTTGACGCAGTCCGCCACCAGTGCGGGCTCGCCCATCAGGCAGGCACCAAAGCGGCCATTCTGCACTCGATCGGAGGGACAGCCGACGTTGATGTTCACCTCGTCATAGCCGCGCTCCTCGGCCAGTTTGGCGCAGCGCGCGAGATCGGCCGGGTTGCTGCCACCCAACTGCAGGGAGATGGGGTGCTCCTGCTCGCTGTAACCCAGATAATCTCCCTTGCCGTGGATGATGGCGCCGGTGGTCACCATCTCGGTATAAAGCAAGGTCTGGCGAGTCATCAGACGATGGAAATAACGGCAATGCCGATCGGTCCAGTCCAGCATGGGGGCGATGGAAAAACGCTGCGCCTGCATAAAAATCATCCGGGTTGGCTAAACAAAGGGGGCGGATTTTACCACAACGTGAGGCAGCCCCAGAAAATGAATTTTGTCACCGCGTCAAAGGGGGCCCTGTGATAGTATCCGGCTAATAAAAAGGGTAATTGCGTGATCATGAATCAAGACCAACTTTTACTACGAGCCGAACGACTCTGCGAACAACGCGGGATCCGCTTCACCCCTACTCGGCGTCAGGTGTTCAGGCTGCTGGCTGCTCACGGCAATGCCATCAGCGCCTATGATCTGTTGGCCCAGCTGCAGCAGACCGAGGCCCATGCCAAGCCGCCGACCGTTTATCGGGCACTGGATTTTCTGCTCGAACAGGGCTTTGCCCACAAGGTGGAGTCGCTCAACGCCTTCATTTTCTGCTGTCACTTCGATCATGCCCACCCGATGCAACTGCTCATCTGCGATCGGTGTGGCGAGGTGGTCGAGTTGCATGACGCGGCGATCGATGGCGCGTTTTCCGAGCAAGCCCACTTGCATGGCTTTACTATTACCAATAAGACAATAGAGGCACATGGCCAATGTGCTCGCTGTACGCCCACCGTAGGAAGTCAACATGAAGGCTGATTTTGTAAACCCGTTCCTGCTCTCCCTGCTCAATGTGCTCTCCACCATGGCACAGCTCGAGCTCAAGCCGGGCAAACCCAAGCGCAAGATGGACGAGCTGGCGCGCGGCGATGTCTCTGGCCTCATCGGCATGGTCGGCCCGCAGACCCGTGGCTCGCTCTCTATCAGCTTCGAGAAAGGGCTGGCGCTGGAGATCATGCGCCGGATGCTGGGCGAGGCTCCGGCCACCATCAATGAAGAAGTGACCGACATGGTGGGCGAGATCACCAACATGGTGACCGGCGGCGCCAAGCGCATGCTGGGGGAGAAGGGGTATGAGTTCGACATGGCGACCCCCATCATCGTCTCCGGCCCCAATCACACCATCACCCATCGTGCCGACGGCACCAAGATCATGATGCCGTTCGAATCAGATTACGGTCGTGCCACCATCGAGATCTGTTTCGAGTAATCCTATGTGGAAAGCGCTGAAATGGTTCTTCATCGGTTGGGCCCTGCTGCTCATCCTGTCTGATCTCCAGATCACCACCTCGCTCTACAAGTACGAAGACAACCGGGTGGTGGTGAACTTTCCGCGCTGGCAGGCAGATCAGCCCTGGGGCACCTTTGAGTGGCATGCCGGGCGGGTGGAGACCCATTGGTATGGTCTGGCAGGCAGACCCAAGCCGGTAGACCCGCTGCTGTAGCAGCCAGGATGACAGATGCAATGCAAGAGGCCAGCTGATGCTGGCCTCTTGTCGTTGGTCGCCCGGTTGATCAGGCCGCTTCGGCGGCCAGATCTTCGCGGGGGCGCAGCAGCATGCCGAAGCCGCAGGTCAGCAGGGTGGGCAGCAGCCAGGCCAGTCCCTTGTCGAACAGCGGCAGGAAGGCGAACGCATCCATCTGCATGCCGGCCGCGCCTAGCCCGTCCAGACAGCCGAACAGAAACGCTACCAGCAGCACGGCGCGAAACGCCAGCCGTGGCCGGCCAAAGTAGCCCTGTACAAAGGTCACCAGCACCAGTGCGATGGCGACCGGGTAGATGGCGACCAGCACCGGGATGGAGAGGCTGATGAGCTGGCTCAGCCCGACGTTGGCCACCAGGATGGAGACGCATCCCATCAGCAGCACCCACTTGCGGTATGTCCAGCCGGCCAGACCGTGGAAGTAGTCGGCGCTGGCGCAGAGCAGGCCGACTGCGCTGGTGAAGCAGGCCAGGGTGATGATGGCGGCCAGGATCAACTGGCCGTAGTGGCCGAACAGGCTCAGTACATAGGCGTTGACGATGGCGCCGCCATTGTCGACGTTGGTCACCACGCCCGCCGCGCTGTTGCCCAGGTAGAACAGGGAGATGTAGACCGCCGAGAGGCCAACTGCCGAGATGAGGCCCGCGATGGTCAGGTATTTGAACTGCCTCGGGTAGTCCTCGATGCCCTTGCGCCGCAGCAGACCGATGATGAGGGCACCGAACATCAGGGAGGCGAGGGTATCCATGGTGTTGTAGCCTTCCAGCATGCCCTTGATGAGCGGGGTATCGATATAGTCGCCGCTGGCCTCCGGCATACCACCCTGCGGGGCGATGACGACGCCGAGCGCCAGGATCAGCAGCATCACCATCAAGGCCGGAGTCAGGTACTTGCCCACCGCATCCAGCAGCCTGCCCCGATCCAGCGACACCAGGATCACCAGCGCAAAGAAGCACAGGCTGTAGAGCAGCAGCCCGTGTTGGCCAGCTTCGCCAAGCCAGGGTTTGAGCCCCATTTCATAAGCCACCAGCCCGGTGCGGGGAGTGGCAAAGGCCGGCCCCATGATGATGTAGATAGCGATGGCCAGCGCCGTGGCCGCCCAGGTCGGCAGATAGCGGGTCATCGCCGTCCAGCCGCTGCTGCCTTGTCCGGCGCTGCCTCTGGCAACGGCGACCAGCGTCAGCAGAGGGAGACCCACCGCTGTCAGCAGAAAGCCGACCATGGCTGGCATCAAATGTTCACCGGCCATGAAACCGGCGAGCGGTGGAAAAATGATGTTGCCTGCCCCCAGATAGAAAGCAAACGTCATAAAACCCAGTCCGAATACGTCGGACAACTTCAGTGATTTCGTCAAACCTGACCTCATCTGCCTTATCAGCTTGTTCTTGTTGATTGCACCCACTGCCTGGCAGATAACCGGATAACAATGCTTCCCTCTCCTCCACGATGAGCACATCGGCGAAGGAGCACTCTTCTGAGCATAAAGAAGAGAAATTTGATCTCAATCACACATTAATATCTTGAAACAATTTAATTGGCCAGAATAAATCACCGATTAGCCAGCGGTTGGCAGCAGTGAAGGAGGTCGGCATGACGGCAGGGGGCTGGCAGCAGGAAAGGGGTAACGGGTGGTAAAAGGCGGTTGGTAGACAAACAAAAGAGCCTGCGCAAGGCAGGCTCTTTGAGATGGACGGGAGTGAAATCAGGCGGCTTCGGCAGCCAGTTTCTCGCCGGAGCGAACCGCCATGCCGAGGCCACAGGCCAGCAGCGTCGGCAGCAGCCAGGCCAGGCCCTTGTCGAACAGCGGCAGGAAGGCAAACGCATCCATCTTCATGCCGGCGGCGCCCAGACCGTCCAGGCAGCCGAACAGGAAGGCAACCATCAGCACGGCGCGGAACACCAGGCGCGGACGACCGAAGTAACCCTTCAGGAAGGTGACCAGCACCAGTGCCACGGCAACCGGGTAGATGGCGACCAGCACCGGGATGGAGAGGCTGATGAGCTGGCTCAGGCCCACGTTGGCGACCACGGCGCAGATGACCCCCAGCAACACCACCAGCTTCTTGTAGCTCATGCCGGTCAAGTTGTGGAAGAAGTCGGAGCAGGCGGAGATCAGGCCCACGGCGGTGGTGAAACAGGCCAGGGTGATGATGGCGGCCAGGATGAACTGACCCGGCTGCCCAAACAGGCTCAACACGTAGGCGTTGACGATGGCGCCGCCGTTGCTGATGTCGGTGGCGACGCCGGCTGCGGTGTTGCCCAGCTGGAACAGAGAGACGTAGACCACGGACAGACCAATGGCGGAGATGATGCCGGCAATGGCCAGGTACTTGAACTGGCTCTGGTAGTCATGAATGCCTTTCTGGCGCAGCAGGTCGACGATCAGGGCGCCGAACATCAGGGACGCCAGGGTGTCCATGGTGTTGTAGCCTTCCAGGATCCCTTTCACGAAGGGGCCATTCTGATAGTCACCGGAAGAGGCAGGCATGTCACCTTGCGGGGCGACGAACACACCGATGGCCAGGGTCAGCAGCAACAGCATCAGCACCGGGGTCAGGTATTTGCCGATGGCATCCATCAGCTTGCCCTGATTCATGGAGACCAAGATGGCCACGCCGAAGAACAGCACAGTGTAGGCTGCCAGACCGGCCTGACCCATGTCACCGATGAAGGGCTTGAGGCCCATTTCGTAGGCTACCAGCCCGGTACGGGGGGCGGCGAAGGCCGGACCGATGATGATGTAGATGGCGACGGCCAGTGCGGTGGCCACGCCGGCCGGCAGCAGCTTGGTCATGCCGGCCCAGCCGTTGCCTGCCTTGGCGACGGCGATGATGGTGATGAGGGGCAGACCGACGGCAGTGACCAGGAAACCCAGCATGGCGAGAGAGAGGTGCTCACCTGCCATGTAACCGGCCAGCGGCGGGAAGATGATGTTGCCGGCGCCCAGATAGAAGGCGAAGGTCATGAAGCCCAATCCGAGCACGTCGGACAATGTGAGTGATTTCGTCAAGTTCAACCTCGTCTGTCTTGTAAACTATTGCTTGTTATAGTTTTTTATTGGTCAGTGACCGATATTGTTCAGGGGTAAAAAAAAGGAGCCCCGCTTGTTTTTTCATCGCAACCAGTGGTTTGAGCTGGTCTTGAGCGGGTGCTCGTTTAGGAGTCAGCATAATGGCGTGAAAAAATAGTTCAAGACGAAATTTACATCTTCAAATAGAAGGGGCCGGTCAGTTGGATGTATCTGTCGGAATAGGTTCCATCAGCAGAATGGATCACAATTTCACCCTGCTCACACTTGTTTAATCCTCTGCCAAGTCGCAATAAAACACGATTTGCCGCTTTTCCTGCCCTGGTGATAACAGCTGTATAACAAACGGCGTGCAGATCATAATCTGCCGAGATGCATAAAATTTCATCGGCCATGGCCGTTGGCACGACCAGCGCAACCTCGCCGTTGGGGGCCAATAGCCGGTCACAGGCGACCAGCAGATCCCGGCTGTCGAGGCCGCCGGTATGACGTGCCAATGCCCTGGCGGGATCGCGAAATGACTGGCCCGCCACGAAGTAGGGGGGGTTGGAGACGATCAGATCGTAAGGGGCGGCCTGATAGTTTTGAATGGCGCTCTCGATGACGGTGACCCGCTCATGCCAGGGGGAGGCTGCCGCATTCTCGCGAGCCTGCCGGGCTGCATTGCTATCCAGCTCTACCGCATCGATGTGGCAGTCGGCAGGGCTGCGCTGGGCCAGCATCAGGGCGATGAGGCCGCTGCCGCTGCCAATGTCGAGCACCCGGCGGGCGTTGGTGACAGGCGCCCAGGCGCCGAGCAGGATACCATCGGTGCCGACTTTCATGGCGCAGCGATCGTGATCAACATGAAATTGCTTGAAGGTAAAACCGCTGTTTCGTCCCATCCGACTCCCGTCCTGTGCCAGCGCCGCAGAAAATGGTCGGCGATTATAGCGACTAAGCCACAGTCGCCATAGGAGCCGACGACATAATCGCCTATAATCTG
The DNA here is from genome assembly GCF_029967615.1 of Aeromonas sp. V90_14. Taxonomy (NCBI): domain Bacteria; kingdom Pseudomonadati; phylum Pseudomonadota; class Gammaproteobacteria; order Aeromonadales; family Aeromonadaceae; genus Aeromonas; species Aeromonas sp. V90_14. The sequence goes on along the minus strand of NZ_JASCAS010000039.1, from coordinate 7,822 downwards.
CCGTTTCCTTAATGACCGAGTATTGCCATGAGCCAGTCCTTTGATGATTTCGACCTGAATCCAGCCCTCAACCGGGCCTTGGCCGAGATGGGTTTCACCCGCCCCACCACCATTCAGCAGATGGTGCTGGAGCCAGCCCTGGACGGCCGCGATATTCTGGCATCCGCCCCGACCGGTACCGGCAAGACCGCCGCCTTCCTGCTGCCGGCCCTGCAGCATCTGCTGGACTTTCCCCGCCGCAAGCCGGGCCCGTGCCGCATGCTGGTGCTGACCCCGACCCGCGAGCTGGCGCTGCAGGTCACCGCCCACGCCAAGGCGCTGGCGGCTCACACCAACCTCAGCATCGAGACCATCATCGGCGGCGTCAGCCATGAAGAGCAACTGCCGGCCCTGACCAAGACCACCGACATCGTGGTGGCCACCCCGGGCCGCCTGCTCGAGTACATCGAGAAAGAGGAGTTCGAGAGCCACGATATCGAGGTACTGGTGCTGGACGAAGCGGACCGCATGCTGGATATGGGCTTCATCAAGGATGTGAACCGCATCGTGGAAGAGGCGCGTTATCGCAAGCACACCATGCTGTTCTCCGCCACCCTGGAAGGGGCAGGCCTTGAGAAGTTCGCCAACGATATCCTGAAGGAGCCGGTAGAGCTGCACGCCGAGCCGCCCCGCAGCGAACGTCGCCCCATCACCCAGTGGGTGCACCTGGCCGACGATGCCGCTCACAAGCTGGCCCTGCTGGTGCATATCCTGAAAGATCCCGAGACCCAGAAAGCCATCATCTTCGTCAAGACTCGTGAGCGGCTGGCGGAGCTGTCCGGTCAGTTGCAGGCGGCTGGCGTCTCCTGCGCCTGGATCCGCGGCGAGATGGAGCAGAGCAAGCGCATCGAGTCGATCCGCAAGTTCCATGAAGGGGAAGTGCCCTTCCTCATCGCCACCGACGTGGCCGCCCGCGGCATCGACCTGCCCAACGTCAGCCATGTCATCAACTACGACATGCCCTACGGCGCCGATGTCTACGTCCACCGGATCGGCCGCACCGGCCGTGCCGGCAACCGTGGTTGCGCCATCAGCCTGGTGGAAGCCCACGACATGGCGATGGTCGCCAAGATCGAGCGCTACACCGAAGAGCGTCTCAAGCGCCGGGTGATCGACGAACTGCGCCCCAAACATAAAGAGGCGCGGGTGCCGGTGAAGAAGAAAAAGCCGAAGGACGACAAGAAGAAGTCGGCCAAGAAGAAAAAGAAGTAAGCCTGCCCGCCACAACGGCCATCCCCGGATGGCCGTTGTGCTATCTGCTGCTCACTCGACGGGGGCCAGAAAAGAAAAAAGCCGACGTATAAACGTCGGCCAATAAAAAGTGCTTACAACAGAGGATTCACCTATTCAGACTTGGGGATCCTGAATTTGGTTCCCTCGGGTCGTAATTAATTTTCAGCGCGTTTGAACATCAGGGTATTGGCGTCGGACTCTTCCGCTACGAAGTAGTAGCCATCGGCGTTGAACCCGGTCAGCTGCTCCACCTTGGTGAGTCGGTGCTTGATGATGTGACGGGCCATCATGCCGCGCGCCTTCTTGGCGTAGAAGCTGATGATCTTGAACTGGCAGTTCTTCTCGTCCTTGAACACCGGCGTGATGATGCGCCCCTGCAGGGTCTTGGGACGTACCGACTTGAAGTACTCGTCGGAAGCCAGGTTGATCAACACCTCGTCGCCTTGGGCGGCCAGCGCCTTGTTCAGGTGGGCGGTGATGATGTCGCCCCAGAACTGGTAGAGATCCTTGCCACGCGCATTGTCGAGGCGAATCCCCATCTCCAGCCGGTAGGGCATCATCAGATCGAGCGGGCGCAGCACCCCGTAGAGACCGGAGAGCATGCGCAGGTGTGCCTGGGCGAAGTCGAGATCAGCTTCGCTGAAATCCTCCACCGCCAGCCCCGTGTAGACATCCCCCTTGAAGGCCAGCAGCGCCTGGCGGGCGTTGGCCGGGCTGAAGTCGGGTTGCCAGTCGGCAAAGCGGGCGGCGTTGAGGCCGGCCAGCTTGTCGCTGATCTTCATCAGGCTGGCGATCTGGTCCGGGCTCAGCTGGCGGGCCCGGCCGATCAGCTCGGCGGAGTGGTCCAGCAGCTCGGGTTGGGTGAAACGGGAAGTCACCAGCGGCGACTCGTAGTCCAGCGTCTTGGCCGGGGAAACCACAATCAGCATAACGATCCTTTATAGCGGTGACGCACGCCCCTCATTCATCCAGGGTGACGTTGTCGAGAGTGCCTGCACCCAGCTGCTCGCGCCCCGACAGCTTGATCAGCAGTCGCAGGTCGTTGGCCGAGTCGGCATGGGCAAGGGCCTCACTGTAGCCAATTTGGCCGGCACAGAACAGGGCGAACAGCGCCTGATCGAAGGTCTGCATGCCGAGCTCGGTGGACTTGGTCATCACCTCCTTGAGCCGGTGCATCTCCCCCTTGCGGACGATGTCGGTGATGAGCGGGGTGTTGAGCAGCACCTCGAAGGCCGCACAGCGGCGGCGTCCGTCCAGGCTGGGCAACAGTTGCTGGGCCACGATGGCACGCAGGTTGAAGGAAAGATCGAACAGGAACTGGCGATGTTTCTCCTGAGGAACGAGGTGCAGGATGCGGTCCAGCGCCTGGTTGGCATTGTTGGCGTGCAGGGTGGCGAGGCAGAGGTGGCCGGTCTCGGCAAACTGCAGGGCAAACTCCATGGTCTCCTGGCTGCGGATTTCGCCGATCAGGATCACGTCCGGGGCCTGACGCAGCGAACTTTTCAGTGCCACGTCAAACGACGCTGTGTCTATGCCTACCTCGCGCTGGGTGACCAGGCTGCGGCCGTGCTGATGCACGAACTCCACCGGATCTTCCACCGTCAGGATGTGGCCGTCCACATGCTGGTTGCGATAGCCGATCATGGCCGCCTGGGTGGTGGATTTGCCAGCGCCGGTGGCTCCGACGAACAGCACCAGCCCGCGCTTGGCCAGGGCGATCTCCTGCAGGATGGGGGGCAGCGCCAGCTCGTCGAAGGTGGGGATGCGGGTCTCGATACGGCGCAGCACCATGCCCGGCAGCTCCTGCTGCCAGAAGGCGCTGACCCGAAAGCGGCCAAGCTCCTCGCGGTGGATGGCGTAGTTGGCCTCCTTGGTATGCAGATAGCGCTCGAAGTGCTCCTGGCTCAGGGTCTCCTTGACCAGCGCCAGCGCCCTGGCCTTGTCGAGGGGGGCTTCTGCCAGTGACTGCAGGTGGCCGTTGACCTTGAGGGTCGGCGGCGTGCCGACCGTGATGAACAGATCCGAGCCTTTGCGGGCGACCAGCTCGGTCAGCAGGGCATCCAGATTCATAACGACTCCTTCCCTAGATTCGTCGTGGTTAGATGGTGTTGGGATCGACCGCCTTGGCCTTGGCATCCAGCGCCGCCACTACGCCGCGACTCACCAGCTGCTTGAGGCTCTGATCCATGGTCTGCATGCCGTGGGTCATCCCGGTCTGGATCACCGAGTAGAGCTGGGCAATCTTGTCTTCCCGGATGAGGTTACGCACGGCGGGAATACCCATCATGATCTCGTGGGCCGCCACCCGGCCGCCACCGATGCGCTTGAGCAGGGTCTGGGAGATGACCGCCCGCAGCGACTCGGAGAGCATGGAACGCACCATGTCTTTTTCCGCTCCGGGGAAGACGTCGATGATCCGGTCGATGGTCTTGGCCGCCGACGAGGTGTGCAGGGTGCCGAACACCAGGTGGCCGGTCTCGGCCGCGGTCATGGCGAGGCGAATGGTTTCCAGGTCACGCATCTCGCCCACCAGGATGATGTCCGGGTCTTCCCGCAGCGCCGAGCGCAGGGCGTTGCTGAAGCTCTTGGTATCGCGGTGTACTTCCCGCTGGTTCACCAGACAGCGCTTGTTCTCGTGCACGAATTCGATGGGATCCTCGATGGTGAGGATGTGGTGATGAAAGTTCTCGTTGATGTAGTTGACCATGGCCGCCAGGGTGGTGGATTTACCCGAGCCGGTCGGACCGGTCACCAGCACCAGGCCGCGCGGGTATTCGGCAATCTTGCGAAAGATCTCCGGCGCGTCCAGATCTTCGAGGCTCAGCACCGTGCTGGGGATGGTCCGAAATACCGCACCGGAGCCGCGCGCCTGCTGGAAGGCGTTGACCCGGAAGCGGGCCAGGTTCGGCACCTCGAACGAGAAGTCCACCTCGAAGTTCTCTTCCAGTTCCTTGCGCTGGTGGTCGTTCATGATGTCGTAGATGAGGGCGTGCACTTCCCGGTGTTCCAGGGCGGGCAAATTGATCTTGCGAACCTCGCCATCAACCCTGATCATCGGGGGAACCCCGGCCGAGAGGTGTAGATCCGAGGCTTTATGTTTTACACTGAAAGCCAATAACTCTGTGATATCCATAGATTTGTCATTCTCCCATCACAAGATCACTAACGAAACATGAACCAGATTGCCGAGCACCTGCTTCAGGTCAAGGAACGTATTGTACAAGCCGCCAGCTGCGCGGGCCGAAGCAGCGATCACATCCAGCTGCTGGCGGTCAGCAAGACCAAACCGCTGGAGGCCGTTTGCGAGGCCTATGCCGCCGGTCAGCGCCGCTTTGGCGAATCCTACGCCCAGGAAGCGGCGACCAAGATAGATACCCTGCGTGAGCAAGGGGCCTGTGCAGACATAGAGTGGCACTTTATCGGCCCGCTGCAATCGAACAAGTCCAAGCTGGTGGCCGAGCGCTTCGACTGGGTGCAGAGCGTGGACAGAGAGAAGCTGATCGAACGCCTGAACAACCAGCGCCCGTGTGGGCTCGCGCCGCTAAATGTCTGTCTGCAAATCAATATTAGCGGAGAGAGCAGCAAATCCGGAACGTCGGAGCAAGAGATTTTCCGCCTGGCTGAACTGGTCTCCGGCTGTGAACGGCTGCGGCTGCGCGGCCTGATGGCGATTCCGGAGCACACCAGCGACGAGGCGGTGCTGGCCGCCCAGATGGTGCGCATGCAGACTCTGTTCACCGAGCTTGCGCAACAATACCCGGGCGTCGACACCCTCTCGATGGGGATGACCGAGGATCTCGAACTGGCGATCGGCCACGGCAGCACCATGGTGCGGGTCGGTACCGCCATCTTCGGTGCCCGCGACTATTCATGAGCAAGGCCCGGGATGCGATGCATCGGGCCGTGCTTTTTTCAGATAACAGGAGCGTTTGATGCAGCATAGAATCCTCGCCTTTATCGGGGCGGGCAACATGAGCCGCAGTATCATTGCCGGTCTGGTTCAGGCGGGCTATCCGGCCGACCGGATCATCGCCGCCAACCCCAGTCGGCCCAAGCTGGATGCGCTGGCCAACGACTACGGCATCCGCATCACCCAGGACAACGCCGAGGCGGCCCGGGCGGCAGAGGTGATCGTGCTGGCGGTCAAGCCGCAGCTGATGGCCGCCATGCTGAGCGCGCTGGTGGCACAGCTGGGCACGCTGGAGGGCAAGCTGCTCATCTCCATCGCTGCCGGCATCAAGGTGGCGCGGCTGGCCGAGATGGCGGGCGGCCACGGCCGGATCATCCGCACCATGCCGAACACCCCCTCTCTGCTGGGGCTGGGGATGACCGGGCTGTACGCCCCGCCCGGCATCGAGCAGGCTGACCGCGCGCTGGCCGAGCAGATGATGCAGGCGGTGGGCAAAACCCTGTGGGTGGAGCAGGAGTCCGCCATCAACGGGGTCATCGCCGCGGCCGGCAGTGCACCTGCCTACTTCTTCCTGTTCATGCAGGCCATCGCCGAGGAGGCAGAGGCCATGGGCTTCTCCCCCGAGCAGGCCCGCCTGCTGGTGCAGCAGACCGCCCTTGGTGCGGCCGCCATGGTCGAGCAAAATCCCGAGCTGTCGCTGCAGGCCCTGCGCGAGCAGGTGACCAGCAAGGGTGGCACCACCGCCGAGGCGATCAAGACTTTCCAGCAGCAGGGACTGATGCCGCTGACGGCACACGCCATGCAGGCGGCCGTTGCCCGGGCTGGCGAAATGGAAACCCTGTTCTGAACCCGATTTCTCTTACTCTCTGTCTCAACCTGGAGCCCAGATGAACACTGCTTACTTTCTGATTAACACGATTTTTGACCTCTATCTCATGGTGGTGCTGTTGCGCGTCTGGCTGCAGTGGGCCCGCGCAGACTTCTACAACCCCATGAGCCAGATGGTGGTCAAGCTGACCAATCCGCTGGTGGTGCCGCTGCGCCGGGTCATTCCCGGGTTTGGCGGGCTGGACATGGCTTCTGTGCTGCTGGCCATCATCATCGCCTTTGCCAAACTGGCGCTGCTCAAGAGCATGAACGTGCTGCTGGCCGACTGGCTCACCCTCAGCCTGTTTGCCGGCCTCACCGTGCTGAAGAAGGCCGGCTCCATGATCTTCTGGGTGCTGCTGATCCGCGCCATCTTGAGCTGGGTCAGCCAGGGGCGCAACCCCATCGAGTACGTGATGCACCAGCTGACCGAACCCTTCCTGGCCCCCATCCGCCGCATTCTGCCGGCCCTGGGCGGGCTGGATCTCTCCGTGCTGGTCGCCTTTATCGGGCTGCAGGCCATAAACTATCTGTTGGGTGATCTGTTCGGCCAGCTGTGGTGGATGATTTGATGGCAGCCGTCCTGCGGGAAGGGGATGAGCTGATAATGCATCTGATGATCCAGCCCAAGGCGAGTCGGGATCAGATCGTCGGATTGCATGGAGAAGAGTTGAAAGTGGCCATCACGGCGCCGCCGGTGGATGGCCAGGCCAACAGCCACTTGATCAAGTATCTGGCCAAGCAGTTCAAGGTGGCCAAGGGGCAGGTTCGCATCGTGCGGGGGGAGCTGGGGCGGCACAAGACGGTCGCCATCGAGGCGCCCAGGCAGATCCCCGCCGAGGTCAGTGCCCTGCTGGACAATCAGGGTTAACACGAGAAGGATGACACCATGAAAACAGCCTGGATAAGCTGCCTGCTGGCACTGCTGCTGACCTTGCCCCTGCGGGCCGAACAGATGAAGGAGCTGGGCCCCTGGCAGGTGCACTACAGCGCCTTCAACTCCAGCTTCCTCACTCCCGAGGTGGCCAAGGCCTACGGCCTGGAGCGCAGCCGCTACAACGGCATCGTCAACATCGCGGTGCAGAACAAGCAGGGGGTCGCCCAGGCGGTGGGGATCAGCGGCGAGGCCAAGAACCTCACCGGCACCATCCGCAACCTGAGCTTCCAGGAGGTCAAGGAGGGGGATGCCATCTACTATCTGGCGGTGCTGCCTTATCGCAACGAAGATACCTACCAGTTCACCCTGAAGATCATGGGGGAGGGGCAGCAGCAGACGCTGACCTTCCAGCAGACCTTCTACGTCGACTGATATTGGTACCTGTCATGCCCAGGAAAAGCCCCGAACGCAGGTTCGGGGCTTTTTTCATGACGGCGAGTCGGCCGGCGGGGTGAAGTCGTGGATCTCCCCGATCCGCGGGGTGAAGCGGGGATCCTGATCCCGGTTGTGTTCCACCCACTCCATGGCCTGACAGAAGCTCTCCCGCTTCGAGAACTCGCTGCGCACCTGATCGATGGCCCGCTCCGCGCTGCGCCGCTCCATCTTGCTGGCCTTGCGGTCGCTGAACTGCTTGTGCTGGGCCAGCATCCACTCGGTGAAGGCCTGGCGGCACTGTGCCTCGCTGGCTGCCTGGACGGGCAGGGCAGCCAGCAGGGCGATCATCAATAAATAGCGCATAACAACATCGGTGACTGAGGGGCGTGGTTGTCTGAAAGGGCGGCATTCTATGCCGAAAACTTGAGCATGAACAGGGGAAGAGAGGGGGCCGGCATGGC
>NZ_JASCAS010000038.1:0-54371 GCF_029967615.1 Aeromonas sp. V90_14 | reverse complement strand
TTGCATGAGGCGCTGGGGCGCCCCATGCAACACGTAATTGGGACATAGCCATAAAGAAACGGCCCCATCAAGGGGCCGTTTTCACATCGATTGGAGTCGGTTCGATTTATTCGACCGTGGCTTCCACATCGGTGAAGTACTCGATCTTGGCAGACTTGCGCAGCTCGTCGATGAGAGACTTGTAGCTCACCTGAGCCTTGCCCTGACCCAGCTGCCCTTGCAGCAGCTTGGCCATGCCGGACGGCTCCTTGGCGACAGTCACCTTGTCCAGGGCCACCACCACGCGGTCGCCATTGGCTTCGGTCACCAGCTCGACACTCGGCTTGCCGTCGATCGGATGAGGCATGCGGAAGGCCTGCGCCACCAGGTTCTGATCCAGATCCTGAGCGAAGCGGGCTACCCCGTCATGATTCTCCACCTTCAGCCCCAGCGCGGTCAGCTCGGCCTGGATATTCTCGCCAGCCTTGAGCTTGTCCAGCAGACCCTGCGCCTTGCCACGGGCCACTTCGCTGGCCTTGTCGTGCTTGATGGCTGCAATCACCTGGTCTTTCACCTCCGCCAGCGGTTTGGCCGCTTTCGGCTGATGACCGGTGATGTGCATGACCAGTGCCTTGCCATCCGCCAGTTCGATCACGTCGGAGTTGGTGTTGTCATCGCGCAGCTGCTCGGAGAAGGCGGCGGAGAGTGCCTTGGGATCGTTCAGCGGTGCCGGTGCATCAGCCTGGCTGAAGTAACCGGTGGACTGCACCTTCAGACCCATGGTGTCGGCGGTCAAGTCCAGCGAATCCGGGTTCTCGAAGCTGCTGTCGGCCATCTTCTGCTGCTCGGCAAAGAACAGCTCCTTGGCCTTGTCTGCCTGCAGACGGCTGATGGTCTCTGCTTTCACATCGGCAAACGGCTTGGTCTGGGCCGGTTCAACCCCCAGCAGCTTGATGACGTGGAAACCGAACGGGCTCTTCACCACGGTGGAGAGATCGCCGGCCTTGGTCAGCGCAAACGCAGCCTTCTCAAATGCCGGATCCATCACCCCTTTCTCGAACCAGTCCAGCTCGCCGCCTTTCTTGGCGGAGAAAGTATCGGAGGAGTCGGCCTTGGCCAGCGCGGCGAAATCGTCACCGGCCTTGGCTTTGGCCAGCACGGCTTCGGCCTTCTGCTCGGCGGCTTTCTCGTCCTTGCCGAACGGGATCAGGATATGAGCCACATGACGACGCTCGGCACGCTGGAACAGATCCTGGTGCTGATCGTAGTAATCCTGGGCATCCTGCTCGCTCACCTTGACGTCTTTGCCAAGGGTGGCGGCGTCCAGCAGCAAGTAGTCGACCTTGACCTGCTCGTCATTCATGAAGTGGCTGCTGTTGGCCTTGTAGTACTGCTCCACCTCTTCATCGGAGACTTTCACGTCCCCCAGGTAGGCAGATGCGGCCAGGCGCACCAGACGCAGATCGCGAGTCTGGTTGTAGAGCTTGTCCAGTTGCTCGGCTTCACCCTTGAGTGCAAATTCGGTGCCCAGCAGGGCGCCCATCAGTTGCTGGCGAACCATGTCCTGGCGCAGGGAGTCACGGAACATCTCAGGGGTCATGCCGGCGCGGCGGATCAGCTGCAGATAGCGATCGTTGTTGAACTTGCCATCTTCGGCAAACTCTGGCATGGCGACGATGGCCTGCTTGATCTGCTCATCGCTGACGCGCAGACCCAGTTCACGGGCCTTGCTGTCGAACAGGGCCTGATCGATCAGACGGTCCAGCACGCCACGGCGGAACTGCTTCATGTAGTCAGGATTGGCGGCCAACTGGCTGAAAGACTCCCCCATTTGGGATTCCATGCGGGCCCGCTCGTTGCGATAGGCATTTTCCAGCGCAGCGGAGCTGATGTCATTGCCGTTGACGGTGGCGGGGGCGGTACGAGCCGGGCCGTTGAGGTAGCTACCTACACCGGCCAAGGCAAAGGAGAGGATGATCAGGCCCAAGATAACCTTGGCTACCTTGCCCTGCGCCCCTTCGCGTAGTTTATCCAACATCATGTTTGTACTTATGCTCCCGAACTCGATGGGCGTAAATAATGAAAAGGCGCACCGATTGCGATGCGCCTTGGTCAATCAGTATGAGGGAGAGCCCTCTCACTTGTCTGGTCTGTGACCAAGGACGGTGGCCGATGTGATATCAGCGCCCGGCTTAGTTGACAGCGTCTTTCAGGGCCTTACCGGCTTTGAAGGCAGGAACTTTACCAGCGGCGATTTCGATGGTCGCGCCAGTTTGCGGGTTACGGCCAGAACGGGCAGCACGCTCGCGCACGGCGAAAGTACCGAAACCTACCAGAGCAACCTGGTCACCCTCTTTCAGGGCTTCACCCACGGCGTCAATGAAAGCATCCAGCGCACGGCCAGCAGCGGCTTTGGAGATATCAGCACCGTCTGCAATCTTGTCAATCAGTTGAGATTTATTCACTCTTATATTCCCCTTTTATCGAACATCGCTGCGGCGCCGATTTCCCTGGCCACAACAAGTGGAGGTTTTATAGCAAGCCTCCTGATCAGTTGCAAGTGACAATCTAGCGCAAACCCGCGCCACATCACGCATTGCGACTCATCATGAGTACCCGATCGGTGGTCAAGGCTACTTCCGTTATCCGGCGCATGCAAGCCTTAACCACCCCTCGAATGCGCCAAATTTGCGGCGCATCAACATTTACACGACAGAAACGCGCTCAAACCCTTGTGGATTGTCCTGCAACGCCAGTTCCAGCACCTCGTCAATCCAGCGAACCGGATAGATTTCAAGGTCTTGTTTGACGTTGTCCGGGATCTCCTCGAGGTCACGCTCGTTCTCTTTCGGGATCAGCACCCGCTTGATGCCACCGCGATGGGCGGCCAGCAGCTTCTCTTTGAGACCGCCAATCGGCAGCACTTCGCCGCGCAGGGTGATCTCCCCCGTCATGGCCACATCAGCACGAACCGGATTACCGGTCAAGCTGGAGACCAGGGCGGTACACATGGCGATACCGGCGCTCGGACCGTCTTTCGGGGTCGCCCCTTCCGGTACGTGCACGTGAATATCGCGCTTCTCGTAGAAGTCGGCATTGATGCGCAGCTTCTCGGCACGGGCCCGAACCACCGTCATGGCGGCCTGAATGGACTCCTGCATCACGTCACCCAGAGAACCTGTGTAGGTGAGCTTGCCCTTGCCCGGCATGTTGGTGGTCTCGATGGTGAGCAGATCGCCCCCCACTTCGGTCCACGCCAAGCCACACACCTGACCCACCTGGTTCTGGTCAGTGGCCTTGCCGTAGTCAAAGCGCTGCACCCCGAGGAACTCCTTGAGGTTGGCCTGATTGACCTGAACATGCTTGATGCTCTTGTCCAGCAGGATGCGCTTGACCGCCTTGCGACAAATCTTGGAGATCTCGCGCTCCAGGCTACGCACCCCCGCCTCGCGGGTGTAGTAGCGGATCACCCCGACCAGAGCGGAATCCTCGATGGTGATCTCGGACTCTTTCAGGCCGTTGCGCTGGATCTGCTTGGAGACCAGATGCTGCTTGGCGATGTTGAGCTTCTCATCTTCGGTATACCCGGAGAGGCGGATCACTTCCATCCGGTCCAGCAGCGGACCCGGGATGTTCATGGAGTTGGAGGTGGCCACGAACATCACGTCCGACAGGTCATAATCCACTTCCAGATAGTGATCGTTGAAGCTGTTGTTCTGCTCGGGATCCAGCACTTCCAGCAGGGCTGAGGCGGGATCGCCACGCATGTCCGAGCTCATCTTGTCGATTTCATCGAGCAGGAACAGCGGGTTCTTCACGCCGACTTTCGCCATCTTCTGGATGAGCTTGCCAGGCATGGAACCGATGTAGGTACGGCGGTGACCGCGGATCTCCGCTTCGTCACGCACCCCGCCGAGCGCCATGCGCACGTACTTGCGACCAGTGGCCTTGGCGATGGACTGACCGAGCGAGGTCTTGCCCACGCCGGGAGGCCCTACCAGACAGAGGATGGGGCCCTTGAGCTTGTTGACGCGCGCCTGCACCGCCAGATACTCGAGAATGCGATCCTTGACCTTCTCCAGGCCATAGTGATCGGCATCCAGCACCTCTTGCGCCTTGCCCAGGTCTTTCTTGACCTTGGAGCGCGCCTTCCACGGCACCTGTACCATCCAGTCGACGTAGCTGCGCACCACGGTGGCCTCGGCCGACATGGGCGACATCATCTTCAGCTTGGCGAGCTCGGCCTGCGCCTTCTCACGGGCATCTTCCGGCATGCCGGCCTCTTCAATCTTGCGATTGAGGGCTTCGAACTCATCCGGACTGTCTTCCAGCTCACCCAGCTCTTTCTGGATGGCCTTCATCTGCTCGTTGAGATAGTACTCGCGCTGGCTCTTCTCCATCTGCTTCTTGACCCGGGAGCGGATGCGTTTCTCGACCTGCAGCAGGTCAATCTCCGACTCCATCATGGCCATCAGAAACTCGATGCGCTCGGACACGGAGGCGATTTCCAGCACCTTCTGCTTGTCTTCGAGCTTGAGCGGCATGTGGGCGGCCATGGTATCGGCCAGGCGCGCCGCATCGTCGATCGCCGAAATCGAGGTGAGCACCTCGGGCGGGATCTTCTTGTTGAGCTTGATATAGCCTTCGAACTGACCGATGGCGGAGCGCACCAGCACATCCTGGTCCTTCTCCTCAATCGCCTTGGAGGCGATGTACTGTGCCTCGCCAACGAAGAAGTCCCGGTCGTCGATCATCCGCTCAAGACGGGCACGCTGGCCCCCTTCCACCAGCACCTTGACGGTGCCATCGGGCAGCTTGAGCATCTGTAGAATATTGGCCACTGTCCCGACGGAGAAAATCTCCTCCACCGTCGGCTCATCGGTTGACGCATCCTTCTGGGCCACCAGCAGAACTTTCTTGTCCTGCTCCATGGCCGCTTCCAGACAGCGAATGGATTTTTCCCGCCCCACAAAGAGTGGAATGACCATGTGGGGGTAAACCACCACGTCACGAAGAGGCAGGACGGGAATCTCGATGCGTTCTGAACGCTCTAGGTTCATATATGTCCTCTCGGCTTGTTATACCGTTGGCAAAGCGCTTGGCTGAGTATATGGGGGCGCTTAGATGAGATTCAATCGCCGAAACCGCAAAAAGCATGAAAGGGGCAAAAAGCCCCTTTCATTTGATTAAAAATCAGACATTTACTCTGATGCGGCGGCCTGGGTCTCGGGATTTTCGTAGATCATCAAGGGCGCGGAGTCCCCCTTGATCACGGTTTCGTCGATCACCACCTTGCTGACACCGTCCAGCGACGGCAGGTCATACATGGTATCGAGCAGCACGGCTTCCACAATGGAACGCAGACCGCGGGCGCCGGTTTTACGCTCCATCGCCTTGCGGGCAATGGCGTTCAACGCGTCGTCACGAAACTCCAGTTCCACCCCTTCCAGATCGAACAGCGCGGCATACTGCTTGGTCAGCGCGTTCTTCGGCTCTTTCAGGATCTGGATGAGGGCAGCCTCGTCCAGTTCGGTCAGGGTCGCTACCACCGGCAGACGGCCGATGAACTCGGGGATCAAACCGTATTTGATCAGATCTTCCGGCTCCACCTTGGCAAAGCTCTCGCTCAAGGTCGCCTTGGCGCTCTTGGACTTGACCTCGGCACCAAAGCCGATGCCGGTGCCCTTGACGGAGCGCTGCTCGATCACCTTGTCCAGACCGGCAAAGGCGCCACCGCAGATGAACAGGATCTTGGAGGTATCAACCTGCAAGAACTCCTGCTGCGGGTGCTTGCGACCACCTTGCGGCGGCACGGAAGCGATGGTCCCTTCGATCAGCTTGAGCAGGGCCTGCTGCACCCCTTCCCCGGACACGTCGCGGGTGATGGAGGGGTTGTCCGACTTGCGGGAGATCTTGTCGATCTCGTCGATGTAGACGATGCCGCGCTGGGCCTTCTCTACGTCGTAGTCGCACTTTTGCAGCAGCTTCTGGATGATGTTCTCCACGTCCTCGCCCACATAACCGGCTTCGGTCAGGGTGGTGGCATCGGCCATGGTGAAGGGAACGTCCAGCAGGCGAGCCAGGGTTTCAGCCAGCAGGGTCTTGCCGCTGCCGGTCGGACCGATCAGCAGGATGTTGGATTTGCCCAGCTCCACACCACCGGACTCGCTGCCGCTGCGCAGCCGCTTGTAGTGGTTGTAGACGGCTACCGCCAGCACTTTCTTGGCGTACTCCTGCCCGATCACATAGTCATCCAGATGAGCGCGGATTTCATGAGGGGTCGGCAGCTCGCTACCATCGCGCTTGGGCGAGATCTCACGGATCTCTTCGCGGATGATGTCGTTGCACAGCTCGACACACTCATCACATATGTAGACGGAAGGGCCAGCGATCAGCTTGCGCACTTCATGCTGGCTTTTGCCGCAAAAAGAGCAGTAGAGCAGCTTATCACCCTCACCCTTGCGTTTTTCTGTCATTCAGCAACCTCGTTTTATCAATAGAGGATGGATTGTCCTGTTGAGTTTACAACAGTCCGGAACACCCTGCCCATGCCTGATCTGCCGATTGAGGGCATCATCAAACCAGATGATGCCTTCGACGATGGTACGGGCTAGCTCGTGGCTCAGCCGCGGCGGCTCAGGACACCGTCAACCAGACCATAAGCCACTGCCTGCTCGGCCGACATGAAGTTGTCACGGTCGGTGTCACGCTCGATGGTGGCCATGTCCTGACCGGTATGGAAGGCCAGACGCTCGTTCAGGGTATTCTTGATCTTCAGGATCTCCTGGGCATGGATCTGGATATCAGATGCCTGGCCCTGGAAACCGCCCAGCGGCTGGTGGATCATCACGCGGGCATTGGGCAGGCAGAAACGCTTGCCCTTGGCACCACCGGCCAGCAGGAAGGCCCCCATGGAGCAGGCCTGCCCCATGCACACCGTGCTGACGTCCGGCTTGATGAACTGCATGGTGTCATAAATGGACATACCGGCCGTGACGGCCCCACCCGGAGAGTTGATGTAGATGCTGATGTCCTGATCTGGATTTTCAGATTCCAGGAACAGCAGCTGAGCCACCACCAGATTCGCCATGTGATCTTCAACCTGACCGGTCAGGAAGATCACCCGCTCCTTCAGCAGACGAGAATAGATGTCGTAGGAACGCTCCCCTTTCGCGGTTTGCTCTACCACCATCGGGATGAGCGCATTGCGTGGGGATTCAGTCACATCGTTATAGTTCTTGTACATAAGGCATTGTCCCTAAAATAAAATGGCCCGAGTGGAGATCACACGAGCCATTATACTTAACAGTCTTGACCTTAAGTCAAATGTTCTTAGGCAGCGGCACCGGACTTGTTGATCACTTCGTCAAATGCAACTTCCTTCTCGGTCACCTGGGCCTTGGACAGGATCAGGTCGATGGCTTGATCTTCAACTGCCAGGTTGCGAACGCCGTTCAGCATCTGTTCGTTCTTCTGGTAGTACTCGATCACTTCCTTCGGATCTTCGTAGGCAGTGGCCATGGATTCGATGATGCTGTTGACGCGCGCTTCATCAGCCTTGATCTCGTTGGTACGGATCACGTCGCCCAGCAGCAGACCTACGCGTACGCGACGCTCGGCCTGACCCTGGAACAGCTCGGCCGGCAGTTCAGGAGCGTTGCCGCCCTGGAAGCCACCGAAACGCTGCAGCGCCTGCTGACGCAGGGCATCGATTTCCTGAGCAACGGCAGCCTTCGGCAGATCGATCTGGTTGGCTTCAACCAGACCGTTCAGAACCTGCTCTTTCACGCTGTTTTTCAGGGCTTGAGCCAGTTCGCGCTCCATGTTCTTGCGCACTTCGGCTTTCAGCTCTTCAACGTTGCCGCTTTCGATGCCGAAACGCTTGACGAACTCTTCGGTCAGCTCAGGCAGGATCTGCTCTTCAACCTTGTTCAGCTTGGAAGCGAACTTGGCGGCTTTGCCTTTCAGGTTTTCAGCGTGGTAGTCAGCCGGGAAGGTCACGTCGATGGTGAACTCGTCGCCTGCTTTCTTGCCCATGATGGCGTCTTCGAAGCCCGGGATCATGCGACCGGCACCCAGTACCAGGTTGAAGCCTTCGGCCTTGCCGCCGTCGAACTCTTCACCGTCGATGGAACCGACGAAGTCCATGGTCACACGCATGCCATCGGCAGCGGCGGCGTCCACTTCACTCCAGGTAGCGTGCTGCTTGCGCAGGGTGTCGATCATGTTGGCCAGATCTTCATCCTTCACGGTAGCAACCGGCTTCTCGACCTTGATGGTCTCGAGGCCAGCCACTTCAAACTCGGGGTACACTTCGAAGGTCGCGGTGAATTCGAAGTCCTGACCTTCCTGGATCTCTTTCGGATCCATGGTCGGGGCACCGGCCGGGCTCAGTTTGTTTTCGATGATGGCCTTGATGAAGTTGCTCTGCATCATTTCGTCAGCAACGCGAGCATGAGCCATGGCGCCGAACATCTTCTTGATGATGGCAACCGGAGCCTTGCCAGGACGGAAACCGTCGATGCGACGGGTTTTGGCCAGGCCGTTCAATTCTTTGCGCACGGCGGCGTCAACGGTAGCGGCCGGTACGGTGATGGTAAGACGGCGTTCCAGACCCTGGGTTGTCTCTACAGAAACTTGCATTCTTCTACCTCGTTCAACTCAGCACTGCGTGCTGACCCTTTATTGCCCCTGGGCAAAGCCCGGAGTCTTCCTGTTTATAAAGACAACGACTGTCTTTGTGATGAGAAAATATGACGCGACATTATAGCGGCGCACTTTGATCGAGTCGAGCCACACGTCCCCCAACCGGGCAGGGGATGGCACAATTCCCGCCAAACTGCCCTTTATATGGGGAATGACGGGGCCGACTTCAAGCACACAAGCCGCAAGAATTTGCACTTGCTCACCTTTTTTCGTGCAAGAGCCTACTTTTTCACCTCATATCCCTCCATCGCGGTCTCTTTTCACCCCCTGCGACCCAAATTGTCCACCCCGCCCCTTCAACCATTGCGTCCATGACCATCGCTCGTTATGGTGGCAGCCATCTTGATAAGTCTGGAGTCACCGACATGGCCTTTTTCCGCTTCTTGTTCAATCTGCTCTGGTTCGTACTGGGAGGCGTCTTCATGGGGCTGGCCTGGTGGCTGGCCGGGCTGATCTGTTTTATCTCCCTCATCGGGATCCCCTGGGGACGCGCCTGCTTCGTCATCGGCACCTTCACCTTCTTCCCGTTCGGCAAGCAGGCGGTCAACCGCAAGACCATGACCGGTCTGAGCGACATGGGCACCGGCACCATGGGGCTGATTGGCAACATCATCTGGTTCGTGCTGATCGGGATCTGGCTGGCCATCGGCCACATCGCCTCGGCGTTGGCCTGCTTCGTCACCATCGTCGGCATCCCGTTTGGCATCCAGCACCTCAAGCTGGCGCTCATCAGCCTGGCCCCCATCGGCCAGATGATCGTCACCAATCAGGAGGCCGAATCCGGTCGTTATATTCGCTGAAGGCGATGCCGCCAGCCGTAAAAAAGGGCAGACTAGGGTCTGCCCTTTTTCATTGCCATCTTCGAGGTCATCCATGCTGCCCAGCCACTTCTTCGCCAATCTCGCCCGCATGAAGCTCATCTACCGCTGGCCGCTGATGCGCAACATCCAGCCCGAAAACATCGCCGAGCACAGTCTGCAGGTAGCCATGGTGGCCCACGCCCTCGGCCTCATCAAAAACCGGCTGTTTGGTGGCAGCGTGGATGCCGACCGCGCCGCCGTCATGGCCCTCTATCACGACAGCAGCGAGGTGCTGACCGGCGATCTGCCCACCCCGGTCAAGTACTTCAATCCCGAGATTGCCCGCGAATACAAGAAGATTGAGCTGGCCGCCGAGCAGCGCCTGCTGGGCATGTTGCCGCCGGAGCTGGTCGAGGATTTTCGCCCGCTGCTCGATTCGGCAGCCCAGGATGGCGAACTGGCCAGACTGGTGAAGGATGCCGACACCCTCTGCGCCTATACCAAGTGCCTGGAAGAGTTAAGTGTCGGCAACCGGGAATTCGAGCCGGCGCGCAAGCGCCTCGAGCAGATGCTGGCGGCCCGGATGAGCGACGAGATGCGCTACTTCATCGACATCTTCGTGGCGAGCTTCTCGCTGCCGCTGGATGAACTCAACGCCCACTGAACCAGTCAGTCCCCCTCAAAACAGCAGGGCCCGCCGGTTTGCACCGGCGGGCCCTTCGTTTTTATCAGCAGACAAGATGCCGCCTATCAGTGTCCCAACTCGCGGGACGGCACCAGCCCGCTCGCCCGCCAGGCGGGGTAGAGGGTGGCCAGCAGGCTCATCAGGATGGCGGCGCCTGTCACGATGAGCAAGTCCTGCATGTGCAGCTCGGTCGGCAGGAAGTCGATGAAATAGATGTCCGGGTTGAGGAAGCGATGGCCAATGAGCTTCTCGATGACACCCAGGATCTGGGTCAGCTTGCTGGAGAGCAGGCCGCCCAGCAGGGCGCCGAGCAAGGCACCCGCCACCCCGTTCACCATCCCCTGAATGACGAAGGTGAGCCGGATCTGTCCCGGGCTCGCCCCCATGGTCTTCAAGATGGCGATCTCGCTGCGCTTCTCGTTCACCGCCATCACCAGGGTGGAGACGATGTTGAAACAGGCCACCGCCACCACCATCAGCATCACCACGTACATCACGGTGCGCACCATCTGGATGTCCTGATAGAGATAGCCCTGGCGGCTCATCCAGCTGCTGATGTAGACGTAGTGCGGGAACTTCTGGGCGGCCGCCACCGTGATGGACTGCGCCTTGAGCACGTCGTTCACCTTGAGGCTGAAGCCCTCTACCGCACTGCCCATGCCGGTGATGGCCTGGGCATCCGCCAGATGCATGAAGCCGAGCACACCGTCCAGCTGGCCACCGATCTCGAGCAGCCCCACCACGGTAAGAGACTCGCGCTTCGGGTTCTTGATGCCGGCGGCATCGCCGCCCTGGGGCAGCAGCAGGGTGACGGTGTCCCCTATCTTGACCCCCAGCTTGTCGGCGATGGTCTTGCCGAGGATGAGGCCGTGCTCGCCGGCTTCCAGCTCGCGCAGACCGCGGCCCGTCATGTAGTTGCCCGCATCGGACAGATTGGCCTCAAGCTCCGGCAGCACGGCGCGCACCTGCAGCCCCTTGAGGGCACTGCCGTGCTCCAGCAGGCCGTCCAGCCGGATCACCGGGGCGGCAGCCTCCACCCCGGGCTGCGCCAGCAGGTAATCCCGCAGCTTGGGCCAGTTGGGGAGCGGTGCCTCCATTCCCATCAGCTCGCCGTGGGGCACCACGGAGAGCACCCGGTTTTTGAGTTCCCGCTCAAAGCCGTTCATGGCGGAGAGCCCCAGGATCAGCGCCATCACCCCGAGGGCGATGCCGATGAGGGAAGAGGCGGAGATAAAGGCGATGAAGCCGTTGCGACGGCGGGAGCGGCTGTAACGCAGGCCCAGAAACAGGGGCAGCGGCTTGAACATCAGGCGACCTCCGCCATCACGCCGCTCACCAGGGTCACCCGGCGATGGAGCTTGGCTGCCAGGCTGAGATCGTGGGTCACCACCACGAACGCGGTGCCGAGCTCGCGGTTGAGCTCGCAGAGCAGCTCATAGACGGCGGTGGCGCTGGCGTGATCCAGGTTGCCGGTGGGCTCGTCCGCCAGCACCAGGCTGGGTTCGTTGACCAGGGCACGGGCGATGGCCACCCGCTGGCGCTCGCCACCGGAGAGTTCGGACGGTCTGTGGTTGAGACGGTGGGAGAGCCCTACCCGCCCCAGCATCCGGCTCGCCTTGTCGGTCGCGCTCTTCACCGATTCACCGGCGATCAGCAGCGGCATGGCGGCATTTTCCAGCGCGGTGAACTCGGAGAGCAGGTGGTGGAACTGGTAAACAAAACCCAGCTCCTGATTGCGAAACTTCGCCTGGGTACGGCTGTCCCAGCGATGGATGTCCTGCCCCTTGAACAGCACGGCGCCGCTGGAGGGGTTGTCGAGCGCCCCCATCAGGTGCAGCAGGGTGGTCTTGCCGGAGCCCGAGCTGCCCACCACCGCCAGCATCTCGCCGGGCGCCACACTGAGGTCGATGCCCTTGAGTACCTGGGTCTCCAGATCGCCCTCTTTGTAGACATGGTTGAGGGCCTGACAGCGCAGCAGCGGCTCGCAGGAGACGGATTGATTCATAAAGGAGGCTCCACTTGCACCTGTAACAACGCCGGCGCCGGCAGCAACACCGGCACCAGTAACAACAGAAGATGAATTATTCATAACGCAGCGCCTCGGCCGGTTTGACCCGAGCCGCACGGGCCGCCGGGTAGAGGGTGGCGCTGAAGCTGAGCAGCACGGCGCCCAGCAAAATGGTCACGACCTGAGCGGGTTCGACGATGACCGGCAGGCCCGAACCGCCGGCCGTCATGTAGAGGTTGAGCCCCACCGCATCGAGCAAGGGGTTGAGTCCCATGGAGAGCGCCAGTCCAGCCAGACCGCCGAACAGGGCGCCGATGACCCCGCTGGAGGCCCCCAGCACCATGAAGATCTTGACGATGCCGGCCTCACTCATGCCCATGGTACGCAGGATGGCCACCTCTCCTTCCTTGTCGGTCACCACCATCACCAGGGCGGAGAGGATGTTGAAGGTGGCGACCGCGATGATCAGTACCAGCATCAGCCCCATCATCCGTTTTTCCATGGCCACCGCCTGGAACAGCTCGCCGCGCTCGCGGCGCCAGTCCTGCCACTCCAGGCCGTCCGGCAGCGCCGTCTTCACCACCTCGTCGGCGGCGAAGGGGTCATCCAGCCAGAGGCGGATGCCACCCACCTGATCCGCAGGCAATCGCAGCATGCGCTGGGCATCCCCCAGCGCAATCAGGGCGACCTGGCTGTCCACGTCGGCACCGACCCCGAAGATGCCGGAGACGGTGAAGAGGCGTTGGGCCGGCACCCGGCCAAACGGGGTGAAGCGGGTGCCTTCGGTCAGGATCAGACGGACCTGGTCGCCCATGGAGACCTTGAGACGATTGGCCACCCCCTGCCCCAGCACGATGTGGTATTCGCCCGCCTGCAGGCTGTCCAGACGCCCCATCTGCATCTGGGCGTGCAGGATGTCGTCCTTGGGCCACTGGGCGGGATCGATGCCCTGCACGCTGACGCCGGTGAGCTGACCGGGGCTTTGCAACATGCCTTCGCTGTCGAGCATGGGGGCATGGGCAATCACGTGCGGCAGCTTGGCCAGATCGGGCAGGCCCTGCGGCGCGACATCGATGCGCCCCGCCGGGCTGGTCACCACCACATGGGGGATCACCCCCAGGATGCGGCCCTTGAGCTGCCCTTCAAAACCGTTCATCACCGAGATGACCACCATCAGGGCGGCGACCCCGATGGCGATGCCGAAAGTGGAAAACAGGGAGATAAATGAAACGAAGCGATTGCTGCGTCGCGAGCCTGCATAACGCAGGCCGATGGCCAGCGACAGTGGCTGAAAAAGTCCAGTCTTCAAGGATATCTACATTGCCAACAAAATAAGATACCGGATAATAAAGGGAAACCGTCTATGACAACAAGGGATAGCCTCCATGCAGGAACAGTTCTTCAGTGTCACCCATGCCACACCGGTCAATGTGATCCCCATGCCCGGTGACTTTCATCTGCCCTCGCTGGAAGCACTGGAGGCCGAGCTGCCCGAACCCTTTCGCATCGCCTCCGCCATTACCTCCATCGACATGGTGACCAGCCGCCTGATCCGCAATCAGAACGATTCGATGCACGATCTGGTGGAGATCATCAACCAGCAGTCGCGCAAGATCGACATGATCATGGGCTATGTGCTGTCGGTGCAGGATCATCCGGAACATCGCTTCCACACCCTGCGCTTTGGCGCCGGCCAGCTGACCTACCTGCATCCGCGCCAGGGCCACGGCGAGGTGCCGCACCTGCACCAGATAGTGCGGCTCAAGATCTTCCTGCGCGAAGAGGCCTCCGCCATCTACTGCTACGGCCAGGTCAAGCAGCTGGAACCGAGCGAGCACGGCACCCACGTGATGCTCGACTATGTGCGGATCCGCGAGGATGACCGCGAACTGCTGGTGCGTGCCAGCCTGCATATCCAGTCCAAACAACTCAAACTTCGTGCGCAAGACCGTCAACGTTAAAAGAATCGAATGATGCCAATGAAGCTTCCCGCCTTGCCCGCCAAGGCGGGCCAAAAGTTAACGCTCGGCCAGCTGACAGGCAGCAGCCTCTCGCTGATGGCCGCCCGCCTCACCCAGGAGGCTCATCGCCCCGTCCTGCTGGTGACCGCCGATACCCCGAGTGCCCTGCGCCTCGAACAGGAACTGCAATACCTGCTGGCCGACACCGGCTGTCCGGTGCTGCTGTTCCCGGACTGGGAGACCCTGCCCTACGACACCTTCTCCCCCCATCAGGACATCATCTCCCAGCGGCTCGAGACCCTCTACAAGCTGCCGCAGATGAGCAGCGGCGTGCTGATCGTGCCCATCTCCACCCTGATGCTGCGCACGGCGCCCCGGGTCTATCTCGACAAATACAGCCTGATGGTGAAAAGCAGTCAGCGCCTCAATCTGCAGCAGTTGCGTGCGCGCCTCGCCGAGGCGGGCTATGTGGCGGTGGAGCAGGTGCTGGAGCACGGCGAATTTGCCGCCCGCGGCTCTCTGCTCGATCTCTTCCCCATGGGCAGTAGCAGCCCCTATCGCATCGACTTCTTCGACGACGAGGTGGACTCCATCCGCCCGTTCGACCCCGAGACCCAGCGCTCCAGCGAGCCGGTCAAGAGCGTCAGCCTGTTGCCGGCCCGGGAGTTTCCCACCGACGAGGGGGCCATCGAGCTGTTTCGCGGCCAGTATCGTGAACAGTTCGAGATCTCCCGCGCCGAGGGCTCCGTCTATCAGGAGGTGAGCAAGGGGCGCTGGCCGGCCGGCATCGAGTACTATCTGCCGCTCTTCTTCCAGCAGACCGCCAACCTGTTTGACCACCTGCCGGAGAACACCCTGCTGCTGACCGTGGGGGAGATCTACCCCGCCGCCCAGCGCTTCTGGAACGACATCGCTCAACGCTACGAGGACAGACGCTGGGACAATACCCGTCCCCTGCTGCCACCCCAACAGATTTACCTGCCGGTGGAGCAGCTGTTTGCGGCGCTCGGCCAGTACGCGGCCGTGCGGCTGCAGGAGGCCCCCACCGCCGGTGATGCGGGCCAGCACGACCTGCCCATCTCGGCGCTGCCCGAGCTGCAACTCGATCACAGCAAGGAGCAGCCGCTGCTGGCGCTCAACCAGTTCCTGCAAGGTTTTGCCGGGCGCACCCTGTTTGCGGTGGAGTCCGAGGGGCGGCGCGAGGTGCTGGGCGACCTGCTGGCCCGCATCGCGCTGCAGCCCAAGGAGTTCGCGTCACTCGATGCCTTCATCACCAGCAAGGCCCGTCACGGCCTGCTGGTGGCACCGCTCGAGCGCGGCTTTTTGCTGCGAGAGCCGGGGCAAGAGGAGCTGGCGCTCATCACCGAGACCGAACTGCTGGGCGGCAAGATCCGCAGCAAACGGCAACGGGAGAAGAGCAAGAACCTGAGCTCGGATGCGGTGATCCGCAACCTCGGCGAGCTGACCCAGGGTCAGCCGGTGGTGCACCTGGATCACGGGGTCGGCCGCTATCTGGGGCTGGAAACCATCGATGCCGGCGGCCTGCCCACCGAGTTTCTGACCCTGGAATATGCCGGCGGCGACAAGCTGTTCGTGCCGGTCACCAGTTTGCACCTGATCAGCCGTTATACCGGCTCGGACAACCCGCCCAGCCACAAGCTCGGCGGCGAGGCCTGGGTCAAGGCCCGGCGCAAGGCGGCCGAAAAGGTGCGCGACGTGGCAGCCGAGCTGCTGGATGTCTATGCCATGCGGGCGGCCCGTCACGGCTTTGCCTTCAAACACGACCGCGAGGCCTATCGCCAGTTTGCCGCCGGCTTCCCGTTCGAGGAGACCGATGACCAGCTCAACGCCATCAATGCGGTGCTCGGCGACATGTGCCAGGCCAAGAGCATGGATCGGCTGGTGTGCGGCGACGTGGGCTTCGGCAAGACCGAAGTGGCGATGCGGGCGGCCTTCGTGGCAGTGCACGGCGGCAAGCAGGTGGCCGTGCTGGTGCCCACCACCCTGCTCGCCCAGCAGCACTACGACAACTTCCGCGACCGCTTCGCCAACTGGCCGGTGCGGGTCGAGGTGCTCAGCCGCTTCCGCTCCGCCAAGGAGCAGACCGCCGTGATGAAAGAGCTGGCCGAGGGCAAGGTCGACATCATCATCGGCACCCACAAGCTGCTGGGCGCCGAGCTTACCTTCAAGGATCTGGGGCTGCTCATCGTCGACGAGGAGCATCGCTTCGGGGTGCGCCAGAAGGAGAAGATCAAGGCGCTGCGGGCCGATGTGGACATCCTCACCCTCACCGCCACCCCCATTCCGCGTACCCTCAACATGGCGATGTCGGGCATGCGGGATCTCTCCATCATCGCCACCCCACCCGCCAAACGGCTAGCCATCAAGACCTTCGTGCGCCAGCAAGAGCCGGCGGTCACCCGCGAGGCGGTGCTGCGGGAATTGAAGCGCGGCGGCCAGGTCTACTACCTGCACAACGACGTGGAGAGCATCGAAAAATGTGCGGCGGATCTTGCCGAGCTGGTGCCGGAGGCGCGCATCGGCATCGCCCACGGCCAGATGCGCGAGCGCGAGCTCGAGCGGGTGATGTCGGACTTCTACCACCAGCGCTTCAACCTGCTGGTCTGCACCACCATCATCGAGACCGGCATCGACGTGCCGAGCGCCAACACCATCATCATGGATCGGGCGGATCATCTCGGTCTGGCCCAACTGCACCAACTGCGAGGTCGGGTCGGTCGCTCCCACCATCAGGCCTATGCCTACCTGCTCACCCCTCATCCCAAGCTGATGACCAAGGATGCGGCCAAGCGGCTGGAGGCCATTGCGTCGCTGGAAGATCTCGGCGCCGGCTTTGCGCTGGCCACCCACGATCTGGAGATCCGCGGCGCCGGCGAACTGCTCGGCGACGATCAGAGCGGCCAGATTGAATCGGTCGGCTTCACCCTCTACATGGAGATGCTGGAGCAGGCGGTCGAGGCGCTGAAATCGGGCAGGGAGCCGTCGCTGGAACAACTCATGAGCCAGCACACCGAGGTGGAACTGCGCCTGCCGGCGCTGTTGCCGGACGACTACATCCCGGACGTCAACATGCGCCTCTCCATGTACAAGCGGATCGCCAGTGCGGCGGACGAGCAGGAGCTGCGCGAACTGAAGGTGGAGCTGATCGATCGCTTCGGCCTGTTGCCGGAGCCGACCAAAACCCTGCTGGAACTGGCCACCTTCCGCCAGCGCGCCACAGCGCTGGGCATTCGCCGGGTGGAGATGAGCGAGCGCGGTGGCTATCTGGACTTTACCCAGGAAACCAAGGTCAACCCTGCCTATCTGGTCAGGCTGCTCTCGGAGCAGCCGCGCATCTACAAGATGGACGGGCCGACCCGGCTGCGCTTCCAGGTGCCGACCCAGGACAGGGCCATGCGCCTCAAGCTGGTGGACGGCCTGCTGGCGGATCTGGCCAACAACAGCCTGTAGGCGGAAAGCGAAACAAAACGGGAGCCACTGTGGCTCCCGTTTTGTTTATGTTGGCTGGTGACGAGCGTCTCCCTTCTCCCCTTGTGGGAGAAGGGTCGGGGATGAGGGGGGCAGTGAAAACCATTCCCCTCACCCTGCCCTCTCCCAGAGGGAGAGGGAATCGCACCGGTAAACGTTGGGCTTCGCTGCGCTCAGCACCAACCTACACCTCTGATGATCAACCCTGATTAGCCGGATCCTCATGGGACGAGAACTCGCGCATAAAGGCCTCGGCCCGATCCACCATCTTGGTGGAGCCCACGAAATAGGGGGTACGCTGGTGCAACGCGGTGGGCTGGATGTCCATGATCCGGCCAAAGCCGTCTGATGCCTTGCCACCGGCCTGCTCCACCAAAAACGCCATGGGGTTGCACTCATAGAGCAGACGCAGCTTGCCGTTCGGCGAGTTGGTGCCGGACGGATAGATGTAGATGCCGCCCTTGAGCAGGTTGCGGTGAAAATCGGAGACCAGAGAGCCGATGTAGCGGGAAGTGTAAGGACGGTGGGTCGCCTCGTCCCGCTCCTGACAATATTTGAGGTACTTCTTCACCCCGTCCGGGAACTTGATGTAGTTGCCCTCGTTGATGGAGTAGATCTTGCCCTCCTCCGGAATGCGGATGTTCTCGTGGGAGAGGCAGAAGCAGCCGATGGAGGGGTCGTAGGTAAAGCCGTTGACGCCAAAGCCGGTGGTGTAGACCAGCATGGTCGAGGAGCCGTAGACCACGTAACCGGCGGCGACCTGGCGGTTGCCCGGCTGCAGGAAGTCTTCCAGGGTGACGCCGGCGCCCGGCTTGCTGACCCGGCGGTAGATGGAGAAGATGGTGCCGACGGAGACGTTGACGTCGATGTTGGAGGAGCCATCGAGTGGGTCGATCAATACCACGTACTTGGAGTGACGGGAGAGCTCGGAATCGAAGGAGACGAAGTCTTCCTCCTCTTCGGAGGCCATGCCACACACTTCGCCACGGGCTTCCAGCGCCGCCTTGAAGCGCTCGTTGGCGTAGACGTCCAGCTTCTGCTGCACCTCGCCCTGCACGTTTTCAGCGCCCATGGAGCCGATGATGTCCGCCAGCCCCGCCTTGTTGATCTCCCGGTTCACCACCTTGGCGGCCAGGCGGATGGAGCTGAGCAGCGAGGTCAGCTCGCCGGTCGCGGTGGGATAATCCGCCTGCTTTTTGACGATGAACTCGCCCATGGTGATCATGTTTCGCATTATTGTTCCTTTAAGATCGTTTCCGTTGGCCTTGAAAACGTTTGCACGCATAGACAAAAAAAGTGCCGATCCTCGGCAGCCTTGTTTTGTAACCTAATGTAACGCCTGTTTTTTGTTTTTGCAGCGAATTAAGCCGCTGAATAAACGCACATCTCCCCCGCCTTTTTCGCCCGAAACCGCCCTCAAACTGGTTTCAATCGGTAACTTTTTCGATGTTAATTCGTGGCAAAAACTCACGAAGATGTCGCCATGAGGGTGGCAAGATCCCCGCCATGCCCCCTATCTGGGACACATGCCATGGGGGACCTGTCTGCCTCTTGAGATCTCGCCATCAATCCCGCACACTGGCCCGGCTTTGGAAGCAAAAAAACATAAGGATATTCAATGAAAAGGACACTCATTGCCGGCACGGTTGCCGCCCTGTTCGCACTCCCCGCCCTGGCAGCCCAGGTACCGACCGGTACCCAGTTGCTGCCGGCAGAACAGCAAACCTTCATCCGCAACATCGCTACCGAACCCGCCTCCATCGACCCCCAGATGGTGGAAGAGAGCGCGGGCAGCGAAATCGTCAACGATCTGTTCGAGGGGCTCTACACCCTGGACGGGGACGGCAAGCTGCAGCCTGCCGGCGCCCTTGGCTACGAGCTCGACTCCACGGGCACCGTCTACACCTTCAAGCTCAGACCCGATGCCAAATGGTCCAACGGCGAGCCGGTAACGGCGGCCGATTACGTCTATGGCTGGCAGCGGGCGGCGGATCCCAAGAATGCCTCCAACTACGCCTGGTTCATCGAGCTGACCGGCGTCACCAATGCCGCCGAGGTCATTCAGGGCAAGCAGAGCCCGGATACGCTGGGCATCAAGGCGCTCGATGCCCATACCCTGCAGATCACCTTGAAAAACCCGGTGCCCTTTTTCCTGAAGACCCTCTCCCACTACACCACCTTCCCGGCGCCGAGGGCGACCATCGAGAAGTTCGGTCATGAGTGGGTCAAGCCGGGCAACATCGTCTCCAACGGAGCCTTCGTGCTCAAGGAGTGGACCCCCAACGAGCGTCTCATCTCCGAGCGCAACCCCCATTACTGGGACAACCAGCATACGGTGCTGAACAAGGTGTTCTATCTGGAGATCGTCTCCGACACCGCCGCCTACAACCGCTATCGCGCCGGCGAGCTGCACTACACCAGCTATCCGCTCGAGCAGTACAAGCAGCTCAAGCAGCAGAGCCCGCAGGAACTGGTAAGCGTGCCGACCCTGGCCACCTACTACTACGTGTTCAACACCCAGCGCAAACCGTTCGACAACCCCAAGGTGCGCAAGGCGCTCTCCCTGGCCATCGACCGGGACACCATCACCGAGAAGATCCTGGGGCAGGGCCAGATCTCCGCCTTCAGCCTGACGCCGCCCATAGTGGACGGC
Source organism: Aeromonas sp. V90_14 (assembly GCF_029967615.1). NCBI lineage: Bacteria > Pseudomonadati > Pseudomonadota > Gammaproteobacteria > Aeromonadales > Aeromonadaceae > Aeromonas > Aeromonas sp. V90_14. The sequence goes on along the minus strand of NZ_JASCAS010000038.1, from coordinate 34,090 downwards.
TTCGAGCTCAAGCGACCGGCCAGCGAGCAGATGAGCAAGGAGGAGCGGATCAAGCAGGCCAAGGCGCTGCTCGCCGAAGCGGGTTATGGCCCTGGCAAGCCGCTGGATGTGGACATCCTCTACAACACCAACGAGGGGCACAAGAAGATAGCGCTAGCCATCTCCTCCATGTGGAAGCACAACCTGGGGGTGCAGGCCAAGCTCAACAACATGGAGTGGAAGACCATGGTGTCGGCCCTCAACGAAGGGGACTTCGGGGTCAGCCGCTACGCCTGGAACGGGGATTACAACGATGCCTCCACCTTCCTCGACATCATGACCTCCAGCAGTAGCGCCAACAGCGGCAAGTGGTTCAACAAGCAGTATGATGCCCTGCTGGCCAAGGCCCATGACGCCAGGGATCCGGCCGAACGCAACCAGCTCTATCAGCAGGCCGAGGCCCTGATCGATGCAGAAGCGCCCATCGCCCCGGTCTATTTCTACGTCAAGTCCCGCCTGCTCAAACCCAACATCAAGGGCTACCCCTATCAGAACCCGCAGGATCTGGTCTACTCGAAAGATCTCTATCTGACCGCGCAATAAGGTTCGCTACCCTGCAGACAAAAAGACCGCCTTTCGGCGGTCTTTTTTCTCACTCGTCCCGGCAGGCGGCCAGTGCCACCCTGCGCCGGCGCAGCACCACAGGCTGCACCAGCAACTGGGCCAGCAGCACCCCAAACAGGGTCATGCCGCCGCCGATCAGATGATAACTGGTCAATCTCTCACCGAGCCAGCTGATGGCCAGAGCGGCGGTCATCACCGGCAACAGGTTCATGAAGATGGCGGTGCGACTTGCCCCGAGCAGGGCGATGCCCTGCATCCACAGCCAGGGCGACAGGGCCGAGGTCGGGATCCCCGCATAGAGGATCAGCCAGAGCGCCCGGCCGTCCGGCCACTGCCCGTCCATCAGCAGGTAGAACGGGGTGAGAAACAGCAGGCTGCAGAGCACCTGGCCGTAGAGCATGGACCAGTTGTCGAGCCCCAGATCCCACTTCTTGAGCAATACGCTGTAGAGCGCATAGGTGCCCGCCGACAGCAGCATGTAGACGGAGCCGATGTGGATGCCCTGGGTAAAGAGGCGGGCGGGATCCCCCTGCCCCAGCAAGATCGCCAACCCCAGGATGGAGATAACGCCGCCAAGCAGCGCCCCCCAGGTGGGGCGCTCGCGCAGCAACCAGATGCTGAGCAGCACCGTCATCAGCGGAGTCAGCCCCATCATCAGGCCGATCTCGGTGGCCCCCAGGGTCTGCGCCGCGTAATAGCCGAAGGTCTGGTTGAGCACCATGCCGAGCAGGGCCAGCGCCGCCAGCTGATAGAAGCCGGCGCGCAGCTTGGCGCGATCCCGCCAAGCCCGGTGCGCAAGGAACGGCGTCAAGATGATGGCGGCCACCATCCAGCGCGACCAGGCCAGCGCCGCCGGCGAGAGCACCCCCACCGCCAGTTTGCTGACGATGGCGTTGCCGGCCCAGATGGCCATGCACGAGAAGGGAAACAAGAAGGCAAGTGGCATCGCTATATCCAGAAAAAAGCAGCGGGTATTTCTGGCGGCAGTATAGGGGGGTCAACAGGATTAGCAAGCACCGCGCCGCCAGGGCAGAATTGGCTGACAAAAAGGGGGTCGAACAGCGCTGAAGAGGCCGCCGTGGGCCCAAAAACAGTCATGCCCGCACGGTGGCGGGCATGACGCGGATCAGCGAGGTGACGAAGCAATCACGCCGCATCCATGTGCAGTCTCGAGATCAACTCGTTGACCTCGACCACGGTCTGACGGTGGGGAATGTCCGCCGACGTGGGCATCATCAGCAGGCCGGACTGGAAGTCAAAGCGTCCTCTGCCGTGGATGTAAATCCGCCCCTTGAAGAAGGTTTTGACATGTTTTGCCACCATCAGCGGCAGGTACTTCTTGAACACTCTCATCGTTTGCAACCTCTTGCAGTTGTATCCGTATGACAGCAGCTTCTGCGAAATAATTCCGTAAATTCTGTATAAAAATCCGAAAAAATCGCGACTCTCTTCCCCAAAAAACCAATCTATAACTTTTTATTAACTTTTAGCGTATTGTATGTGGTCCTTCCAACCAGAGCAAGACCCCCTTGCCATCTTGCCACTCGATACAGGCCAGGCCTGAGGTGGCAAACATGGGGGCACCGGCTGCCGGACAGAGGCTCTGCACCAGATATCCCACCAGCGGCAGGTGGCTCACCATCAGGATGCTGTCGTGCTTGGCCGCCAGCGCGGTGAGGTAACTCGCCACGAAGGCCGGATCGCCATAGGGGGTGATGTCACCACTCTCTTCGACGGCCCCTGCCTTGGGTAATTCACTGCATATGCTCTGCCAGGTTTGTTTGGCGCGCAGATAGTTGCTGTGGATCACCCGATCCAGCTTGTCGCCAAGCTGAGGGGCCAGCCAGCGGGCCATGTGGATGGACTCTTCGATTCCCTGCTCGGTCAGTGGACGCTGTTCATCTGTTTTCGCATTCATGCCAGCCTGGCCATGACGCATGATGTAGATTTTCATTACAACCTCGCCCAACGGGCCTGTTTTGATAGCGGGGGGATCTTACCCCGCCATGCCGGGGGAAACAATTGCGCTACCTCTCAGAAAAGGGTTTGCCTCACCGGGTAGCGGGGTCGATAATCATGTTTAAATTCAAATAAATCCAACAAGAGTCACGCGCCAATGAGCCCATATGCCAGTCCCAACGACCATCGGCAGTACCACTATCTGGAGCTGGCAAACCGGCTCAGGGTCTTGTTGATCTGCGATCCCGACACCGACAAGTCTGCCGCCTCCCTGGCCGTCAACACCGGCCACTTCGACGATCCGGCGGACCGGCAGGGGATGGCTCATTTCCTTGAGCATATGCTGTTCCTTGGCACCTGCACCTATCCCAAACCTGGTGAATACCAGCAATTTATGAGCCGCCATGGCGGCAGCAACAACGCCTGGACCGGCACCGAGTTCACCAACTTCTTCTTCGAGATCGACAACGGCTTCTTCGAGGCCGGGCTGGATCGCTTCTCCCAGTTCTTCATCTGCCCCACCTTCGATCCCGAGTGGGTGGACAAGGAGCGCAACGCGGTCGACTCCGAATACCGCCTCAAGCTGCAGGACGACGTGCGCCGCAGCTACCAGGTACATAAGGAGACGGTCAATCCCGCCCACCCCTTCGCCAAATTCTCGGTGGGCAATCTGGATACCCTGGCCGATCTGCCCGGTCGGGATCTGCGCTCCGACCTCATCCGGTTTTACGAAACCCACTACAGCTCGGATCGCATGGCGCTGGTGATGATCTCGCCAGCCACCATCGAGACCCAGCTCGACTGGTGCGATCGCTTTTTCGCTCCCATTTTGAATCGCAATTTGGGAACGCCGACCCTCGAGATGCCCCTCTACCGGCTCGATGACCTGGGCATTCGCATCCAGATCAACCCGGTCAAGGAGACCCGCAAACTCGCGCTCACCTTCCCGTTGCCCAACGTGGACGAGTATTACGACAAGAAGCCCCTCACCTTCCTGAGCCACCTCATCGGTTACGAAGGAGACGGCAGCCTGCTCTCCCTGCTCAAGGCGAAGGGCTGGGTCAATCAGCTCTCCGCCGGCGGTGGCATCAGCGGCGCCAACTTCAAGGATTTTGGCGTCAATTTCGGCCTGACCCCGCTCGGGCTCGAACACGTCAACGAGATAGTGGCGGCCCTGTTCGGCTACTTGAAGCTCATCGAGCGCGGCGGGGTGGAAGCCTGGCGCTATGACGAGAAGCGCACCGTGCTTGAGTCCGCCTTCCGCTTTCAGGAGCGGGGCCGGGCGCTCGACACCGTCTCCGGGCTGGTGTTGAACCTGTTCAGCTACGCTCCCGATGACCTGCTCTACGGCGACTACATGATGTGCGCATACGACGAGCCGCTCATTCGCCGCCTGCTCGCCAAGCTCACCCCCCACAACCTGCGCCTGACCATCACGGCGCCGGAGCTCGGCACGGACCGGCTGGCCCGCTGGTATCAGACCCCCTACAGCGTGACCACCATCACCGAGGCGGAGAAGATCCGCTGGCAGCAGAGCGAACCGGATCCGGCGCTGGCCCTGCCGCTGCCCAACCCCTTCATCAGCAACCGACTCGATGTGCGCACGCCCGAGCTCACCGCCGACATGCCCGCCTGCCTGATTGATCGGCCCGGTTTTCGGCTCTGGCACCTGCACGAGCATCAGTTCAGCGTGCCCAAGGGCAACCTCTACATCTCCATCGACAGCGAGCACGCGGTCAAGAGCCCGCGCCACATCGCCATGGCTCGCCTCGCGGTGGAGCTGCTCACCGACCACCTCAACGCCCTCACCTACCCGGCGGAGCTGGCGGGGCTCGGTTATCAGATCTATGCCCACCAGGGCGGCTTTACCATCAACCTGAGCGGCTTTGCCGACAAGCAGCCGCTGCTGCTCGACATGATCCTCGGCAACCGCACCCTGGGTTACCCGGATCCGGCCCGCTTTGCCGAAATCAAAGAGCAGCTCATCCGCAACTGGGACAACCAGTCCAAGGCGCGCCCCATCTCCCAGCTGTTCAACCAGCTCACCAGCCTGCTGCAGCCCAACAACCCGCCGTTCGAGCAGTTGCTGCGCCACCTGCGCAGCGTCGAGCTGGGCGAGATGCCCGCCTTCGTGGCGAGTCTCTTTGCCGAGGTGCACGTAGAGACCCTGGTGCACGGTGACTGGACCGCCGCCGAGGCCCTCGAGCTCGCCGCCCTGCTGGAGCGCCACCTCGGCGTCAACAGCCAGCCCAGTGCCGAGACCCGCCGCCCGCTCATCTCCATTCAGGACAGGGGCACCCTCATTCGCGAACAGGGCTGCGAGCATGAAGACTCGGCTCTGCTGGTCTATTACCAGTCGCGCACCACCCGGGCGCGGGATCTGGCCTGCTTCACCCTGGCCAACCACATCATGTCCTCCACCTTCTTTCACGAGCTGCGCACCCGTCAGCAGCTCGGTTACGTGGTGGGGGCCGGCAACCTGCCCCTCAACCGCCATCCCGGCCTCATCTTCTACATCCAGTCGCCGGTAGCCGGGCCGCAGATCCTGCTGGATGCGGTGGAGGAGTTCATCGACCTGTTTCCGCTGGCCATGCTCGAGCTCACCGCCCGGCAGTGGCAGGACAGCAAGGCGGGCCTGCAGGCCCAGCTGAGTGAGCGGGATGCCAACCTGCGCAGTCGCGGCCAGCGGCTGTGGGTCAGCATCGGCAACAAGGATCTCGGCTTTGATCAGCGCGAAAGGGTGTGCGAGGAGGTCGGTAACCTGAGCCGCGCCGATCTGGTGCGCTTTATCACCCAGCTGAGATCGAGAACATCGGATCGGCTGATCCTCTGCAGCTATGGCCAGGGCCACGAGCACGACGAGCGCATCACCGGCCAGTTCATCGACGACCCCCGCGCGTTCCGGCTCAATGCCGCCACCTTCGAGGCCTGATCAGGCCGTCTGTTCCCCTTCTGGCAGCCAATAAAAAGCCGACCCCGTGGGGTCGGCTGGAAAAACCATAATCAATTGCGACCAGAGCCGCCAAAAGTGAACATGAGCGTGAAAATCAGACACTGAGTTGATGGTCGGCGGGCAGTCCCAAACCAGAGCGCGCCTGCCGATGACAACAGTGATTGAGAAACAGGCTCATCTTAGGCACTCCCCTCCCTTGTCACGTTGATCTATGTCAAAGGAGGTAATAAAGAGTCAACCAGCTGCAGCTTTATGGCCAGTTTTATCGCCTCAGCTCACGCTTTTGGTCAAGCCTCTGGACGGCGCACCAGCCGATAGGCCACCTCGTCGAAGTAGGAGAGCTGGCCCGACAGCACCCTGGGGTGATCGAGTTCGGCCGCTCGCCCCAGCACCTCGACCTGGAAGTGGCGCTCGAACAGGGTGCGCACTTCCATCTCCCCCACCGAGAACGGCGGCTGGCGCTGCTGCTCAGGCTGATATTCCAGAGTCACCAGCAGGATCTGACCACCCGCCTCGATAAGCCGGCTCATCAGTTCGGCATATTGACGGCGCATAGCGGTCGGCAGGGCGATGAGGGCTGCCCTGTCGTAGGCCAGCCGATAGCGGCGGCCAAGTTCGGAGGCGGCGAAAAAATCCCCCTCATAGATGCGCAGGCTGTCGTGCTGATGGCACTGATAGGGCCCCTCGGCACTAACTGTGTCGTTCAGCGTGTTCTCGCTGAAAAAGCTGTTGATGGCGACGGACGAGAGCTCGAACCCGTCGACCGGATGGCCCTGCCCGCTCAGCCAGAGCATGTCGCGGGACTTGCCGCACAGGGGCACCAGCACGGGCTCGCCCTGCTGCTGGGCCGACCACCAGGATTGCAGCCAGCGATTGAAATCCGCCTGATGAAAGCCGATCCGGTTCTCTTCCCAACGCTGATGCCAAAAAGCCGCTTCCATCCAGTCACCCCTGTCATGTAAAGATGCCTCAATATCACAACTTAGCCCGCTGCACGCAAGCACCAACAAGGCGGCAGCCGCAACTTTTGTCCAGAAAAGCGGAACAAAACAAAAAAGGGCCCGAAGGCCCCCTTTTGACATCTTTTTGTCATCCACTCCTGCTCTTTTTCGCCTGCTTTCCACCTGCTTACTACAGCGACGGCAGGGTGGGCCGGATCACTGCAAAGCCGGCTCGGCGCACCTGACCGCCGTCACCGCAGCAAGCCTGGCCGCAATCTCGGCAAAGTCGGGGCGCGCCGCCACCACCTCGGAGAGACAGTCATCCACCAGCGCATGCAGGGCATCCAGCCTGTCATCACAAGGGGCACAGCGGGCCAGCAGCTCTTCCAGCAGGCAGCCGAAGGCTCTCACTTCCAGTCGCTCCAGCAAGCCGGCCAGCTCACCATCGGTTCGCTCATAACAGGAGGCGGCGCCGAAATCCCCTAGCAGCAGCCGCCCCTCCTCTTGCAAGGAGAGCAGCATGTTGTGGGCGTAGAGATCGCCGTGCAGGATGCCGCGCCCGTGCAGATGCAGCGCGGCGCTCGCCACCCCCTGCGCCATGGCCAGCAGCGCAGCCGGGGTAAAGCGGGCATCGGCTTGATAGATATCGCGAGTGCAGGAGTCCAGGCTCGGCGGCCCCGCCAGGTTGATAAAATCAGGGTCTATCAGCGCCATCACCAACGCAGGAATGCCGGAGGGGTGATCGCCCACCCGCCCCTCGACCCCGACCAGATGGGGATGACGACCGGCCGCCAGCGACACCGCCAGCTCGCAGCGGGGCAGCCCATCACTGGTCACGGCCCCCTTGAAGCACTTGACCGCCACCGCCCGCGGCCCCGCCGGCGTGGCCAGCTCCGCGCGATGGATGACACCGGATGCCCCCTGCCCCAGCAGCCCGCCCACCTTAAGTGAATCCCACGGGATGTCGGCCACCGAGGCGCACTGGCCCAGCCGCTGCTCCTGCTTGTCGCTGAAGGGGTTGCCCGCATACGCCAGCCAGGCGAGGCGCGGCAGCCTCACCAGCCAATCCGGGAGCGCGTCGAGCCGGTTGGCGGCGATGCGCACCAGCTCCAGACGCTGGCAGTTGGCGAGGGTTGCCGGCAGCTCGCGCAGGCGATTGCCCGAGAGCATCAGCTTTTGCAGGGCGCCGCACTGACCCAGCTCATCGGGCAGCTGCTCCACCGCGTTGTCGGTCAGGATCAACCAGCGCAGCCCCGCCGGCAGCGACGTGGCAGGCACAGTGGCGATCTGGTTGGCCTTGAAGCCCACCATGGTGAGCGCCGGGCAGCGTCCCAGCACCTCGGGCAGCTCGGTAAAGCGGTTCTCGGAGCAGAAAATGATGCGCAGCTTGCTGAACTCGGCCAGCTCGTCAGGCAGCCGACTCAACTGGTTGCCGGTGAGATCCAGCACCTCCAGCGTCTCTTTGAGAGCCAGGATCTCGGGCGGGAACTCCGTCAGGTTTTCGGCGAGTTTGAGGTGGCGGGCGCCGCAGAGTTCACCTGCGCGCAGCTGTTCCAGGGTATGCATGACATCGTCTCTATCGGGGTGGCCGGTTCGCGGCCAACGGCGCTGCCGGTGGTTGGCCCAGCAGTCAAACCGGCAGTCAAAAAAAGAGGGGGCATTATAGAGAATGACGGCCGAAGATCCCCTGTTTTGTTGCCGCAAGGGCCTGCATCGGCGCACGGTACCGTGATAGGGGGGCAAAGAGAGCAAGATCCGGGTCGTGTCAGCGAGGGCCGGTTGCCATAGTGGGGTCAAACCAGAGTGGGGTTGAATCTATTGAGGTTTCAACCCACTGCCAACCCTGTGCGCCCGCACAACACACCTGCGAGGGAACTGCCATGTCATTACTGTCCAACAAGGTCGCCATCATCACCGGTGCCAGCTCCGGCATCGGCCGCGCCAGCGCCATCCTGTTTGCCCGGGAAGGGGCCAGCGTCGTCGTCGGCGCCCGCCGCCAGCCCGAGCTGGATCTGCTGGTGGAGGAGATCCGCCATGAGGGGGGACAGGCGGTGAGCCTGGCGGGAGACGTCAGAAGCGAGACTTACGCCCGCGCCCTGGTGGATCTCGCGCTGACCCGCTTCGGCGGGCTCGATATCGCCTTCAACAACGCCGGCATCACGGGGACACCGGGCAGCGTGCCGGCGCTTGAACTGGCGCAGTGGCAGGAAACCCTGGATACCAACCTCACTAGCGCCTTTGTGGGGGCCAAGTACCAGATCCCCGCCATGCAGGCACGCGGCGGCGGCTCGCTTATCTTTACCTCCACTTTCGTCGGCCATACTCTGGGGCTGCCCGGCATGGCGGCCTATGCCGCGAGCAAGGCGGGCCTCATCGGCCTGACCCAGGTGCTGGCTGCCGAATATGGGGCACAAGGGGTGCGGGTCAACGCCCTACTGCCGGGGGGTACCGACACCCCCATGGGACGAGCCTTTACCGATACGCCGGAGAATCTCGCCTTTGTGCAGAATATGCATGCCCTCAAACGGCTGGCTCAACCGGAGGAGATCGCCCGCTCGGCCCTTTATCTCGCGTCCGATGCATCCAGCTTTACCACCGGCATTGCCCTGCTGGCCGATGGTGGGGTATCTATTTGTCGCACATGACCTTGTCGCACCCAAGATGCTGCGGCTGCAAACCTATCGTGAGAGCGCCTTATGTCTGATTACGCCCGCATCGCCGATGCCATCCGTTTTATCGAATGCCAGGTGGCGCGCCAGCCCACCCTGGACGAGATAGCGGCGCACGTTCACTTAAGCCCCTTTCACTTCCAGCGGCTGTTCAGCCGCTGGGCCGGGGTGACGCCAAAACGCTATCTGCAGGTGCTGACCCTGGAGCGGGCCAAGGCGCTGCTGCAGGAGTCGCGCCCGCTGCTGGAGGTGGCCGATACCCTGGGCCTTAGCAGCGGCTCGCGGCTCTACGATCACTTCGTGCAGCTCGAAGCGGTGACGCCGGGCGAGTACAAGCAGCGCGGGGCCGGGCTGGTTATCGATCACGGGGTGCACGACACCCCCTTCGGCCAGGCGTTCGTCGCCCTCACCCCGCGGGGGGTGTGCAACTTCTCGTTTCTCGATGACCAGGCCCCACATGCGCCGCTGGCCGCCCTCGCCCAGAGCTGGCCAGAGGCAGAACTGAGGGAGGCGCCATCACGCACCCAGGGGGTCATCCACTCCATGTTCGACAGCAGCAAGGCGCCGGATCGCCCCATCTCGCTGCACGTGAGCGGCACCAACTTTCAGATCAGCGTCTGGCGGGCGCTGCTGCAGATCCCGCCCGCCAAGGTGATGAGCTACGCCCAGGTGGCAAGTGCCATCGGCAACCCCAAAGCCGCCCGCGCCGTGGGGCTGGCGGTGGGTGCCAACCCCGTCGCCTTGATGATCCCCTGCCACAGGGTCATCCAGCAAAACGGCAAACTCGGCGGCTATCACTGGGGGGAGACCCGCAAACAGGCGATACACGCCTGGGAAGCGGCGAGGTATGAGTAAACTTGGCCTGTTTCTGCTCGGCCTGATGAGGAAAACAGGAGTGTTGGTGGTGAGTTAGCAGACAATCAGGCAGCGCCGAACGAGCATTCACGATATAAAGCGAGGGCATTAGCAGAGTCGGGGGGCAGATCGCCCCTTTTTGTTGCCTTGGGGACGGACATGGGACTCCGCCCCCCATCGGATTGACCCACATAGGGTGCAATTTCATTACATCCTAGAGAACCTTAAGCATATTGTTGTCGTGGGGCTAAGCAGTTGTCCCAGACCAATTACCCCTTAGGCTTTATATGTTTAGAAATATAAATCCTCGGTAATAATTTGTGATACTTAATTCGTTGCTGCCATGCTTCAATCGCAAGCAAAAATTGGATTGAATGTATATCTGTTATCTTTTCCACATCATTTTCAAAGACAAACCACAATGCTGCATATTTTAATTCATTATCAAAAGGAATTGCTCGTTGCATTATGAGTTCTATGGAGTCTTTAGATTGCTCAATATTATAAATTAGTTCATGAGAGTCTTTAGATATTTTGACAGATATTATTTCATTATCTTTATACAAATCTGCAATTTCCAGTTTGTATTTTTTCTTCTTGTCATTAATTCTTTCGATTTCTGTCAGTTGACGATCCATTAGTTCATAGCCGTGTTCTTGACTTAGTTTCTTATTGAAGAAATACTCTCGGTAAGTTATTTTGTCATCAACCAACTCACCCTGCCCTATTCTTTGCTCCTTTTCATCTCGCCATGCAATATATTCACTTTCATCCAAAGGAATCATCTGAGTGATAGATATTGATTCTAATGACTTTTTCAAATAATCCATGAAGGTTTGGTTAAACTTATACCACTCTCCATGTTTCAAAAAATAATTATATCCCTCATACTCAACATAAAAATCAATAACTTCTTTTATTGACTTACTAAACACCCCAGAATCTTCACGTTTAAACTGCACCTTCAAATTATTAACATTGTCAATATTTTGATTTTCTTTAATGAAATCTCTTAAATACGAAACTTCTAATGTATTCCCAATGTCCTTTCTACATATTGTTTTTCTCTTGCTTTTGAACGAGAGTTGATAGTTATATTCATGGAAATTAAAACAGATATTTATTCCATAAACTCTGAATTCTTCAACAGCGACATGTGCTATACCTTCGGTAATTGAAGTGAATAAAATAGAATCTAAGTTTGTTATAATTTCTTCTTCAGAGACCGCTTCTAATTTTGGCAAGTTAATCACCGCCTCATCAGCAAGGGAGTCATTGATATAATTAAATATTTCTTCTAATTGCGTTGGAGATTTGTCTATATCCATTTGAATTGAATCTGCAAATATAATATTCTTATCACCCCACATTTCTTTATTGCTAGCTTTTAGTTTTAGATGCTCGACAGATTCTCCAGGATCATAACTGTCTTTTGTGAAGTTTTCGTACGAGGATATTTCTTGTCTTTTTGCTCCTGAAAAATATCTACTTTTCTTTAATAAGATTGTATCTTCATCAGCCATTCTAATTGCCAAGTTAATTCCAAAATCTAACTCAATGAACTTTGACAAATAGAAATGCGACTTTCCTAGGCTAACAGCAAAAACTTCGTTTTCATTATCAATTCTTGTGCATAACAACAGACCAAAAAAGAATTTATTCTGAGGCTTAGTTACATGATCACAAAAGAAATCTCTATAAGTACTCCACCACCATATATCATTCCCTACAATTTCTTCGGAAAAATAAAACGTCATTCTATATTGTATACTATTAACAGTTTTCTGTTCAACAAGACCAACAGTCCGAACTTTTTCTAATAAAGGATCTAATTTATTAGATCTAACTTTATAAATATTGTATGTATTGCTCATAGGAGTACCCTATTAAAAAACTAACGTGATTAGATGAAAAGTAGTTCTAATCCAATAACAGCTTCTACCCTTGAGCGCCCGACAGCCTCTAGTTTGCTGCCTCTGACCCGCACTGTTGCTCTGGACTGAGTTATAGATGACTTCAAAGAAGTCATCTCCAAACGACTATCTTAGGGAGCAAAATAGGCAAGAGAAAGAGGATGATGATCGTTTTCTGAGCAAGATCAACAAATTAATCAAAAAGTAAAAACTTGCAGTGCATCGGAAATGTTCAGATGTGAAAAGACGCCCTAAGGCGTCTTTCTTATTGCTTGGTGTTGGAGCCAACAGGTTGGAGGCAATTCCCCTCCCCGCCTTGCCCCGCAACCCAATCAGATCGGGGTGATGGAGGTAATATGGGCCGAGCCATCCAGGGACTGGAAGATCTGCACCACGGCTTCCCCGTGGATCGGGTTGGGCAGCGGTACCGTGGTTTTGCATTTGAAACGGTAGTTGGTGCCGGCGACGACCTGGGTAGAGACTTCAAAGGGGGTGTACTGCACCCCGACAAATCCTTCCAGCGCCTGGTTGAATACGGCCTGATCTTTGGCGCTCAGCTTGTGGTAGGCAGTCCATCCGCCCAACAACACTGCTTGTTCTGACATAACAAACCCTCCGTGATCTCTTGTCCCTACTCGTTTGGCTGTTCGGGTTCCGCCCCGTTTATTCAAGTGGTGTCCGGACTCCACCGGGGGCCACACCAGATTTGGTATGTCCGGTGTCGACAGTGCACATGAAGACGTTGCTGTCGCCACCCTCCCCTGCTGCCACGACCGCCGCCTCACGGCGTCGGTCTCAATTGGCATGGCTGAGCCTAGTGCGAGATCCATAAAACACCCCCTGTCAGAAATGACAGAGGCAGGTAGGCAAGAAAGCGGCTAGCGAGGGGAAAAGTGAGGCGCAAACGATTGGAAAAAGAAAAGACGCCGCAAGGGCGTCTTTTTTACATTTTTATGCTTGAAGGGTGAAAGGGCGTTAGCCGCTTATTCCCATTCGATGGTTGCAGGCGGCTTGCCGGAGACGTCGTACACCACGCGGGAGATGCCGTTGATCTCGTTGATGATGCGATTCGACACGTGACCCAGGAAGTCGTACGGCAGGTGAGCCCAGTGAGCAGTCATAAAGTCGATGGTTTCGACGGCGCGCAGCGCAATGACCCAGTCATATTTGCGACCATCGCCCATGACGCCAACGGAGCGCACCGGCAGGAACACGGCGAAAGCCTGGCTGACCTGGTTGTAGAGGTCGGCCTTGCGCAGCTCTTCGATAAAGACCGCATCGGCCTTGCGCAGCAGATCGCAGTACTCTTTCTTCACTTCGCCAAGCACCCGCACGCCCAGACCCGGACCCGGGAACGGGTGACGGTAGAGCATGTCGTAGGGCAGACCCAGCTCGAGGCCAACGCGGCGCACTTCGTCTTTGAACAGCTCGCGCAGCGGCTCCACCAGACCCATCTTCATCTCTTCCGGCAGGCCGCCGACGTTGTGGTGAGACTTGATGACGTGGGCCTTGCCGGTCTTGCTGGCGGCAGATTCAATGACGTCCGGATAGATGGTGCCTTGCGCCAGCCAGCGGGCGTTTTTCAGCTTTTTCGCTTCATCGTCGAACACTTCGACGAAGACGCGGCCGATGATCTTGCGCTTGGCTTCCGGCTCATCTTCACCGGCCAGGGCGGAGAGGAAGCGCTCTTCGGCGTCGACCTTGACGATGTTCAGACCAAAGTGATCGCCAAACATCTCCATCACCTGCTGGCCTTCGTTCAGGCGCAGCAGACCGTTGTCGACGAAGACGCAGGTCAGGCGATCGCCGATGGCACGGTGCACCAGCATGGCGACCACGGAGGAGTCCACCCCGCCGGAGAGGCCCAGGATCACCTCGTCGTCACCCACCTGCTCGCGGATGCGGGCAACGGCGTCGTCGATGATGGTGGCCGGGGTCCACAGGCATTCGCAGCCGCAGATGTCTTTGACGAAGTGCTCCAGCATGCGGGCACCCTGACGGGTGTGGGTCACTTCCGGGTGGAACTGCACGCCATAGAAACGCTTGGCTTCGTTGGCCATGGCGGCGTGCGGGCAGGTGGCGGTCTGGGCGATGGTGGTGAAGTCGGCCGGGATGGTGGTGACCTTGTCGCCGTGGCTCATCCACACGTCCAGCAGGGCATTGCCGTTGTCGGCGATGGCATCTTCGATGTTGCGCAAGAGGGCACTGGTCTTGCCGGAGTTGCCCAGCACTTCCACCTTGGCGTAACCGAACTCACGCTCGGTGGAGGATTGCACCTTGCCACCCAGCTGCTCGGCCATGGTCTGCATGCCGTAGCAGATGCCGAACACCGGCACGCCGGCGTTGAACACGTACTCGGGGGCGCGCGGGCTGCCCGCTTCGGTGACGGACTCGGGGCCGCCGGAGAGGATGATGCCGCTCGGATTGAATTCGCGGATCTGCTCTTCGGTCACATCCCAGGCCCACAGTTCGCAGTAGACGCCGATTTCACGCACGCGGCGGGCGATCAGCTGGGTGTACTGGGAACCGAAGTCGAGGATAAGGATACGGTGCTGGTGAATGTCTTTAGTCATTTTATTCCTGCATCAGGCTGCTGTTGTCACAAAAAGCACGGGATAAAAAAGCGGTGGAGAAACGGGGCCGCAGCCCCGTTTTATCAGCCCATCCGATAGTTGGGGGCTTCTTTGGTAATGGTCACGTCGTGAACGTGGGACTCTTTCATCCCGGCGCCCGAGATGCGCACGAATTCGGCCTTGGTGCGCATGTCGTCGATGGTGGCGCTGCCGGTCAGCCCCATGGAGGAGCGCAGGCCGCCCATCTGCTGGTGGATGATCTCTTTGAGGCGGCCCTTGTACGGCACGCGGCCTTCGATGCCTTCCGGCACCAGCTTGTCGGCGGCGTTGTCGGTCTGGAAGTAGCGGTCGCTGGAGCCCTTGGACATGGCGCCCAGAGAACCCATGCCACGGTAGGATTTGAAGGAGCGGCCCTGATAGAGCTCGATCTCGCCCGGCGCCTCTTCGGTACCGGCAAACATGGAGCCGACCATGACGCAGCTGGCGCCAGCGGCGATGGCCTTGGCCACGTCACCGGAGAAGCGGATGCCGCCATCGGCAATCACCGGGATACCGGTGCCTTCCAGCGCGTCGACGGCGTCGGAGATGGCGGTGATCTGGGGCACGCCCACGCCGGTCACGATACGGGTAGTACAGATGGAGCCCGGGCCGATACCGACCTTGACGGCGTTGACGCCGGCAGCGGCCAGCGCCTTGGCACCGGCGGCGGTGGCGACGTTGCCGCCGATGATCTGCAGATCAGGATAGGCTTCGCGGGTCGCCTTGATGCGATCCAGCACGCCCTGGGAGTGGCCGTGGGAGGAGTCGATCAGCAGCACGTCCACACCGGCTTCTACCAGGGCGGCGACGCGCTCTTCGTTGCCGGCACCGGCACCAACGGCAGCACCGACCCGCAGACGACCCTTGTCATCTTTACAGGCGTTCGGCTTGCGCTCGGCTTTCTGGAAGTCTTTGACGGTGATCATGCCCTTGAGTTTGAAGTCGGCGTTGACCACCAGCACCTTCTCGATACGGTGCTTCTGCATCAGGCCAACCACCTCTTCGCGGGGGGCGCCTTCACGCACGGTGACCAGACGATCCTTCTGGGTCATGATCTGTTCGACAGTCTGGGAGAGATCGATCACGAAGCGCACATCACGACCGGTGATGATGCCCACCAGCTGATTGCCCTCGGTCACCACCGGATAACCGGCGAAACCGTTCTTGTGGCTCAGCTCTTTGATCTGGGCGATGGTCATGTCGGGGCGTACGGTGACGGGGTCAGTGACCACGCCGCTCTCGTACTTCTTGACCTTGCGCACTTCGGCAGCCTGCTGCTCGATGGACATGTTCTTGTGGATAAAGCCGATACCGCCTTCCTGGGCCAGTGCGATAGCCAGACGGGCTTCGGTCACTGTGTCCATGGCAGCGGAAATCATGGGGATGTTCAGGCTGATGGCAGAGGTCAGCTTGGTACGCAGATCGGCAGTATTGGGAAGAACTTCGGAGTGGGCGGGAACCAACAGTACATCGTCGAAGGTTAACGCTTCTTTGGCAATCCTGAGCATGGCAATATCTCACCGTTGAGGAAGTGGGGGTGTAAAATATTGCCGACGAAGTTTACTCACGCATTGGTCACTGGTAAAGAAGTTTTTTGAATTTTTTATGGCGTTTTGGCCTTTTCAGCCGCCAAGCCGCTAAAAAACCAACATTTTCAGTCGCAAAACAGCCTTTTGGGGACAAAAGAGTTGTCTCATTGCGGTTTTATGCAAAAAAGTTCCCGTTTCATTTTTTCAGGCAGCCCCGCTTCCCCTCCCCCGTTGCAGACCGTTTGACTCTGGTCGAGCACACCCGACAACCAGCTCATGCCCGCCTGGCCATCCCCCTCAGACCCTGAATCGGGCAGAGCAACATCCGGGATGTGTCACCCAAACCGGCACGCCCAACGCAGGGGCCTTTTCGTGGTGCGGGTTTCCTTTGTGCCTGTGCCTGCGTATCATGATTAACAGTCTGAATTGAAATGGAATTTCATGATGAGCCACGGACACCAGCAAGGGCGCATGGCCATTACCCTGGCAGCACTGGGGGTCGTCTATGGCGATCTCGGCACCAGCCCGCTCTATGCCCTCAAGGAGAGCTTCGCCGGACACCTGGGTCTGCAGCCCACCCCGGAGGGGATCCTCTCCATCGTCTCCCTCTTCTTCTGGACCATCATGATCGTGGTCTCATTCAAATATGTGCTGCTGGTGCTCCGGGCCGACGACAAGGGAGAAGGGGGGATCCTTACCCTCGCCTCGCTGGCCTCCCGCCGCCTCCCGGCCAAGCCGCGCGCCCTGCTCATGCTGCTCGGTCTGGTCGGCGTGGGGCTGTTTATCGGGGATGCGGTGATCACTCCCGCCATCTCGGTGCTCTCGGCGGTCGAAGGGTTGCAGGTGATCACCCCGGAGCTGGCGCCGTTCGTGCTGCCCATCACCCTCACCGTGCTGGTGATCCTGTTCGGGGCCCAGCATTACGGCACCGCCGGCATCGGTCGCCTGTTCGGCCCGATCATGCTGATCTGGTTCGGGGTGCTGGCGGCGCTCGGGGCCTATGAGATCGGGCAAAACCCCGCCATCCTGCAGGCGGTCAACCCGATCTACGCCCTCGATTTCATGATCAGCCGACCGGGTATCGCCTTCATCACCCTGGGGGCCGTCGTGCTCTGCGTCACCGGGACGGAGGCGCTCTACGCCGACATGGGCCACTTTGGCCGTGGCGCCATCCAGCTGGCCTGGGGTTCTCTGGTGATGCCCGCCCTGCTGCTCAACTACTTCGGCCAGGGAGCCCTGCTGCTGCGCAATCCTGCCGCCATCGAAAACCCCTTCTACCTGCTTGCCCCCTCCTGGCTGGCCTTTCCCCTGCTGATCCTCGCCACCCTGGCCACCGTCATCGCCTCCCAGGCGGTGATCTCGGGCACTTACTCGGTGGTGCGCCAGGCCATCCTGCTCGGCTACCTGCCGCGCCAGGAGATCCGTCACACCTCGGAGCACGAGATAGGCCAGATCTACCTGCCGCTGGTGAACTGGCTGCTGCTGGGAGGCATCGTCATCGTCATCCTCTGGTTCCAGAGTTCTAGCAACCTGGCCGCCGCCTACGGCATCGCGGTGACCGGCACCATGGCGCTCACCACCCTGCTGCTGATGGTGGTGGCCGCCCGCCGCTGGAAGTGGTCGCGCTGGCTGATTGCGCTGGTGTGCGCGCCGCTGCTGCTGGTCGATGTCACCTTCTTTGCCGCCAATACCACCAAGTTTCTGGCCGGTGGCTGGCTCCCCATCCTGTTTGCGCTGCTGGCCATCATAGTGATGACCACCTGGAAGCGCGGACGGGAGCTGGTGCTCGACAAGCTGGAGCACAAGTCACTGGCGCTGAAGGGGTTTGTCGACAACATGCTGGCGCACCCGCCGCTGCAGGTCCCCGGCACCGCCGTGTTTCTCTCCAAGTCGGTGCAGGTGGTGCCCCACGCCATGCTGCACAACCTCAAACACAACAAGATCCTGCACGAACGGGTCATTTTCCTGACCGTTCATATCAAGGACGAGCCCTGGCTCTCCTTCAAGGAGCGCATCGAGCTCACCCACCTTGGCGAGGGGTTCTGGCAGGTGGTCGCCCACTTCGGCTACAAGGAGGTGCCCTCCATGGAGGAGATCTTCCAGGCCTGCGCCCAGGAGGATCTGAAGGTCACCATGGCCAAGACCTCCTTCTTCCTCTCCCACGAGAACCTGGTCAGCACCGATCTGCCCGGCATGGCGCGCTGGCGAGAGGGCCTGTTCGTCTGGATGAACCGCAACTCCCTCAAGGCGACCGACTTCTTTCATATTCCCGCCAACCGGGTGGTGGAGCTCGGGGTATTGCTGGAGTTGTGACGCCGCCAGCCAACAGGGGGTAAGACCGGTGCGAACGCACACCGCTCAACCCGTAGCCAGTCGGGAACGCCACTGCCCGGCTTCTTAATTTCCTGCGAGCCAGCCTTACCACGATTAAAATGCGATTGATAATGGTTGTTGTTTGTGATTCTTATTATCAGGCATGCTAGCGGCCTGACGCCTGTTCTGGCGCCTTCACACTAGCCGTTTGAGTATGAATATGAAGACCTGGAAGGGAGACAAGTGATGGACTCCTGCAGCCCGAGACCAACACTGCCCGCCAACGATCCCGACGCCGCCCGTCTCGCTTGCCTTGCCATCGCGATCGCCCTGCATCTTGCCGCCTTCTGGTGGCTCTATGCGCACCAGCCTGCGCCCATCACCCCGCCCTTGCCGCTGACCCTGTCGGCCCGCTGGGTTGGCGAGGCGACGACCAATGATGCGCCTGCCAAGGCGGCCCCCGCCCCTGCTCCCACAGCGCAGCAAGTACAAAAAGTGCAGCAAAAAGCCAAGCCATTGCCGACACCCAAAAAACCGCCGGCCAAGCCAGTCAAGAAAAGCGTCAAGCCGGTGGTCAAACCGCTTAAAAACCGTACCCCGCCGGTGCAGCCCGCCAAGGTCATGCCGGTGAGCAGTCCGCAACCGCCGGTCACTGCGCCCGCCCCTGCGATGGCGGCAACGGCCGCACAGGCGAGCGGCGGAAGTGCCAGTCAGAGTCCTGCCCACAAGGCTGGTGGCGGCGCGGGCAACAGCGCTCCCATCGCCCGCGATGCCCGGCTCAACAACCCCGAGCCCCAATATCCCTATGAGTCGAGACGACGGGGAGAAGAGGGGCGGGTCATCCTCAATGTACGGGTGACGGCCGAGGGCACCGCCGCCTCGGTGGAGGTGGACAAGAGCAGCGGCTATCGGCGGCTGGACATGACGGCCCGCAAAACCGTCAGCCGCTGGAAATTCATTCCTGCCAAACAGAACAACGTGGCCGTCGAGGCCTCGGCAAAAGTCACCATCATTTTCAAATTAAGGGCTTGAACATGGATCCTGAAATCGCAAGCAACGGCATGGGCATCGCCCACCTGCTCAGCCAGAACAGCGGTGTGGGGCTGATCCCCTTCATCCTGCTGGTATTGATGTCCCTTGGTACCTGCTACTACGCCCTGCTCAAGGGCTATCTCGCACAGCGGGAACAACGCCTCAACGCACGCTTCGTCGCCGATTTCTGGCAGCACGACAGCGTGCAGGAGATGGAGCGCCAGCTGGCCCACCTGCCGCCGCAGGAGGCCTATGGCCGGCTGACCGGCGCAGCGCTGGCGGCCGTGGCCCAGCTGAACCGGGCCGAGGAGCGTGCGGTCAGCTGCAAGCTGGGTTCGCCGGATGAATATCTGCTGCGCGCCATGCGCCGGGCCATCACTCAGGAGCGGGTGCGGCTGGAGCAGGGGCTGGCCTTCCTCGCCTCGGTGGGTTCGGCAGCCCCCTTCATCGGGCTGTTCGGCACCGTCTGGGGTATCTACCACGCCCTGCTGGCTATCGGCGCCGCCGGTCAGAGCAGTCTGGACAAGGTTGCCGGCCCCGTGGGTGAAGCGCTGATCATGACCGGCTTCGGCCTCGCGGTCGCCCTGCCGGCCGTGCTCATCTACAACTTCTTCGTGCGGCGCAATCGCCTCAGGCTCGCGGCGCTGGAGGAGTTTGGCCACGATCTGTTCACCCTGCTGGTGACCGGCTTCGAGCAGGTCGCCACCAACAACGTCACCCCGCTGGTCGAGCGGGAAACCAGACAGGGGCGTGGCTGATGGCATTTGGCAAACTGTCGGACGAGGGGGACGATCAACCCCTCTCCGAGATCAACATGATCCCGATGATCGACGTCATGCTGGTGCTGCTCATCGTCTTCATGATCACCGCCCCCCTGCTCACCAACGCGGTCAAGCTGGAGCTGCCAGAGGCCAGCAGCCAGCTCAACCAGCCAGACAAGCAGGACATCAATCTCGCCATCGATGGCACCGGCAAGATCTACTGGAACGATCAGCAGGTCGACGAAGCCGCCCTGCTCGCCAAGATGGAGAGCGCCGGCCAGGCCGAGGGGGAGCTGCCCGAGATCCAGCTGCGCATCGATCGCAAGGTGGAGTACGGCATCATCGCCAGGGTGATGGCCCAGGCCTCCCAGCACGGTCTGCACAAGATTGCCTTCGTGAGCCAGCCGGAGCCGTAACGCTCCCGTCACCCACACACAGGTACGCCAGGGCCTGGATGCCCTGCTGCCATCCAGGCAGTTGCCAGCACAGGCACCTTGTCGGCATCATGCCGATGCAGCGCCAATATTGGCCACCATCACCTCAAGGACGACACCATGAAACCTGCCGATTATGGGCGCCTGCTCCTGCTGGCCGCCATCTGGGGCGCCAGCTTCCTGTTCATGCGCATCGCCGCCCCGGCGTTTGGCGCCGTCAACACCACCTTCCTGCGGGTACTGTTCGCCCTCATCGGGCTTGCCGTCATGCTCCTGCTGCTGCGCGCCCCCATGGGGTTTCAGGGCAAGCTCAAGTCCGCCATGCTGCTCGGCGTCATCAACTCCGCCATCCCGTTTCTGATGTACGCCATCGCAGCCCTCTGGCTGCCGGCCGGCTACTCGGCCATCCTCAACGCCACCACGCCGCTGATGGGGGCCCTCATCGGCTTTTCCTGCTTCAACGAGCGCCTTGATCGGCGCAAATGGCTGGGGGTGGTATTGGGGGTGATCGGGATCAGCCTCATCACCACCACCGGCGAGGTGAGTGTCGGTGGGCATCTGCTGCCAGGGGTGCTGGCCTGCCTGTTTGCCACCGCCTGCTACGGCCTCGCCGGCTTTCTCACCCGCAGCTGGATCACCCATCGCGGCGGGCTCGATGCCAAGCTGGTGGCCTTTGGCAGCCAGCTGGGTGCCAGCCTGTTCCTGCTGCCCTTTTTCGCTTACCAGCTGGCGACCGGCCCCGCCGTAGACTGGGCCGTGCCCACCGCCTGGGCCAGCGTGCTGGCGGTCGGCGTAGTCTGCACCGCCCTCGCCTATCTGCTCTATTTTCGACTGATCGCCGATATCGGCCCGCTGCGCAGCCTCACCGTCACCTTCCTCATTCCCCCCTTCGGCATCTTGTGGGGCGCGCTGGTGCTGGGCGAGACCTTGAGCCAGGGCTTCGTGCTGGGGGGCCTGGTCGTCTGCCTCTCGGTCTGGCTGGTGACCAGCCAGACCAGCCCCCCGGCCGTTCAGGCCCGGACGCAGCCTCAGGATCCGGACGCACGCTGAACCCGACAGGGCCAGCGCCGCTCGGCGTTCGCCCCGAACTGCGTTAAGATGGCGCCATTGTTTTATGACCCCGCCCCCAAGGCGGGGCACACAGCGCAGGACCAGCCTTGAACTACCGCAACGAACCGAGTCAAAGCAGACAACAGCAGGTCTTTACCGTCACCCGCCTCAACAGCGCCGTGCGCATGATCCTGGAGCAGGATCTGGGGCTGGTGTGGTTGACCGGCGAGCTCTCCAACCTGGCGATGCCAAGCTCCGGCCACTGGTACTTCTCGCTCAAGGACATGTCGGCCCAGGTGCGCTGCGCCATGTTCAAGGGCAACAACCGGCGGGTGGCCTTCCGTCCGCAGGATGGCATGCAGGTGCTGGTGCAGGCGCGGGTCTCGCTTTATGAGCCGCGCGGCGACTACCAGCTGATCATCGAATCGATGCAGCCAGCGGGCGACGGCGTGCTGGCGCTGCGCTTTGAGGAGCTCAAGCGCCGCCTCGGCGCCGAGGGGCTGTTTGACGAGGGGCGCAAGCGGCCGCTGCCGCGCGAACCGCGCGCGGTGGGCCTCATCACCTCTGCCACCGGCGCTGCCCTCCACGACATGCTGACCGTGCTCAAACGCCGCGCGCCGGATCTGCCGGTGTTTATCTACCCCACCCAGGTGCAGGGCAGCGCCGCCATCGGCCAGATCGTCTCTGCCATTGCCCTCGCCAACCGCCGCGCCGAGGTGGATGTGCTGATCGTCGGGCGCGGCGGCGGCTCACTTGAAGATCTCTGGTGCTTCAACGAAGAGGCGGTGGCGCGCGCCATCGCCCACTCCGCCATCCCGGTGGTGAGCGCGGTGGGCCACGAGGTGGATATCACCATCAGCGACTTTGCCGCCGACTTGCGCGCCCCGACTCCGTCGGCAGCCGCCGAGCTGGTGGCGCCGGATCAGAGCGCCCGTGCCCAGCGCCTCGCACATCTCAAGCAGCAACTGCTGCAGGCGATGAACCGCCAGCAGACCGCCGCCCGCCACGATTTCATCCTGCTGCAAAAGCGGCTCGACCATCAGGATCCGAAGCGACGGCTGGAGCAGCAATCCCAGCGCCTCGACGAGCTCTCCGCCCGCTTGCAGCAGCTGATGAACCACAAACTGCATCAAGGGGAGCGGCGCCTCGCCAACCTGGAGCTGCGCCTGCAGGGCAAGAGCCCGGAGCGCTTGCTGGCCGCCGGCAAGCGTCGCCACCAGCTGGCCGAGGAGCGCCTCCATACCCTCATCGCCAAACGCCGGGATCTGGCGGACCACCGCCTCGCCATGCTCAGTGCCCGCCTCGACGGGGTGAGCCCGCTCGCCACCCTGGGACGCGGCTACTCCATCACCCGCACTCAGAGCGGTGAGGTGATCAGCCGCGCCGCCCAGGTGGATGCCGGCCAGACGCTGCTCACCCAGCTTGCACAGGGGCAGCTGCGGGTGCGGGTGGAAGAGGTCCACCAGCCATAACGAACAAGGGGGCACATCAGGTGCCCCCTTGTTTATCATCCTCTCTTTGTCAGGCCCTCTCGGCCAGCGCACTCACACCAGCGAATGGCGCACCGCCTGCGCCGGATCGGCAGGCACCGTACCCGACCCCGCCAGCGGGTTGAGCTGCAAGTATTCAAACAGCCCGGCCTGCAGATTGACGTTCCAGAAACGCCCCGCCAGGGTAAGCTCGAGCCGTACCTCGCTCAGCGTTGCCAGCCCATGTTGCTGCCAGGCCTCGAACAAGGGTTGCAGATGTGCCCGCAGCGACGTCGGCAAGCGGGCCAACGCCAGCCAGCCGCTGTCGAGCGCGCCGCGCAGCAGGCCATCGAGGCGGCCATTGGGATTACGCCCCATCACCATGCCGGGAGCCCGCTGATCCGCCGCCAGCGCCTCGTGCCAGAGCGCCAGATCCCGGCCATACATGAGGCCGTGCCCATGCACGTTGCCGCCGGCCCCGGCCCCGAAGGGGAGGATCTCGGCGCCGCGCTTGGCCATCTGGTTGTAGCGGCTCTGTTCGGCCTCGCCGCGCCGCCAGTGGCTGCAGGAGAGCCGCTGCCAGCCCCCCTGCTCCAGCGTCTGGGCCCCATAGGCATACATGGCGGCCCGCTGTTGACCGTCGGCGGCCCAACCGAGCTTGCCCCTCGCCTCGGCACGGGCCAGATTGGTGCCGGCCATGGCGATGAGTTGATAGAGATCCACCCCATGCACCCCGCTCGCCATCACATCCGCGATGTCCTGACGCCACACGGCATCATCCTGGCCCGGCAGGCCGAAGATGAGATCGACCACGATCACCGCATCGTCGTGACGGGTCAGCTCCCCCAGCCGGGTCAGCAGGGTCTCCCTATCGTCGAAGCGGGCCGCCTCCTGGCGCACCTCGGTATCAAAGCTCTGCACCCCGAACGAGAAGCGGTTGAAGCCGCCCGCCAGCGCACTGTGCCACTTGGCATCATCAAAACCGTTGAGGCGCCCCTCCAGGGTCACCTCCGCATCCGAAGTCAGAGGAAAACGACGGATGGCGGCGGCCAGCATCGCCAGCTCGTCGGCGCTCATGTCTGTCGGCGTGCCGCCCCCCACATAGACGGCCGATAAGGGGCGGCTCTGGGTGAAGGGTGTCTCGGCGGCCTGGGCAAGCGCGCTACAGAGCGCGTCGACATAGCGGGTGATGCGGGCCGGGTTGGCGCCATTTTCAAAGAAATTGCAGAAGCTGCAACGCTTGCGGCAAAACGGAATGTGGATATAGAGCGCCCGCTCATCCGCCTCGCTCTCACGGTGCCACCAGGCTTGCCAGTCGGCATGGTCGAGGGTGAGCGGGCGCATGCCGCCGCGACTGGCGTGAGCCGAGGTCTTGGTGCCAAAGGCGAACTTGAGGGGATCCGGGGTGGCAAGACCGGTCATGGTCGGGGTCAGCTGTGGTGTCATGGCAGGCAAGGTTATCAGGTGAAATAATGCAAATGATAACCACTATCAATAAATACCAAGTTTGTGCTGGATCAACTCAACGACGAACAGCTCTCGTTTGCTACGCACCATTAACCTCCAACACGGATCCAGTTAACAGATAATTTACTCAAGATGAGGTAGGGTGTGCCGATAGAGAACCATCTCCCCCGTTCTGATGAGCGAGCGCGGGGAGAGTCATCAACCATTGACGATCGCTCACCTGCGCATGGACCTGCCAACGATGCAAAATCTGTCTCTGAACTGGAAAATCTTTCTCCCCCTCGCCCTGGTCATCGGCTGCACCTTCGCCCTCAGCTTCGAGCTCTCCGCCTGGCTGCAACGGGATCTCGCCATCCGGCTGGCGGGCGAAAAGGTGGAGAGTGCCGCCAACACCTACATGGATCAGCTCAACGTGCTGATGATGACGGGGGCCATCGCCAACCGCCAGATCGTGCAGACCAAGCTCAAGAGCGAGGCAGGCATCGTCGAGGCCCGCCTGATCCGCGCCCCGGCGGTGACCAGCCTGTTCGGCCCCGGTCACCCGGATCAGCAGATTGAAGACAAGCTGGACGAGCGCGCCATCAACCAGGGGGAGACCATTCTCGAGCAGCAGGGCAACCAGCTCACCCTGATCAAACCCTTCAAGGCCTACAAGGAGTACCGCGGTACCCAGTGCACCACCTGCCACCAGGTGGCGGAAGGTACCGTCATGGGCGCGGTGCGCATCAGTTACGATCTCAGCCACACCTTTGGCGAGATCCATCGCAACAACCTGATCCTGAGCGGCAGCCTGGTGGCGGTGTTCGGGCTGGGCTTCGGCCTGCTGGGCTGGGTGCTGCAACGCTACATCAAGCGGCCGGTACGCCATCTGCAGTTGGCCATGACCCGCATGGCCAAGGAGCGGGATCTCTCCCTCCCCCTGATCAATCCCAACCGGGATGAGCTGGGCGAGATGACCCGCGCCGTCAGCGACATGGTGCAGGGGTTTCGCCACAGCCTGCAGGAGGTGGAAAGTGCCACCCACCAGCTCTATCAGGAGTCCAACCAGATCCGCCAGGTGGCGACCCAGACCGAAGGCTCGGCCCGCCAGCAGGAGAGCATGACGGTACAGGTGGCCGCCGCCGTCAGCGAGCTGGCCGCCAGCTCCCACGAGGTGCGCGAACACGCCCGCAAGAGCGCAGAGCTCTCCGCCCTCACCAACCAGGATGCGGCCAACACCAGTCGCCTTGCCCAGCACTCCATCAACGACATGGGCGAGATGTCGGCGGAGATCGAGCGGGTCGACAGGGTGATCCAGCAGCTCGACAACCGCTGTCTGGCGGTCGACGGGGTGCTGGAGGTGATCAAGGGGATCGCGGATCAGACCAACCTGCTGGCCCTCAACGCCGCCATCGAGGCGGCCCGGGCCGGCGAGCAGGGTCGCGGCTTTGCGGTGGTGGCCGACGAGGTGCGCGCCCTCTCCAACCGCAGCCGCGCCGCCAGCGAGGAGATCTCCCAGATGATCGCCGCCCTGCAGAACGAAGCCCAGAGCGCAGTGTCAGTGATCGGGGATGCCAAGGCCAAGGCGGACGAGAGCATCCACAAGACAGAGGCGACCCTGGCCGCCATGCAGAACATCATCGGCCGCATCAGCAGCATCAACGATCTCAATGCCCAGATGGCGCAATCCGCCGAGGAGCAGGACAGGGTCTGCAGCGAGGTGGACGGCTCGGTGAGCGACATTCGCAACACCTCCAACGACACCCTGGGCCAGGCCCACGCCGCCAACCTCGCCAGCGTCCAGCTGGTGGAGCAGTGCCGCAAGCTCGAGCAGCTGCTCAAGACCTACCGCTGGTGATCATGCCTGCCGCCCGCTCTGGCCAATAAAAAAGCGCGACCCAGGGTCGCGCTTTTGTTTTGTGTGTCGTAGCTCAGGCGCGCCAGGCGGCGCCGCCTGGCCGAAATCAGCCTGCGTTGCGGGTGGCCACCGCATCGGCCAGATTGCGCAGCAGGGTCTCGGTGTCGGCCCAGCCGATGCAGGCATCTGTGATGCTCTGACCGACGGTGAGTTCGCACCCTTCCACCAGATCCTGACGGCCCTCCACCAGATGGCTCTCCACCATGACGCCGAACACCGCCTTGCTGCCGGCACGCAGCTGACCGGCCACGTCCTCGGCCACCAGCATCTGGTTCTTGAACTGCTTGCTGCTGTTGGCGTGGCTGAAGTCGATCATCACCTTCTGCGGCAGACCGGCCTTCTCCAGCCCCTTCACCACCTCGTCCACGTGGGCGGCGCTGTAGTTTGGTTCACGACCACCGCGCAGGATGATGTGGCAGTCCGGGTTGCCCCGGGTGGCGACGATGGCGGAGTGGCCGTACTTGGTCACCGACAGGAAGTGGTGCGGCGCACTGGCGGCCCCGATGGCATCGATGGCCACCTTGATGGTGCCGTCGGTGCCGTTCTTGAAGCCCACCGGACAGGAGAGACCGGAGGCCAGCTCGCGGTGCACCTGGGATTCGGTGGTACGGGCCCCGATGGCGCCCCAACTCATCAGATCCGCCACGTATTGCGGGGTGATCATATCGAGGAATTCGGAGGCGGTCGGCAGCCCCATGTCGTTGAGATCCAGCAGCAGTTTGCGACCGATGCGCAGGCCGTCGTTGATCTGGCAGCTGTTGTCAAGGTAGGGGTCGTTGATCAGCCCCTTCCAGCCCACCGTGGTACGCGGCTTCTCGAAGTAGACCCGCATCACGATCTCCAGCTGGCCCTTGAGTTCGTCACGCAGCACCTTGAGGCGCTTGCCGTACTCCAGCGCGGCGGCGGGGTCGTGAATGGAACAGGGGCCGATCACCACCAGCAGGCGCTGATCTTCACCGGCCAGGATCTGATGGATGGCCTGACGGGATTCAAAGACGGTACTTGATGCGGTCTCGGTGGCCGGAAACTTCTCAAGCACCGCAACCGGGGGCAATAACTCTTTGATTTCACTGATACGAACGTCGTCGGTTTGATGCTGCATGACAAGGCTTCCTGCTAGATGACTGCGATAAAGAAACTTCAATCTAGCCCGCACGGGCAGCGGTGTAAATAGAAAATTACATTATCTAGGAAGGAATTTTCTTATCCCGCCTTGCAAGTTTTAATAATGCTGCTAAGCGAGGATGAAGAGAGGGGGTAGCAGAGCGGGACAGCCCAAAGAAACAGGCCCGCAGCGAGGCGGGCCTGGGTTCATCACGCGCGCTGACTGATGCTGGCCAGCTTGTCGAAGTAGTCCGGGAAGGTCTTGGAGGTACAACCCGGATCATTGATGGTGACGGCGGTATCAGACAGCGCCACCAGCGAGAAGCACATGGCGATGCGGTGGTCGTTGTAGGTATCGATGGCCGCATGCTTGAGCTGCGCTGGCGGGGTGACGGTGATGAAGTCACGCCCCTCCTCCACCTCGACGCCCAGCTTGCGCAGCTCGGTCGCCATGGCGTGCAGGCGGTCGGTCTCCTTCACCCGCCAGTTGTAGATGTTGCGAATCGAGGTGGGCCCCTCGGCGAACAGCGCGGCCACGGCGATGGTCATGGCCGCATCGGGGATGTGGTTCATGTCCATGTCGATGCCATGCAACGGCGCCTGCTCGGCCTCGATGAAGTCATCGCCCCAGGTGATGCGGGCGCCCATCTTCTCCAGCACGTCGGCGAAGTGGATGTCGCCCTGAATGCTGTGCTTGCCGATGCCGGTGACCCGCACCTTGCCCTTGATGGCGCCCGCCGCGAGGAAGTAGGAGGCGCTGGAGGCATCCCCTTCCACCAGGAAGTCACCCGGACTGACGTAGGTCTGGTTGCCCTTGATGTAGAACAGCTTGTAGTTGTCGTGCTCGATGACCACTCCGAACTGCTTCATGATGTGCAGGGTGATGTCGATGTAGGGCTTGGAGACCAGCTCCCCCTTGATGTGGATGCGGGTGTCACCCGCCGCCATCGGCGCCGCCATCAAAAACGCCGTCAGGAACTGGCTGGAGACGGAACCATCGACGTGCACGTCACCGCCCCACAGCCCCTTGGCATCCACCACCAGCGGCGGATAGCCATCTTTCTTCAGGTACTGGATATGGGCGCCCGCTTCGCGCAGGGCATCCACCAGATGGCCGATGGGGCGCTCTTCCATGCGCGGTTCCCCGCCCAGGGTGTATTCGCCGGAGCCCAGACACAGTGCGGCGCACAGCGGTCGCATGGCGGTGCCTGCGTTGCCGAGGAACAGATTGACCGGCGCCGATACCGCGAAGCTGCGACCCAGACCGTGCACGGTGCACTCGGTCTTGTCGGCGGAGAGCTTGTACTTGACCCCGAGCTGGGTCAGCGCCGCCAGCATGTGACGAATGTCATCGCTGTCGAGCAGGTTGGTGAGCCGAGTGGTGCCACGGGCCAGGGCTGCCAGCAGCAGGGCCCGGTTGGACACGCTCTTGGAGCCGGGCAGATTGACCTCACCGGCCACACGAGAAATAGGTTCCAAACGCAACGAATTCATAGACTTCCTGTACGATCTCAAAAAAATGACCTGACCGGACGTTAGCAGCCCGCGCCCTGCTCGGCAAGACTGCGGGTGGCACAAAAGCAGGCGGCGGGGGCAGCCGGTCCGGCATCACGGAAAAAACAGACGCCGGGGAGTCCCCGGCGTCGGCAATCGGGGAAAAACGCCTCAGCCGTGGCGCTTGGCAAAGCCGTCCATAAAGCTGACCAGCGCCTTCACCCCTTCCAGCGGCATGGCGTTGTAGAGGCTGGCGCGCATGCCGCCGACGATGCGGTGGCCCTTGAGTGCCAGCAGGCCGGCGGCTTCCGATTCGGCCAGGAACAGCTTGTCCAGCTCGGCATTTTTCAGCTGGAACGGGATGTTCATCCGCGAACGGCAGCTGGCATCCACCTGGTTGCCATAGAAGCTCGACTGATCGAGATAGCCGTAGAGGAAATCGGCCTTCTCCTTGTTGCGCGCTTCCATCGCCGCAAGGCCACCCTGTTCTTTCAGCCACTCGAACACCAGCCCGGCCAGATACCAGGCGTAGGTGGGCGGGGTGTTGAACATGGAGTCGTTCTTGGCGGTGAGCTGGTAGTCGAAGATCGACGGCACATCGGCGCGGGCCTGGTTCAGCAGATCGTCGCGCACGATGGCGATGGCCAGCCCCGACGGGCCGATGTTCTTCTGGGCGCCGGCATAGATGATGCCGAAGCGGCTCACGTCGATGGGACGGGAGAGGATGGTGGAGGAGAGATCCGCCACCAGCGGCACGTCACCGGTAGCCGGGATGTCGAACATCTCGATGCCGTCGATGGTTTCGTTCGGGCAGTAGTGCACATAGGCCGCATCGGCGCGAAACGCCGGGGTCGGCAGCAGGTGGGAGATGCCCTCGGCACTCTTCGCCACCCCGTCAAAGGTCTGGATATCGCCGTACTTGTGCGCCTCGTCCACGGCACTCGCAGCCCAGACACCGGTCAGCAGATAGTCAGCCTTCTTGTTGGCGCCGCCGAGCAGGTTCATGGGCACGGCAGAGAACTGGCCACGGCCACCGCCGTGCATGAACAGCACCTTGTAGTTGTCCGGCACCGCCAGCAACTCGCGCAGATCGGCTTCGGCCTTGGCGGCGACCGCCATGTAGGGCTTGCCGCGGTGGGAAAGCTCCATGACCGAGGCTCCCAGCCCCTGGAAATTACAAAATTCGCGCTGGGCGCGCTCCATGACTTCGACCGGCAACATGGCGGGGCCGGCGCAGAAGTTGTAAATCTGTTTGCTCATGACGCTTTCCGTGAGTGGATGAGTGTGATCGGTGACTTGTCTGGTTTTACACAAGTGCAGCCCCCGGATCAAAGGCTTTTTGGGAGCTGGCTCAACCTTTTGTCGACCCGCCGACAGAAAAAAGCCCTGAACGGGTCAGGGCTTGCAGAGAACATGCGTGGAAACAGGCGTCTGCCGGTGCTCAATGCCCCCGGCCCCCTTTTTCATCAGGTTACAGCTTGGCGGTGAGCTCCGGCAGCAAGGTGAAGAGATCCCCCACCAGCCCGTAGTCGGCCACCTGGAAGATGGGGGCCTCGCTGTCCTTGTTGATGGCGACGATCACCTTGGACTCCTTCATCCCCGCCAGATGCTGGATGGCACCGGAAATACCGACCGCGATGTAGAGCTCGGGAGCCACCACCTTGCCGGTCTGGCCCACCTGCAGATCGTTGGCGACAAAGCCCGCATCCACCGCGGCCCGCGATGCCCCCACCGCGCCGCCCAGCTTGTCGGCCAGCGCCTCTATCAGGGCGAACTGCGCCTTGGAGCCGAGCGCCCGTCCACCGGAGACCACCACCCGCGCCGCCGCGAGCTCGGGTCTGGCGGAGCGCACCGCGCGCCGTTCGATGAGGCGGGTACGGCAGGCCACCTCGCTCACCGGCAACCGCTCCACCTGAGCCTGGCCGCCGCTCGCCGCCTTGGCGAAGGCGGTGGGCCGGATGGTCAGCACCTTGATGGGGGCGCTGCTCGCCACCCGGGCCAGCGCGTTACCCGCGTAGATGGGGCGCAGGAAGGTGTCGCCACTCTCGATGCCGGTCACCTCGGAGAGCATCTCCACCCCGAGCCTGGCCGCCACCCGCGGCAGCAGATCCTTGCCCTGGGTGCTGGCGGCCATCAGGCAGTGCTGGTAATCCCGCGCGATATGGGCCAGCAGCGGATCGACCCCGTCGTTCAGCCCCTCCGCCAGCATGGGATGCTCGGCCAGCAGCACCCGGCTCACCCCCTGCAGGGCGGCGGCCTTTTCACCTGCCTCGGTCAGCCCCTGCCCCAGCAACAGCAGATGCACCTCGCCGCCCAGCTGGCTCCCGGCAGTGACCAGACGGGCCACGTTGTCGGCCAACTGGCCCTGATGATGTTCGGCAATGATCAATACGCTCATGACTGCCCCTTGCTATCGTCCGTTGATGTCCCTGCCTGTGCGCCCATCACGCCCCCGAGCTTGTCGCCGGCGGGCGGGGTTCTGTTGATTGCTGGCAGCATCAGAGTACCTTCGCTTCGTGCTTGAGTTTGTCCAGCAGCTCGTCCACCGAGCCCACCATGATGCCGGCGCTGCGGGCAGCGGGGGCCATCACCCCGAGCAGCCGGGTCTGAGCGGCCGGCTCGACGCCGAGGTCGGCGAAGGACGCGCTCTCAAGCGGCTTGCGCTTGGCCTTCATGATGTTGGGGAGCGAGGCAAAGCGCGGCTCGTTGAGGCGCAGATCCACGGTTACCACCGCCGGCAGCGGCATGCCGAGGGTCTCGAGGCCGCCGTCGATCTCGCGGGTCACCTGCAATTCGCCCTCCACCAGCTTGATGGCGGAGGCGAAGGTGGCGAGCGGCCAGTCATTGAGGGCGGCCAGCATCTGGCCCACCTGGTTGTTGTCAGAATCGATGGACTGCTTGCCGAGCAGCACCAGATCGGGCTGCTCCAGCTCGCACACCTGTTGCAGGGCACGAGCCACGGTGAGCGGCGTCAGGGTCTCGCCAGTCACGTAATGACGCGCCCGATCTGCCCCCAGCGCCAGGGCGTGACGCAGTTGTTCGGCCGCCGCCTCGGGGCCGAAGGTCACCACCACCAGCTCGCTCGCCACGCCGGCTTCGCGCAGCCTGACCCCCTCCTCCACCGCAATTTCACAAAACGGGTTGATCCCCATCTTGACGTTGGCCAGCTCCACGTCTGAGCCATCGCTCTTGACCCGGACCTTGACGTTGTAATCCAGCACCCGCTTGACCGCGACCAGCAGCTTCATGACGCGCATCCCTCGCTTCTGTTGAGTGAATCCATGAAAACCCTCACATTTTTTTGCTTACATTTACTTTACGTTTACGTAAACTACCAGCACTACCCTAGGCCAAGTCGAGCACAGAGGCAAGATGGAACGCGAAGCAATGGAATTTGATGTCGTCATCGTCGGTGGCGGCCCGGCGGGACTCAGTGCCGCCATCGCCCTCAAACAACACAATGCCGAGCTGTCGGTCTGCCTGCTGGAGAAGGGGGCGGAGATCGGCGCCCATCTGCTCTCCGGCGCCCTGCTGGATCCCGTCACCCTCAAGGAGCTGCTGCCAGAGAGCTGGCAACAGGCCCCGCTCGGGGTCGAGGTCAACGACGATCAGGTGCACCTGCTGCAAAGCGACAGCCGCGCCCTGCAACTGCCCAACTGGGCAGTGCCGCCGCGCATGCACAACGAGGGCCGCCGCATCATCAGCCTCGGCAACCTTTGCCGCTGGCTCGGTCAGCAGGCCGAGCAGCTGGGAGTCGAAATATACCCGGGTTTTACCGCAAGCGAACTCATCATGGAAGCGGGACGGGTCAAGGGTGTGATCACCGGCGATCTCGGGCTGGATCGGGCGGGCAATCCGAAAGCGGATCACGTGCCCGGCATGGCGCTGCTCGGTCGCTACACCCTGTTTGCCGAAGGGGCGCGCGGCCATCTCGGCAAGCAGCTGATCGCCGGCTTTCAGCTGGAAAACGCCGCCCAGCCGCAGCATTACGCCATCGGCTTCAAGGAGCTGTGGCAGCTCCCCCCCGGCCAGGGCAAACCGGGCCGGGTGCTGCACGGCAGCGGCTGGCCGCTCTCTGAGGGGAAGGAGGACAAGAGCCAGGGCGGCTTCTATCTCTATCACCTGGAGCAGGATCAGGTGGCGGTCGGTCTCATCGTTGATCTCAACTACCGCAACCCCTGGCTCAGCCCGTTTGACGAGTTTCAGCGCCTCAAGCACCACCCGCTCATCGCCGCGGCATTGCAGGGGGGCGATCGCATCAGCTACGGCGCCCGCGCCATCGCCAAGGGGGGCTGGCACTCCCTGCCCCGCATGCACTTTCCCGGTGGCCTGCTCATCGGTTGCGATGCCGGTACCCTCGACTTCTCCCGCATCAAGGGGATCCACACCGCCATGAAGTCCGGCATGCTGGCGGCCAAGACAGTCGCCATGAGTCTGCGCGGCGGCGATGAAGGGGGCCGGGATCTGGCCGAATACGGCGATGCGCTGCAACAGAGCTGGCTGGCCCATGAGCTCAAAACAGCGCGCAATTTCGGCGCCGCCCTGCACCGCTGGGGCCCCTGGCTCGGTGGCGCCTTCAACTGGCTGGAGCAGCGGCTGTTTGCTCGTACCTCGCCCTTCACCCTGCTGGACAAGGAGCCGGACTACCGCCAGCTGCGCATGGCCAGCCGCTGCCAGCCCATCGACTACCCCAAGCCGGACGGCAGGCTCAGCTTCGACAAGCTCTCGTCTGTCTACCTCGCCAACACCAGCCACGACGAGGATCAGCCCTGCCACCTCAAGCTGCAGGACGCGACTATCCCGGTGGCAGTCAACCTGCCCACCTGGGCCGAACCCGCCCAGCGTTACTGCCCGGCCGGGGTGTTCGAGATCCTGGGCTCGGAGAGCCTGCCCCGCCTGCAGATCAACGCGGCCAACTGCATCCACTGCAAGACCTGCGACATCAAGGATCCGAGCCAGAACATCATCTGGACGCCGCCGCAGGGCGGCTCTGGCCCCAACTATCCCAACATGTAACAGGCTTGCCCATGCAGAC
>NZ_JASCAS010000037.1:0-58993 GCF_029967615.1 Aeromonas sp. V90_14 | reverse complement strand
CGCGCCGGAATCAGCGGGCGCGCACAGTACAGAGGGGCCCAACTTAGAAGTCGTAGCGGGCCGCCAGCTGGAAGTCATCCTTGACGTTGAGCTTGCCGCTCTCTTTGCTGTCGAGGTTGTTGATGCGGTACTCGCCGATGACGCGCAGGTTCTTGTTGAACTTGTACTGGGCGCCCAGGGTGTAGTAGTCGATGGAGTCATAGTCGGCCTTGCCGTCCTGCTCTACCTTCTGCTTGTTCCACAGCGCCATCAGGCCGAAGCCGTTCTCGAAGTTGTAGCCCAGCGCCCCTTCCCAGCCGGTGTGATCCTTGCCGGTGGCCAGGAAGTCGGTACCGTCCGCATAGCTCAGGGCGGCGTAGACGGCCTTGTTGTCGTACTTGGCGGAAAGCAGCCACAGCTTGGCATCCTCTTCCCCGTTCTTGTCGCGGATCCCCACGTTGTAGGCAGTGCCCAGCGCCAAGTTGAACGGGAAGGTGTAGGCCACGGCGGCGCCGTAGGCGGCATCGCTGTCCTTGCTGGTGGTCTCTTCGGTGTCACCGCCGTCGAACTTGTAGCTGGTGTCTACCTGGAAGCCGTTGAACAGACCGGAGTACTTCAGCACGGAACCGGCACGGTTGGTGGCGAAGGTGTCGGTCTTGGCGCCCAGCGCGTCGTTGCCGTAACCGTCGGAGAGAGACACGTCGGTCCAGTCAGCCAGGAAACCCGGGGCCCCTTTTTGGCGACCGAAGGTGATGTTGCCCCAGTCGGCGCCAACACCGGCGAACGCCAGACGGGTGCGCAGGTTGTCGGAGTTCTCGCTGATGGTCTTCTCGCTGTCGTTGATGTACATCTGCACTTCGTACTGGGCCAGCGCCTTCAGTTGGCTGTTGATCTGGCTGTCGACCTTGGCGCCGAAGCGGACGAACTGGTTGGCGCCCTGCTTGTCGCTGTACTCCTGAGTGCCGTTCGGATGGGTACTGTCGACCCCTTCCTTCTTGTCACCGAAGAACTGGCCGGCGTAGATGCGGCCGTACAGATCCAGGGTGGTGGTGTCATTCTTGTAAACTTCAACGGCGTGAGCCTGGAAGGCCGCGGTGAGAGCCAGTGCCACTACAGTCAGCTTTTTCATCTTAATCCCTTGTGTTGCAAGCTTTGTTGTAAAAGACGGGGCCATGCTAGGCAGGGGGGATGACAGCGGGGTGACACTCTCGTGAAGTGTCGGTGGCGGTTTGATGTCAAATTGGTGAAAGGGCCGTGTTTTGTGTGACGAACCGCCACTTTTGCGCGCAAAGGTTTGCCCTTGTGGTAGAATGCCGCCCGTTTTCGAGCTCCAAAGGTTGGATATGCGATGAGACGTGAACTGGCAATCGAGTTTTCCCGAGTGACGGAAGCGGCTGCACTGGCTGGCTACAAGTGGCTCGGACGTGGTGACAAGAATATCGCCGATGGGGCGGCCGTTGCGGCCATGCGCCATATCCTCAATCAGATCCAGATCGATGGTGAGATTGTGATCGGCGAGGGTGAAATTGACGAAGCCCCCATGCTCTACATCGGCGAGAAGGTGGGCACGGGTCTGGGAGACGCGGTGGACATCGCGGTCGATCCCATCGAGGGTACCCGCATGACCGCCATGGGTCAGGCCAATGCCCTGGCCGTGCTGGCCGTCGGCGACAAGGGCTCCTTCCTCAAGGCCCCCGACATGTACATGGAGAAGCTGATCGTGGGTCCCAAGGCCAAGGGTGCCATCGACCTCGATCAGGCCCTCGAGCTGAACCTCAAGGCCGTGGCCAAGGCGCTCGGCAAGCCGCTCTCCCGCCTGACCGTGATCACCCTGGCCAAGCCGCGTCAC
Organism: Aeromonas sp. V90_14; assembly: GCF_029967615.1. Classification (NCBI taxonomy): domain Bacteria; kingdom Pseudomonadati; phylum Pseudomonadota; class Gammaproteobacteria; order Aeromonadales; family Aeromonadaceae; genus Aeromonas; species Aeromonas sp. V90_14. Next base: position 57,165 of record NZ_JASCAS010000037.1, on the reverse strand, counting down.
GACAAGGCGATCAAGGAGATGCAGGGGCTGGGTGTGCGGGTGTTCGCCATTCCTGACGGCGACGTAGCTGCCTCCATCCTTACCTGTCTGCCGGACAGCGAAGTGGACATGCTGTATGGCATCGGTGGCGCACCGGAAGGGGTGATCTCGGCGGCGGTGATCCGTGCGCTGGACGGTGACATGCAGGCCCGCCTGGTGCCCCGTCATCAGGTCAAGGGCGACAGCCCGGAAGTGCGTGCGCTGGGCGAGCAGGAAATTGCCCGCTGCGAGGCACTCGGCATCGACGTGAGCAAGGTGCTCAAGCTGGAAGACCTGGCCAAGAATGACAACGTCATCTTCTCGGCCACCGGCATCACCAAGGGTGATCTGCTGGACGGCATCACCAGCGACGGCGTCATGGCGACCACCGAGACCCTGCTGATCCGCGGCAAATCGCGGACCATCCGTCGCATCAAGTCGATTCACTTCCTGGATCGCAAAGACAGCGTGGTACGAGACATCATCCTCTAATCAGGATGCGTGCGGGGCAATCCCCATGGTACCGCCTGAAAAGCCCGACGCTGTCGGGCTTTTTGTTGCCGGTTGGCAAGGCACTATTTCATGGCGGGGCCGGGATAACAGTGAAGAAAATCCCCGCCCTTTGCTAAACTGGTTCGCCCTGCCGAGGAAAGCATTACATGGAATGTCGTCAAGGTTGCGGTGCCTGCTGCATCGCCCCCAGTATCAGCAGTGCCATTCCCGGCATGCCCGACGGCAAACCGGCCGGCGTGCCCTGCGTGCAGCTCGATGCGCGGCTGGGCTGCAAGATCTTCGGCCAGCCCGAGCGGCCGGCGGTGTGCGGCGGCTTTCGTCCCATGCAGGACGTGTGCGGCTATCACCGGGAGGAGGCCATCTGGCTCATCGGTGAACTGGAGCGAATGACGGCCTGAGGCTGACCCTCTCCCGCGAGGGGAGAAGGGAGAGCTGCTATTTGGAACAATCCCAATAAAAAGAGGCCGCAACTGCGGCCTCTTTTTATTTCGCGACGAACGGGCGTCAGACGTCGGCCAGCTGCAATGCCTGGCGGTAGTACTCGTTGGCTTTGTTGGTGAGGCGGCGCTTGTCCATTACCTGACCGAGGGCGTGGTAGACGGCTGCGTTCGGCGCTTTTGCGACCTCCTGCTCCAGCAGGCGCTGGGCGTCGTCCAGCTGACCGGCCAGCAGGTAGACTTGGGCCAGCGCCGCATCGACGCCCGGCTGATCCTGGATCTTCTGCAACAGGGTCAGCATCGGCTGGTAGCTGTCGAGCTTGAGCTTGGGCAGACGGGCCAGCAGCTGGGGCGAGACCTGCTTGCGCAGCGCATCCAGCCACAGCTCGGCGGCTTCATTGTCGGCTCCCAGCTGGAGCAGGCGATCGCCATAGGCGGCCAGCAGATCCGGATCCTGGCGCAGCTTGCGCGGCAGTTCCTGCCAGATCGGGCGCAGCGTCTCGAGGGCGCCGCTGGCGGCGTTGAGGCGACCACGCCAGGCCTGCTGCAGCAGATCCTCTTCCTGTTTGGGGGTCAGCTTGCCCACCTTGTGCAGCACCGGAATGAGGTCGATGAGAGCTGCCCAGTCCTCGCGGGCCAGGTGCACCTGGCGCAGCTGGTCCAGCACCATGGGGTGGCGCGGGTTGAGGGCGTAGACGGATTCCAGCATGGCCAGCGCGGTGTCGTACTGGCCCTGCTCGATCTGCAGCTGGGTCTGGGTCAGGGTCAGTGCCAGCTCGGCCTTGGGGTTCTCCTCCTGCGCCTTTTGCAGGTATTGGTCCCGGCGCACGTCATCGCCACGGGCCTGGGCCGCCTTGGCGGCGCTCAGGTAGTTGAGCAGCGGGGTGTCGCTGTTGCTGGCGCCCTTGAGCATCAGCTTCTCGGCCTGGCTGTAGTGCCCCTCGGCCATGGCCAGGGTGGCGGCCACGGTCTGCTGGTTGGCCTTGCGGCGCCGGCGCGAGCCGTACCAGCCCAGGGTCTTGCGGCGCAGGCCGAATACCCGGCCCAGCAGCCACTCGACAATGAGCAGGGCACCGTAGAACAGCACCGCCAGGATCACCGCGCTGGTGACCGAAGATTCAACCGTGTAGTTGCCCAGCGAGATCAGCACATAGCCCTTGTTGCCGGAAGCCTGCGGGCCGAAGATGAGGCCGGCCACCATGGCGGCCACCAGTACAATCAGACGAATCATGGTGCCCTCCTCAGTTGCTGGCCAGAATGCGCTGCAGGCGCTCGGTCAGCACCTCTTCCAGCATGGCCTGGGTCTTGAAGCGATCCGGATAGTTGAACTGGATCTGCTCCCCCTTGAGCTTGTCCAGCTCTGACTGCATGTAGTGGGTGGCGCTGTTGTCGGTGTCGAAATACTGGGTCAGCCAGCGCTGGGCCTTGTCCAGGCTGTCGTCATAGAGGGCCTGCTGCTCGCGGTAGACGGCGAGTTGGGCCTGCAGCAGCTTGGTCTTGAGGTTCTCGCGCAGGAAGATCTCCTGCTGCGGGGAGAGCAGGGCCTCCACCGCGCCGTCACGACGGCGGATGGTGATGAAGTTCTCGGTGAACTTGACCCAGTTCTTCTTCAGGTTGCTTTCCCACTCGTCCGGGTTGGTGCTGACGGCCTGATCGGGCTCGCTCTTGGCTTCCGGCATGCTGACGGTGGAGAGCGGCAGCAGCTCGATCTGATCGGAGAGGGCGGCCAGCTTCAGGGTCAGCCCTTCGCGGTCGATGCGCGGCATTCCCTTGAGCTGGGCGATGTCTTCGGCCAGCGCCTTGCGGATGGGCATCAGACTGGGATCGTTGAGCGCCTTGATGCGCTCGTCGGCATTGCCGAGCAGTGTGATGGCGGAGACGAGGTCGTGTTCCAGCCACAGCTTGCGACCGGCCATCCGCACCAGGTATTCGGATTCGGCCAGCATCCAGTCGTTGGGGCGCTTGTCGTTGAGATCCAGTACCCGGGTCTGCAACCCCTTGAGCTCGTCCTGCAGCAGTTGCTGCTGCTTGCCGAGGGCGGCCAGCTGTTCGCCATCCTTGCTGTTGCTCTGGTCAAGCTTGTTCATGGCCTCGGCCAGTTGCAGCTTGAGCTGGTTCAGCTCGCCCTGCTGGGCCACGGCACTCTTGTGGCCGTGCAGATAGAGGCCGCCGGTCAGGCCGAGGGCCAGCAGGATGGCGATGCCGCCGACCACAGCACCCGAGCTGCTCTTCTTGTTGTTGACCTTCTGGCCGGGTTGCTTGTTGTCGGCCACGGAGGCCGCGGCACTCGGCTGGACTTCTTGCTGTTCAGTCATTCCATCTTCCTCAGTTCCAGAGCGGCCGTCAGGGCCAGGTTGGATGCACCCTGGGCAATCGTGATATGGGTAAAACCCGCCGCCGCGGCCATTTCGGCCACCCGCGGGCTGGGCACCACCAGCAGGCGGTCGTGCAGCCAGGGCAGCTGCCGGTCCGGGACCAGCTCCAGCAGCCGTTGCAGCAGTTCACTGCTGGTGACGAGCAGGCTGTCGAGCCCGGCCGCCTGCCAGTGGCGGGTCAATGCGTCCCCGTCCAGTGCGGGGTAGTGGCGCTCATAGGCCGCACAATAGTGCACCAGTGCGCCGCGTGAGGCCAGCGTCCGGGCGATGAGATCCCGGCCGCCATTGCCGCGCAGGATCAGCACCCGCTTGCCGTTCACCTGTTGCAGGCCGGGCAGGGCCAGCAGCCCTTCGCTGCGCGGATCGTCCGGACTTTTGGCCTGGATGCCCACCTCGGCGAAGGCATCAGCGCTGGCCTGGCCGACCGCAAAGTAGTCAATATTTGGCCAGGTCTGACCAGTTTGCAACAGAAAATGATGAGTGAAATGAACTGCATGCATGCTGACGGCGATGACGATGTCGGCCTGGGGCAGCAGTTCGGGCAGGCGGTGCAGTTCGCTGCCCGCCACGGTTTCCAGCAGCGGGCAGCAGAGCGGTGCGTGGCCGTGCTGGCGCAGCAGTGCGGCCAGCTCGGCGGCCTGGGCGGCCGGGCGCACCACCAGCGGGATCATGCCCGGTAGACCTCGGCCAGGATGACATCGGCACCATCGGCCAGCAGACGCTGGGCCAGGGTGTGGCCGAGGGCCTCGCCGTCGGCCAGCGGGCCGCGGATCTCGTCGCGGATGACGCGGCTGCCATCCGGGCTGCCCACCAGGCCGCGCAGCCACACTTCTTCCCCCTGCACCAGGGCGTAGGCCCCGATGGGGACCTGGCAGCCCCCCTGCAGGGCACGGTTCATGGCGCGCTCGGTCAGCACCCGGATCCGGGTCTCGGGGTGTTCGAGCGGCGCCAGCAGGGCGTGCAGTTCGTGATCGTCGAGGCGGCATTCGATGCCGACCGCGCCCTGGCCGTTGGCGGGCAGGCTCTGTTCCGGCTCGATGAAGGCGGTGATGCGGTGCGCCATCTCCAGCCGTTTCAGGCCGGCGGCGGCGAGGATGATGGCGTCATATTCACCGGCGTCCAGCTTGGCGAGACGGGTGTTGACGTTGCCGCGCAGGTCGCGGATCACCAGATCCGGGCGTGCCGCGCGCAGCTGGCACTGGCGGCGCAGGCTGGAGGTACCGACCACGGCCCCCTGCGGCAGCTCATCAATCTGGCCGAAGCGGTTGGAAACAAAGGCATCGCGCGGATCTTCGCGCTCGCAGATGGTGTGCAGGCCGAGCCCCTCGGGGAACTCCACCGGCACGTCTTTCATGGAGTGCACGGCGATGTCGGCCCGTCCCTCCAGCATGGCGGTTTCCAGCTCCTTGACGAACAGCCCCTTGCCGCCCACCTTGGCGAGAGGGGTATCCAGGATCTTGTCACCCTGAGTGCTCATGGGCACCAGCTCGACCTGCAACTCGGGGTACAGGGCTTCCAGCCGGTCTTTGACGAAGTTGGCCTGCCACAGGGCCAAGGGGCTCTTGCGAGTGGCAATTTTCAGGGTTCGGGCTGCCATATCAATCAGTTGTTTCATCTTTAGAAGGAAAACGATCTTACCACCCTTTGCAGGGGCTTTCATGGCGCAGCCCGCAAAAGCGGGCTCAAGCTCAAAAACGGCCGCTGAAAATGATTTTTATTAAGTCTGGCTTGCCGGTTAATTTGTTGAAATTACAGATTTTTATTGCTTTCCAATGATACTGTTTAGTGACTTGTCATAAATAATCCGGCGATTGTGTGCGGGCTTGTTTACCACCGCTGTTTGCATTGTTAACATGATCACACTTTTTTGACGTCTCCCCGTTTTGGTGCGTCATTTCTTACCTCGGTATAGGCAGGGCATTGCTGGTAAAACTCGACACGCTGGTGGCGCGCTACGACGAACTCAATCGTCTCAAGACGCAACGGGCGCTAGGTCTCATGAGTCGCTACGGGCAGCAGGTTTTTCAGCTGCTACCCGTCATGCTGCACTTCAATCACCCCCTGTTGCCCGGTTATGTGGCGGGGGATGTGCCGCACGGCATCTGGAGTTTTACCGCCAATGAGGCCCAGCAGGCCTTCATCGAGGACCTGTGCCAGAACGCCAACTGCCTGAACGGCCTCACCACCCATGACAAGTCGATCCAGGGGCTCTACTCCATGGGCAGCACCTCGTCCATCGGCCAGTGCTGTCACTCGGATCTCGACATCTGGGTCTGCCACGTGGCCGGTTTGTCGCAGGAGCGGCTCGAGCTGCTGGATCTCAAGTGCCAGCAACTCTCCAAGTGGGCCGAACAGCGCGGGGTCGATCTCAACTTCTTCCTGATCCCCGAGGACAAGTTCCGCCAGCGCAACGATGCCCAGATGCAGGGGGAGAGCTGCGGCAGCGCCCAGCACCTGTTGCTGCTCGACGAGTTCTACCGCAGCGCCATGCTGATCGCCGGCAAGCGGTTGCTCTGGTATCTGGTGCCCAGCGAGTATGACGACCACTACGACGACTACGTCAACGGCCTGTTCGCCCACGGCAAGCTGAGCCAGGATGACTGGCTCGATCTCGGTGGCTTCAACCGCATTCCGGCCGAGGAGTACTTCGGCTCCGCCCTCTGGCAGCTCTACAAGGGCATCGACTCCCCCTACAAGGCGGTGCTCAAGTCGGTGTTGATGGAGGCCTACTCCCACGAGTATCCCAACACCCGTCTGCTGTCGGTGACCAGCCGCGACTGGTTCCAGCACAACGAGGGGATGCACTACCGGCTCGACAACTACTGCCTGATGCTGGACAAGGTGACCAACTACCTCAAGTCCATCGGCGACATGCAGCGGCTCGACTTGGTGCGCCGCTGTTTCTATCTGAAGGTGTGTGACGGCCTCAGCCATCCGAAGGAGGAGCACTCCCCGGCCTGGCGCCGCGAGCAGATGACCCAGCTGGTGGCCTACTGGGGCTGGAGTCAGGAGCGGTTGCACCATCTGGATCACCGCCAGGAGTGGAAGGTCGAGGACGTCAAGGTAGCTCACGCCGAGTTGCTGGAAGCCCTGATGCAGAGCTACCGCAACCTGATCCAGTTCGCCCGGCGCAACAACATCAGCGAGTCCATCAACCCGGAAGACATCGGCATCCTGTCGCGCAAGCTCTATGCCGCGTTCGAGAGCCTGCCGGGCAAGGTGCAGCGCATCAACCTCAAGATTGCGCCGGACTTGAGCGAGCCGGATCTCAGCTTCGTGCAGGTGCCGCACGGCCGTTTGAACCGCGCCGGCTGGTATCTCTACAAACATTCGCTGGAGCCGGCAGACATCATCGGTCGGGCGCCGCTCGAATATAACGGCTACATCAGCAAGCTGGTGTCGTGGGCCTACTTCAACGGCCTGCTGACGCCGCAGTCGCGAGTGCACCTGTTCAACCAGGGCTCGGATCTGCACATCGACAACCTGCACCAGTTCTGTCGCGATCTGTCCGGCACCTTCCCGGTCAAATACCCCCGCGCCACCAACCTGGCCCTCAGCCGGCCGTGCGAAATTCGCCAGCTCTCCATCTTCCTCAACCTGGAGACGGACCCGACCAGTCACTGGGTGGGCCAGGTGATCGAGTTCGACGCCAATGCCGCCGACGTCTTCTCGTTCGGCCGCAACCAGGAGTGTCTGGTGGGCTCGGTGGACCTGGTCTACCGCAACTCCTGGAGCGAGATCCGTACCCTGCACTTCCAGGGGGATGAGGCGGTGGTGGATGCCCTCACCACCATCCTCGGCAAGATGCATCAGGATGCCGCCGCCCCCGAGATGATCGAGGTGTTCTGTTACAGCCAGCACTTCCGCTCCCTGGTGCGTACCCGCTTCCAGCAGCTGGTGGCCGAGTGTATCGAGCTGCGTCTGGCCCGCGACAAGCAGCAGCTGGTCAAGACGCTCGCCCTCGGCAAGGAGAAGTACGGCATCTTCTTCGAGCGGCGCGGGGTGTCGGTCAAGAAGCTGGAGAACGCGGTCGATTTCTATCGCCATATCTCCCACAACAAGCTGGATCACCTGCCGCTGCGGCTCGACAAGACCCACAGCCAGCATCTGCCCGGCATCGTCGATGCCTACGCCAGCGAGGGGCTGGTGCAGTTCTTCTTCGATACCCGGGATGCGGGCACCAACATCTATATCCTGGACGAGGCGAACCGGGTGGAGATCTACCAGCATTTCGCCGGCAACAAGGATGAGCTGGTGCAGGGAGTGAACCGCTTCTACACCTCCAGCCACGAGCGCTTCAGCGACGCGGGCCAGTTCAGCAACTTCAACCTGCCCCAGTACTACGAGATAGTGCAGATCAACGGCGAGCTGGAGGTGATCCCCTACCGCAGCCAGGGTCAGCTGCGCGACGGTGGTCAGGGGCGCGAGCTCGGCTCCGCCGCAGGCGCGGGGTAGGGCAGGGGCTGGTCCGGCGTGCGCGCAAGCGCCCTGGTCTCGGCCCCCTGCTGCACAGGATCATCGCTCATATCGAATGAAAACGGCCTGCATCTGCAGGCCGTTTGGCTATCCGTGGTTGGCTCAGCCCGCGAGGCGGGCCAGCAGCCACTGACGGATGTCGTCGAGCTGCGGACGGCAGATCTCGTGGCGCATCGGGTACTCGTGCCACGCGGGGGAGAGACCCGCCGCCTCCAGCCGGTTCTTGGCGTCCCAGCCCATGGAGAGGTTCACCACATCGTCATAGATGCCGTGCATGTAGCAGATGGGCAGGCTGCGGGCAGCCTCGCTCATCTCGCCGAGCAGAGCGTCGGGCGCCGCCAGGTAGGTGGACATGCAGAGCAGGCCCGCCAGTTGTTGCGGCAGGCGCAGGGCGGTGAAGGAGGCAATCACGCCCCCCTGGGAGAAACCGGCCAGCACGATGCGCTCGGGGGCGAAGCCCTCGGCCACCAGCTGCTCGATCAGCGCGGCGATGCGGGCCGCGGACTCCCTGACGTGGGATTCCACAGCGCGGTCCGCCGGGTTGTCGAAGCTCTTGATGTCGTACCAGCCGCGCATCTTGTAGCCCATGTTGATGGTGATGGCGCGCTCCGGCGCATCGGGCAGCAAATGACGCACCGGCAGGTCGGCGGGCAGCGCCAGCGCATCCACCAGCGGGGCGAGGCCGGCGCCGGAATCCCCCAGCCCGTGCAGCCAGATCACCGCGTGACGGGCGCCTTCAGGATGCAGATCGATCATGGCGGGCTGCACCATCATGGGAACTGGACGGGCTCGCCCGCCTGGGTGGTGCAGGCCTTGCTTAGCAGCGTCTTGAGCTCGTGACCGAAGCGGTTGTCGATCCAGCTTTCCCCTTGCAGCTCGAAGTGGAAGCCGTTCTCGCGGGTGGCGACCCAGATCTGGTGCAGGGGTTCCTGCTTGTTGATGATGACCTTGGTCTTGTTCTCGAACGACAGGGTCAAGACCCCGCCGGCACGCTCACAGTCAATATCCGGATATCCTGCGTCGACTGTGTCTTCCACATATTGGAAAAAGGCGTCGGTCAGGGCGTGATACTCGTGATCCTTCATCGGTTTATCCTGTTGCTTTTAACAATGTGAGTGCGATTATAGAGGGCCAAAAATTTTTTCGCAGCGAACCATTATGATTACCCAGCTTACCAAGTGTCTGCTTGCCACTCTTCTGTCTCTTGGTTTGGCCGCGTGTGGCCTGACGGGACCGCTCTACATGCCGCCCCCCGAGCAGCCCCAGACCCAGAGTACACCGCAAGCACAGACGCCTGCGACCGCCGAGGCTGCCCCAGAGGCCGCGCCGCAATAATTTAGGAAGGAACCGCCCCCTTGGATCACTTTAACTACGACGCCGACGGCCAGCTTCAGGCCGAACACACCTCGCTGCAACAACTTGCCGAGCAGTACGGCACCCCGCTGTACGTCTACTCCCGCGCCACCCTTGAACGCCACTGGCACGCCTTCGACAAGGCGGCGGGCGACATCCCCCATCTTATCTGCTATGCGGTCAAGGCCAACTCCAACCTGGCGCTGCTCAACCTGCTGGCGCGCCTTGGCTCAGGCTTTGACATCGTCTCCGGCGGCGAGTTGTCGCGGGTGCTGGCGGCGGGCGGCGATCCGGCCAAGGTGGTCTTCTCCGGGGTGGCCAAGAGCGAAGCCGAGATGCGCCTCGCGCTGGATAAAGAGATCCTCTGTTTCAACCTGGAGTCGGAAGCCGAGCTGGAGCGTCTGAACCGGGTGGCGGGCGGCATGGGCAAGAAGGCCCGAGTGTCGGTGCGGGTCAACCCGGACATCGACGCCGGTACCCATCCCTATATCTCCACCGGCCTCAAGCAGAACAAATTCGGCATTCCCATCGAGCAGGCGCCCGCCATCTACCGCAAGGCGGCGGCCATGGCCAACATCGAGATCGTCGGGGTGGATTGCCATATCGGCTCCCAGCTCACTGAATTGAATCCCTTCATGGAGGCGGCCGACAAGCTGCTGCGGCTGATCGACGGCCTGGCGGCGGAAGGTATCCACATTCACCACCTGGACGTGGGCGGGGGCCTGGGGGTCAACTACGGCGCCGAGCAGCCGCCCCACCCGAGCGAATATGCCGAGGCGCTCAAGCAGAAGCTGGCGGGCCGGGATCTGACCCTGTTGTTCGAGCCGGGCCGCGCCATCGTCGCCAACGCCGGCGTGCTGCTGACCCGGGTGGAGTACCTCAAGCCGGGCGAGACCCGCAACTTCGCGCTGATCGACGCCGGCATGAACGATCTGCTGCGTCCTTCGCTCTACGGCGCCTGGATGAACATCATCGAGGTGGACAGCCGCACTACCCACGAGCCGGCGCTGTACGACGTGGTGGGCCCGGTCTGCGAGACCGGTGACTTCCTCGGCAAGGAGCGCACCCTGGCGATCGCCGAGGGCTCCCTGCTGGCGGTGCGTTCCGCCGGTGCCTACGGCTTTACCATGTCCTCCAACTACAACACCCGTCCCCGCGCCGCCGAAGTGCTGGTGGATGGAGCGCAGTCGTTCCTCATCAGAGAGCGCGAGCAGTTGGCCGATCTCTGGCGCGGTGAGCATTTACTGCCCTGATTGTTAATGGATTTCTCTAAGCGTTCCTCCAGGTGAGAGCGTGAACAAGGGTACAGGAACGCACGATGTTGATAGATTTTTCCAAGATGCACGGGCTGGGGAACGACTTCATGGTGGTGGATGGCGTCACCCAGAAGGTGTTTTTCAGCAATGAGGTCATCAAGAAGCTGGCGGATCGCCACTTTGGCATCGGCTTCGACCAGCTGCTGCTGGTGGAGCCGCCTTATGATCCCGAGCTCGACTTTCACTACCGCATCTTCAATGCCGATGGCAGCGAGGTGGAGCAGTGTGGCAACGGTGCCCGCTGTTTCGCCCGTTTCGTGCGCCTCAAGGGGCTGATCAACCGGGATCGCATCGCGGTGAGCACGGCGCGCGGCCGCATCGTGCTGCAGCTGGAAGGGGAGAACCAGGTCACGGTCAACATGGGGGTGCCCCAGTTCGAGCCGGGCAAGATCCCGTTCCGGGCCCAGAAGGCGGAAAAAACCTACCTGCTGCGGGCCCAGGAGCATACTGTGATGTGCGGGGCCGTCACCATGGGCAATCCTCACTGCGTCATCGAGGTGCCCTCGGTGGCCGATGCGCCGGTGGCGACCCTGGGTCCCATCATGGAGCGACACGAGCGCTTTCCCGAGCGGGTCAACGTCGGTTTCATGGAGATGGTGAACGCCAGCGAGATCAAGCTGCGGGTGTTCGAACGCGGGGTGGGCGAGACGCTGGCCTGTGGGACCGGCGCCTGCGCCGCCGTGGTGGTGGGCATCAGCCAGGGCAAGCTCAAGGAACGGGTCACCGTTACCCTGCCGGGGGGCAAGCTGACCATCGCCTGGAAGGGGCCGGGTCAGCCGGTCTACATGACTGGGCCGGCCGAGCACGTATTTGACGGTCAGATAGAGTTATAGGCACGGGCGGGGAGGCCCCCGCTCTGCCAAGCACTAATGTCGGGGCCTTGTGCCCCTTTTTCGGATGGACCAACCAAGTTATGAGCGAACTCAAACGGCAGGAACCACTGGTGGATGAAGCCACAGTGCTGGAGTACCTGGCCCGTTATCCCGAGTTTTTCCAGCGCCACGCGGCCATGCTGGACCGGATCCGCATTCCTCACGAACGCAAGGGCACCGTCTCGCTGGTGGAGCGCCAGCTGGACAGACAGCGCGAGCGCATCGAACAGCTGGAGCAGGAGATCACCGAGCTGATGGGGATCGCCAGCGAGAACGAGCGGATCTTCCGGGTCTATGCGGATCTCTACGGCGAGCTGTACGGCTGTCAGAGTCTGTTTGAGGTGAGCGCCGTGATGGGCAAGGCGTTCGTGCAGCGGCTGCGGCTGACCGGCCTGCGGCTCTGGCTCAGCCCGAAAAAATTCCAGTTGAGCGGCCCCGAGCAGAAGTTCATGGCGGAGGGGCGACAGCTCGAGCAGCTGCTGGGCCAGCGCCTGCCGGGTCAGGATTACTACTTCGGCCGGCTCAATCAGAGCGAGAAGCAGGCGCTGTTCGGCCACGACGTGCTGGTCAACTCTGTGGCCCTGATGCGGCTCGGCGATCTCGGTGTGCTGGCCTTCGCCAGCTCGGATCCGAGCCACTTTACCCCCCACAACGACACTCTGCTGCTGGGCCAGCTTGGCCGCCTGCTGCAGCTGCGTCTGCCCGAGCTGGCGCGTGGCTAAGACGCCAACCAGATCCCCCGCCAAGGCGCCGCCAGCCGCCGAGCCCCTGCCGGCTGCGCTGGCCGACGAGCTGGCGGCCTTCATCGAATACCTGCGGGTCGAGCGCCAGCTCAGCCCGCACACCCGCAGCAACTACCAGGCCCATCTGGAAGCCATGACCTCCGAGCTGGTGAAGCTCGGGGTCGACGACTGGGCCCGGCTCGAGGCGAGTCAGGTGCGCAGTCTGGTGACCCGGATGCACAAGGGGGGGCTCGCGCCCCGTTCGCTGGCCACCAAGGTCTCCGCCCTGCGCAGTTTCTGCGACTGGCAGGTGCGCCAGGGGCGACTGGTGGCCAATCCGGCGCGCGGCATCGTCACCCCCAAGCAGGGGCGGCCGTTGCCCAAGAACCTGGATGTGGACGAGATGTACCAGCTGCTCAACATCACCGACGAGCAGGATCCGTTGGCGGTGCGGGATCGCGCCATCATGGAGCTGATGTACTCCTCCGGTCTGCGCCTCGCCGAGCTGGTGGGACTCAATCTGGCGGACGTGAAGCTAGACGAGCGCCAGCTCAGGGTGACAGGCAAGGGCTCGCGGGAGCGGGTGCTGCCGGTGGGGCGGATGGCGGTGGAGTGGCTGCACAAGTGGCTCAAGCTGCGCCCCCTGCTGGCTGGCGACGAGCTGGAGGCGCTGTTCGTCTCCAAGCGCAAGCAGCGGCTGTCGGCCCGCTCGGTGCAGGAGCGGCTCGACGGCTGGGGCAACAAGCAGGCGCTCAACGCCCACGTCCATCCTCACAAGCTGCGCCACAGCTTCGCCACCCACATGCTGGAGTCCTCCGGCGATCTGCGGGCGGTGCAGGAGCTGCTGGGTCACGCCGATCTCTCCACCACCCAGATCTACACCCACCTTGACTTCCAGCATCTGGCCAAGGTGTATGACAGCGCCCACCCGCGGGCGAAGCGGGATCCCGCGGCCCCGGACGACGAATGAAGAGGGCCGGGCACGCCCGGTCCCGACAAGAGGAGATACCATGCAGTTCTATCGCCGCTGGCAGCCGGTGGCCGCCATCTCGTTTGACCTCGACGATACCCTCTATGACAACGGCCCGGCCATCGAACGGGCCGAGCAGTGGATGCTGAGCCACCTGCGCAGCGAATACCTGGCCACAGCCATGCTGGACAAGCCGCGCTGGCAGGTGCTCAAGCACAACCTGCTGCTGGAACAGCCGGCACTGCGCCACGACGTCAGTCTGGCGCGCCGGCACGGCATTCAGGCCGCGCTGATGGCGGGAGGGATGGCACAAGGGTTGGCGGAGCGTGAGGCTGCGTCGGTGTTCGCCGGCTTTCTGGCCGAGCGCTCGAAGATCGAGGTGAGCGACCAGACCCACGCCCTGCTGGCCCGGCTGGCCGAGCGCTACCCGCTGGTGGTCATCACCAACGGCAATCTGGACCTGACCCGGGCTGGTCTCGCGGATTACTTCACCCTGGTCTGCAAGGCTGGCCTTGGCAGCAGGATGAAGCCGGCGCCGGACATGTTCGTAGAGGCGCAGAGGGCTCTCAAGCTGGCGCCCGGCCAGATCCTGCACGTGGGGGATCATCCACAGACGGATGTGCTGGGAGCTCGGCTGCACGGCTTCAAGGCCGCCTGGCTCAATGAGCGCGGCCAGCCCTGGCGACAGCTGCAACTGCTGCCGGACGTGGAGCTGACGGCGCTGGGCGAGCTGGCCGAACTGCTGCTCTAATCAGACCTCCATACCCACCCCATACCCGCCGGTTCGCAGCCGACATGCATCCCCTGTCGGCCGCTCATGCTCCGCAGGCCGCAGCCGTGGTACGGGTCATGCCGGAGTGGTCACTCGTTGCGGCAGATCAATCCGCGTAGATCGTAAGGCTCGGGCTGGTTGACCCGGCAGTAGCTGATGCCGGCGGGCAGCGCCTGCTGCAGGGTGATGGCGGTCTCCCGATAGTGGCAGACCAGGTAGAAGGGGCGGGGGTTGCGGCGATCCAGACTCCAGTAGTGCAGCGCGTCGCTGTCGCCGTTGTCCGGCTTGAGCTGGGCTCGTTCATCGGGGTCGCCGTCGAACAGGGCCAGGTTGTCCAGCCGGTGGCTGAGGGGCTGGTGTTGTTCCCCCAGATCGTTGCGGGTGACGGCCTGCCACCCCGGGTTGGCCCCCAGCTGCTGCTGGCGGGTTTCAATGGTCGCGGGGCAGTCAAATTGCAGGGTGGCGCTCAGGGCCAGTGCGGTCAACAGCATGAAATGCATCTCTGGTAGAAAGCCTGAGCCGCCATGCTACGTCATCGACCGCCAAACAGCGCCATCAGTTTGTCCAGCAGATCCCGTGGCGGGGTGATCTGCTTCATGGCTTCCGCCTCCCGCGCCAGCAGCTCCTGCTGCTCCTGCTGACGGGCGCTCAGCACCTTGTAGAGCGGCTCGAGCAGGGAGCCACGCTGGGCCACCAGCTCCTGGAACATGGCCTGATTGATGCGATAGGTTTCGACGGTCCCCAGGGCCCGCACCGTGAACGGGCTGGGCTCGCCGGTGAGCAGGCTCAGCTCGCCGAAGAAGTCGCCGGCATTGAGGGTACCGAGCGGCAGCTCGCGCCCTTCCACCTCCACCAGCATCTGGGCATCCCCCTTCACCAGCACGAACAGCCAGCCGGAAACCTCCCCCTGGCTCAACATCCGATCGCCGTTGACGAAGGGGGCGAACTTGACCTGATCCGCCAGCCGCAGCAGCTCCTCCTCCTGCAGCATGGCGAACAGTGGCAGGCGGCGCAGGGTGTCGGTGCGCTCGGCGGTATGGCGCTTGTGGCGCTGATCCTTGTGATCCTGATCCGTGGTCATGAAGACGTTGAAGATGGGCGGGGTGAGGCGCCGGTCGTTGCGGCGCAGGGCGGCATCGATCAGGGTGCGCACCGCCGAGTCGGTGGGATCGTCCACCGCCAGATCGGTGAGCCAGTAGCGCACCGCGTAGCGGGCAATGCCGTTTTCCACGTTCATCAGCAGGCAGTCCGGCTGCGGGCTGGCGGAGACGTGGCGGATGCGGGTCTCCCGCAGGGACTGCTCCACCAGGGCGATGATCTGGGTCGGCAGGGTATCCAGGGTGATGTCGAACCAGACCCAGCGGCGCCACTGCAGGGGGGCGTTCTGCCGCCGTCCGAGCACGGTGAAGCGCTGTTTGAGCAGGTGGCTGTTGGGGATCACCACCGTCTCCCAGTTGCGGGTCTCGATGGTGGTGGCGCGCCAGTTGATCTCCACCACCCGGCCCTGGGTGGTCTCCACCTGCAGCCAGTCACCGATGGCGATGGAGTTGTCGAGCTGGATCGAGACACCGGCCAGCAGGTTGCCCAGGGTGTCCTGCATGGAGAAGGCGATGACGGCGGTGATGACGGCGGAGGTGGTGACGATCTCGCCGAGGGCCATGCCGGAGGCGTAGAGGCGGAACAGGCACCAGCCGATGTAGCCGACCGTGATGACGATGTCGGCGATGATGCGCGGGATGCGGATTTGGCACAGGGGCAGCAGAAACTGGAACAGCAGGATCCCCCAGATCTTCACCAGCACCAGCCCGGCCAGCAGGCTGGAGATCTCCACCAGCCAGTGGTGGGGCAGCGGCAGGCGAAACCAGCCCCCTTCGAACTGGATCAGCAGGATCACCACCAGGCTTATCATCACGAAGCCGAGCTCGCTCACCAGCTCCCGCCGACGGCCGGGGCTGCGCAAGAAATGGGTGAAGAGCAAGAACAGGGTCAACAGGGTCCAGAATGGGTGTTCGCCAATCCACAGCAGGGTAGGTAGCGCAACGAGGTTATCGCTAAACATAGCAGCCCCTTATCATTGGTTATTTCCAGCATAGTTGGTTTCAACCCGCTAAATGGGTGCGGGGCGGGGGCAATTTATTTATGCTGGGCGCCGGTCTGACGAGGGAGTGGTACGAGTGCGCACGCTGAACAAGATGGTCTGGATTGCCGGGGCCTGGTTGCTGACGGGCTGTGATCAGCTGGCCGACAAGTATCGGGTCGAGTTTCGCGATGGCTCCTGGCGTGAGATCGCCATCACCCCCTTCGCCGACGAGGCGCGCTGGCGCGAGGGCTGCGCCACCGGCGAGGTGCTGAGCGACATGATGCTGCCGCTCAAGCGCGGCAAGACGGTCAACGGCCGCGAGCAGCTCTTGATCGGCGGCGAGCTGTTCGAGCTGGACGACAGCGCCCTCTATCGCAGCAACGGCATGGTGTTTGGCCACACGCCGGATCACATCCAGCGGGGGCTGAAGGGGCTGGAGGTGTGCCGAACCCTGCGCCCGGATCGCGGTGCGCTGCCCAAGCTCAAGGCGCGCGGGTTCGGCGACTAGCCGGCGGCGTCAGACGCCGCTCAGACGGGCCCGGCAGGCGTTGCCAAAGGCCTCGAAAATCTTGATGGAGTGAGGGTTCTCGCTCGCCTTCCACTCCGGGTGCCACTGCACCGCCAGCAGGAAGGGGGAGAGCACGGGGGCGTGGATCGCCTCGATCAGCCCGTCTTCGGCATGGGCTAGCGGCTCCAGCCCCTTGGCCAGCGTCTTGATCCCCTGGCCGTGTAGCGAGTTGACCGGGATCGACGGTTGTCCCATCAGCTCCGCCAGCCAGCTGCCCGGCACCAGCTCGACCTGATGGCTCTCGCCATACTGATCGTCCACCGGATCGTCAGCATCCTCCCGATGATCGTCATAACCCGGCTCGCTGTAGACCTTCTGGTGGATGTCTCCCCCCAGCGCCACGTTGATCTCCTGCATGCCGCGGCAGATCCCGAGGATCGGCAGGCCGCGATCGAGGGCGGCGCGCACCAGCGGGATATCGAACAGATCCCGGTCTCTGTCTTGCTGCTTCTCCGGGGTGAGGTTCTCCTGGCCGTAGAGGGCGGGATCTATGTTGGAGCCGGCGCCGCTCAGATAGACGCCATCCGCCAGATCCAGATATTGCGCCAGATCCTCGGTGCCGCAGCAGGTGGGCACCAGCAGCGGCACGCAACCGCTGATCTCCACCAGCGGCTTGATGTATTTGTGGGTCATCACCTGATAGGCGTGGCCATTACGGGGCTGGGCGCCCGTGGTCATCAGTACGACGGGTTTACGCGGGGTGTGGGGGCTGCGAGTCATGATTCACCTTGGCTGTCCTTAGCGGTCCTGCGCCTTGGGCAGGCCCTTGCCGTCGTCAGCGGGGCAAGGGCATGCCTCAAGGCATGGTCGTGGGATCGGAGGTGCGCTGCACAGCCAGAATCGTCGGTCAGCCTGGGCAACGACAGCCTGGATCCTGATCCCAGTCTGCCAAGGCTGTTCAATATGTCAAACGAAATGATGCCAATATGTTAAATATATTCTGCGCTCGACTGGCTTGAGTCCCATTTAAAGGGGCCTGTAGCGGAGGAGGGGAGAGGGAAGGGCGTTGTTGTGGTGGATATATTAAACATACCGCGCTGGCGGCCGGATAGCAAAGGGGCCCGCAGGCCCCTTGTCGCGTCAGGCGTTCAGGATGAAACGCTCGATCACCTGGGCGACCCCGTCTTCATCGTTGCGCCCCGTGGTGTGCTGGGCCAGCGCCTTGATGTCGTCGGTGGCGTTGCCCATGGCCACCCCCAGCCCGGCGTACTCGATCATGTGGTGATCGTTGCCCGCATCCCCCACCGCGATGACTTGGGAGGCATCCAGCCCCAGGTGTTCGGCCAGGGCGGCGACGCCGGTCCCCTTGTTGCTCTGCTTGTTCATGAACTCTAGGAAGTAGGGGGCGCTGCGCACCACGGTATAGCGCTGGTAGAGCTCGGCCGGCAGCTTGGCGATGGCGGGGGAGAGCAGCGGCTCGGGATCGATCATCATCACCTTGAGGATCTGCTCGTCGGCGGGCAGGGTGGCGAAGTCCAGCAGCTTGATGGGCATGTCGATGAGGCGGGATTCGTGCTCGGTGTAGGGGCTGACTCTGGGGCTGATGAGCCCCCGGCTCACCGAGAAGCCGTGCACGTTGACGCCCAGCTCATCGGCCAGGGCGGCGATGGCGCTGGCATCGCTGCCGGTGAGCAGCTGGCTGCGGATGATGCGCTGATCGGCCACCTGCTGCACCAGGGCACCGTTGTAGCAGATGACGTAGTCATCCTGACCGGTGAGGCCGAGTTCCACCAGATAGCGGCTCATCCCCTCCAGCGGCCGGCCCGAGGCCAGCACGACGGTGACGCCCTTGGCGCGGGCGGCGGCAATGGCTGCGTGGGTGCGGGGGGAAATCTGGCCCTGGGAGTTCAACAGGGTGCCATCCATATCCAATGCGATCAGCTTGTACATCTCTCACTATCCTGCGGTCTGGCTGGCCCGCCCGATGGGGCCAATGGGAGGCCGAGTGTAGCGAAATTCGCCGCCCGGATCACGACTGACGGGTCACTCTTGCGTCACTTGTGGGGTTCGTAGGGGGTCAGCTGCAGCTGATCTTCACGGATGGCGAAGTGGATGGGGCCGTGTTCGATGTCGACCCGGTAGTGGTGGTGGGCCATCTCCACCTCGACCCCGGGGAAGGCGTGCTGGGTGGCGATGATGTCCATCTCCGCCATCAGCTTCTGCAGCTCCTCCTGGGCTGCTTCCAGCTGTTCATCCAGCAGCTTGCTCTCCTCGAGGCGCTGGGTCCGGATCAGCTTGATCTTCTGCAGGGTCTGGGGATTGCGCTTGTCGCTCGGCAGTTGCAGCAGCTTGAGCAGCAGGTCCTGCAGCTTGTCCAGCTGCTCCCGGCACTCCTGCTTGCGCTGGCGCAGTGCCTGCTCCTGCTCCTTGTGGGTGAAGTAGCCACCGAGGATCTGCAGCCGGGTCTGGTTGTGGGCCGAGGCCCCCAGGATCGGCGCCATGATGAGGCGGTTGGCGATGCTGATGCCCCCCAGCAGGTGGCCCTTGCGCATGCCGCTGTCACCCACCTTGAGATCCTGGCCGCTGCGGCTGTAGCAGTGGCTGAGCTGGGTCAGGATGTGGATGTCACCGCCGGCCTCCAGCTTGGCGTACTGGGCGTAGCTGGCGTGGATCTCGCCCTGGGCGTTGAGGTGGCAGAGGAACTCGTCACTTTGTTCGCTCTTGCGCCCTATGATGCCGTTGCGCACCGTGATGGTGCCGCTCGATTCGATGTAGCCCCCCTCGACGAAGCCGCCGATCACCACATCGCCGCTGGTCTTTATCTTCATGCCCGGGGTGACGTCGCCTGCCACGATCAGCGCCCCTTCGAAGATGACGTGGCCGTGGCGGATATCCACCTGCTTGACGCTCAGCACGTCGTCCACCTTCATGCCGTTCTTCTCCTGGCGCGGCAGGCCGGGGCGGCTGGCCAGCAGCAGATCGGGGTCATCCGGCGAAAGGAAGGTGCCCTCGCCGGCCACCATGGGGCTGTCCTTGCCATGCTTGGCGGGCAGCTCCTGGCCGGTGACGGTGAAACCCGGCACCCCCTGGGTAGCGGGGTGGCGGCGCATCAGCTGGGCGCCGGCCTTGACGGTGAGGATGGTGCCGAGGTCGCGCATGTCGACCCGGCCGTGATCCAGCTCCTGAGGTTTGAGGATCCGTTCGGCCGGGGTCTCCACCAGTCGCTCGAAACGGGTGTCCTGACCGTTGACGGCGGCCTTGCCCTGCGCCACCGGCAGCCTGAGCAGGGTGCCCGGCGTCGCCTCCTTGGCGGCCAGCACGGCGGCGGCGATGAGTGGCGCCTGCACCCCCTGGCTGATCTCGCTGCTCTGGATCGCCTGCTCCAGCTGTTCACTGGTGAGGTATTTGCCGCCCCAGTCGGCGGTGATCTGGGCGGTGGCGCTCATCCGGTCCTTCTCCACCACCAGCAGGACGCTGGCATCGTGGCGCTGGGCGATGGGTACCGGGTTGCCGGGCAGGGGGGCGGTCGGGTTGCTCAGCAGGGTGTTGAGCAGGCTGATGGCCTGCTTGATCCCCTCCGTCAACGGTTGATAGCGGCGGCAGTTGGAGGCCAGCAGCAGCGTCTGGATATCGCTTTCCGAAATGGGGTTGGTCAGTCCGGGCACGATGCGCAGGCAGGCGTATTCCATATCGGCTGACAACAGTAACCACTCTTTGCTTAACACCCGGATCCCTTCCTTCGTCCGCATCCCAATTGGAACGGCTGCTTGTTTTCAGTTAATCGGCATTTTGTTAAAAATGCGAATCATCAACATGGTGCTGGTCTGCAGTATCCAGACATTTCTCCTTTTTGGTCAATGAGCTAAGCACAAATGGGTGAACTGGGACGAGGAAATGAAAAGTAACAGGGAGTATGCTGACGGCACCATGAGCCCGTCTGCCAGCCGCTAGCGGCTGCCGTCCGGCGGGTGAAGGGAGTGCCCCCGGGCGGATCCGCCACCGTGAGAGGAGTGTCGACCTTGCGTCATTGTCTGCTGCCCCTGGCCCTGACGGGCCTGCTTAGCGCCTGCCAGCCACAGGCATCCACCACGGCCCTCGGCACCCTGGAACGAGACCGGGTGCTGCTGACCGCCACCGCCGGCGAAATCATCCGTGCCCTGCCGGTGGCGGAGGGCAGCCGGGTGGAGGAGGGCACCCTGCTGGCCCGGCTCGATGACCGGCGTCAGCAGGCGGTGCTGGCCCGTGCCAGGGCCCAACAGGCACAGGCGCGCGCCGCCCTCGCCCGACTGACCAATGGCGAGCGGCCGGAAGACATCGCCGCCGCCCGTGCCAGCCTCGACAAGGCGCAGGCCAACGTCAGGGAGAGCGAGCGCAACTTTGAGCGGATCGACCGGCTGGTACGCCGCAAGCTGGTGAGCCCGGCGGATCTCGACAAGGCCCGCGCCCAGCGCGACAGCGCTCTGGCCGAGCAGGACGGCGCCCGCCAGCAGCTCGACAAGCTGGCACGCGGGGTGCGGCGCGAAGATATCGACGAAGCACAGGCCGCCCTGCTGGCCGCCACCGCCGAGGTGGCGCTGGCGGAGCGGGAGCTGGCGGATCTCTCCATCGTCGCCACCCGCAGCGGCCGGCTCGACAGCCTGCCCTATCACCTCGGCGAGCGGGTCGCGGTCGGCGCCGTGCTGGCCGCCATCCAGGCGGACGAGGCGCCTTACGCCCGGGTCTATGTGCCCGAGCCCTCCCTCGCCGGTTACCGGGTCGGCCAGCCGGTGCGGGTGCAGGTGGACGGGGTGGTGGAGCCCCTCACCGGCCGGCTGCGCTGGATCTCGAAAGAGCCCGCCTTTACCCCTTACTACGCCCTCAACGAGCAGGACAGGGCCCGGCTGGTCTATCTGGCCGAGATCGATCTGCCGGCGGGGGCGCAGGATCTGCCGAGCGGCCTGCCGCTGCAGGCCGAACCCGCCGCGGGGGGAGAGGGCCATGAGTGAGCTGGCGATCCGGGCGCTGGGAGTGAGCCGCCGTTTCGGCGATTTTCTGGCGGTGGACGGGCTGGATCTCTGCGTACCCAAGGGGCAGATCCACGGTTTTCTCGGCCCCAACGGTTGCGGCAAATCCACCACTCTGCGCATGCTGACCGGCCTGCTCACCCCCTCGGCAGGAGAGGTGGAGGTGCTTGGTCTGCACATCCCGCGCGAGGCCGAGACCCTGCGCCGGCGGATCGGTTACATGACCCAGAAGTTCTCCCTCTATGACGAGCTGACGGCCTGGGAGAACCTGGAGTTCATGGGCCGGATCCACGGCATGGGCGGCGCCCTGCTGGCTGCCCGC
This sequence comes from Aeromonas sp. V90_14, assembly GCF_029967615.1. Taxonomy (NCBI): domain Bacteria; kingdom Pseudomonadati; phylum Pseudomonadota; class Gammaproteobacteria; order Aeromonadales; family Aeromonadaceae; genus Aeromonas; species Aeromonas sp. V90_14. The sequence goes on along the minus strand of NZ_JASCAS010000037.1, from coordinate 35,428 downwards.
CTGCACGAGCTGCTGGCTACCTATGAGCTGGCGCCGCTGGCCCGGCAGCGGGCCGGCGCCATGAGCGGCGGCCAGAAGCAGCGGCTGGCGCTGGCGGCGGCAGTGATCCACCGGCCGGCGCTGCTGCTGCTGGACGAACCCACCTCGGCGGTGGATCCGCAGAACCGGCGCGATTTCTGGGAGAAGCTGTTCGATCTGAGCGAAGGGGGCACCACCATACTGGTGACCACCCACTACATGGACGAGGCGGAGCGCTGCCATCAGCTTGCCATCATGGAGGCGGGCCGGGTTAGGGCCCAGGGGGCGCCGCAGGCGCTGATGGACGCCATGAGCACCCGGGTGGTGGAGGTGCTGGCCGCCGATCTGCGGCTGCTCAAACAGCAGCTGGTGCAGTTGGCGCCGGTGCGCTCCGCCGCCCAGCTCGGCCAGCGCTTGCGGGTGCTGGTGGACAAGGAGCTGGCGGAGCCGGTGGCCTGGCTGCAGCAGGCCTGCCCGGCGCTGGCCGGGGCCAGTCTGGCGCTGGTCAGACCCAGTCTGGAGGATGTGTTCGTCAGCTGTACCGGTCAGGAACCGAGGGCATGAACAGTCTGCGACGGCTCTGGGCCATCACCCAGAAAGAACTCAGGCAACTGGCCAGAGACAGGTTCACGACCTTGGGTATGGTGGTGATGAGCCCAGTGGAGGTGACTCGATGAACAGTCTGCGACGGCTCTGGGCTATTACCCAGAAAGAACTCAGGCAACTGGCCAGAGGCAGGCTGACCTTCGGTGCGGTGGCGGTGATGATCCCGACGGGAGTGAGTCGATGAACAGTCTGCGACGGCTCTGGGCCATTACCCAGAAAGAACTCAGGCAACTGGCACGGGACAGGCTCACGTTTGGCATGGTGGTGATGATCCCGTTGATCCAGCTACTGCTGTTTGGCTACGCCATCAACACCGACGTACGCCAGATCCCGGTGGGGCTGGTGGAGATGAGCCAGAGCGTGCCGGGCCGGCTGCTGGTGGAGGCGGTGAAGGCGAGTCAGGTGGTGCACATCAAGCAGCAATACGTCGGGGTGCAGCAGGCCGAGGCGGCGCTGACCCGGGGTGAGGTGCGCGCCGTGCTGGTGCTGCCCGCCGATCTGAGCCGCCGGCTCAGCGCCGGCGAGACGGCAGGGCAGTGGCTGGTGGATGGCTCGGACACCATGATCGCCGGAGCCCTGCTCGGCCTTCGAAACATGCCGCTCTCCGATCTGAAACCCGACCTCAAGACGGCCCCCCCCACCTTCGAGACCGTGCTCTATTTCAACCCGGCGCGCCGTTCGGCGGTCAACATAGTGCCCGGCCTGCTCGGGGTGATCCTCACCATGACCATGATCATGTTCACCTCGGCGGCCATCGTACGTGAATGGGAGCGCGGCAATCTGGAGCTGCTCATCACCACCCCGGTCGGCTCGATGGAGCTGATGCTGGGCAAGATCCTGCCCTATATCGGGGTGGGGCTGATCCAGGTGGCCATCATCCTCGGGCTCGGTCACTTCATCTTCGACGTGCCCATCAACGGGGCCCTGAGCCAGGTGCTGCTGGCGACCCTGTTGTTTATCGCTGCCAGCCTGACCCTGGGGCTGCTCATCTCCACCCTGGCGCAGACCCAGCTGCAAGCGATGCAGATGACGGTGTTCATCCTGCTGCCCTCCATCCTGCTGTCGGGCTTTATGTTCCCCTACGAGGGGATGCCGCTGCCGGCCCAGTGGATTGCCGAGGTGTTGCCGGCCACCCACTTCATGCGGCTGATCCGGGGCATAGTGCTGCGCGGTGGCGAGCTCGCCGAGCTGCTGCCTGACGTGCTCTGGCTGGCGGGGTTCACCCTGCTGGTGTTGACCCTGGCCGCCCATCGCTTCAAGAAGAGTCTGGATTGATGCCCAGCGAGGGGTAAGAACCTGGCTGCTGGTTGTCAGCGGCTGGCGGTGCGGGCCAGGGTGCGGTAGTTGCCGAGCACCGGCAGCCCCAGCAGCTGGCGGCGCAGCATGTCGAGGGCGGCGAAGGCGAGGATCCGGCGACCGCTATCGGGATCCGGGTGGCTGACCTTGAGGGTCTGGCCGAACTGTTGCCCGTCGACGCAGAGCAGCAGCGGCACGCCGTCCGGGCCCGAGTTTCCTATGGTCAGGCTGAGGGAGGTTGCAGGCGCCGCCAGTTGCGCCAGCTCGTGGGCCAGGGCGTGGCTGAAGCTGGCCGTCAGGGCCGGGTGCGGGTGGCACATGGCCAGCAGGGCGCCCCGGCTCTCCCCCTCCAGCAGCATCAGCGGTTTACCCCCCAGCAGAGCCAGGATCTGCCGCGCCGGTTCCTCATCGCCCCGTCCTACCAGCCAGGGCTCGACGGCCGCAAGCAGCCGCGCCTCGGCGGCGTCCATGTCCGCCGTGCTGGCGCCGTGGCCGATAAGCTTCAGCTCGATGAGCGGCATGGAGGAGCGGTAGCCGAGCTCGATGCCGGCGGGCCAGGGCGCGGCATCCAGCATGTCGCTTAGGGCCGACTCCGAGACGCCGAAGGTATAAAAACGGCGCAGTTCGGTGTCGGTCTGCTCGCCGGCCAGCGCCTTGAGGCGCGGCATGATCTGCTCGCGCACCATCTGCTTGAATTCGAACGGCACACCCGGGGTGAAGAAGAGCCGGCTTGGGCCCTGGTGGCCTGTGTGGGTGACCACAAAGCCGCAGGCGGTGCCGACCGGGTTGTCGAGGATCTCGCACCCCTGCGGCAGCCAGGCCTGCTTGGCGTTGCTGGCGGGCATGGGCCTGCCGCGGCTGGCGTAGCGCGCTTCGATGGTGGCGCGCCAGTCCGGGAACAGGGTGAGCGGCTGGTCGAAGGCCTCGGCCGCCGCCTGGGCGGTGAGATCGTCGGCGGTGGGGCCGAGCCCGCCGCACACCAGTACCACCTCGGCGCGGCTGGCGCTCTCTGCCAGCACGGTTTTCAAGTCTTTGAGGTTGTCCCCCACGGTGACGCGGCGGCGCACCTGCCAGCCCTGCTCCAGCAGCAAGGCGCTGAGCCAGGCGGCGTTGGTGTCCACCACCAGGCCCGTCACTATTTCGTCTCCGGTGCTGATGATTTCGATGCGCATGGCGGGCTCCTCGGGGCTGACGGCTGGACTGGGGGACGGCCACCGAGTGGCCGGGTCGATCAGGGCTTGGTGTGTTCGAAGTAGTAGCTGATGCGGGTGCGCGGGTTGAGGTACTCAAACACCGCCGGCGGCAGCCGCTTGGGATGGATCACCTTGGCGATGGAGAGCTCGGCCTGCTGCAGGTCGATGATGGCCGCCTCCTGGCGCGGGATGCGCGGATCGTACACCAGCACCGAAGGGTAGAGCAGGCGGGAGGCGTTGACCGACATCACCAGCCCCACCTGGCCGTTGGAGAGCTGCACCACGCTGCCGGGCGGGTAGATCCCCATCAGCCGGATCAGCATGCTGAGGTACTCGGGATTGAACTGGGCCTTGCGCTGCTTGTAGAGGCCGCTCAGGGCAGAGTAGGGGACCTTGGCCTGCATGTGGCAGAGGTTATCGTACTCGTTGATCAGCGACACGATCTGGGTGAGCGGATCGAGCTGCCCCTTCTTGAGCCCCTCCGGCCCGCTGCCGTCCAGGTATTCGTGGTGGTGCAGCACTATGCCCTTCGCCTCGGCCGGGAAGTCCTTGGCCAGATTGAGCAAATCCAGCCCGTAGCGCGGGTGCTGGGCCATCAGGTTCTGCTCCGGCTTGGTGAGCGGCTCGGTCTTGCGCAGGATCTGGCTCGGGATCTTCAGCTTGCCGATGTCGTGGAACAGGGCCCCCATGCCGACCTGACGGATCTCGTCGGCCGACATGTTGCACTCCTTGGCCAGCAGCATGCTGAGCACGCTGACGTTGAGGGAGTGGAAGTAGAGGTTGTTGCCGTCCTCGCTGTCGGAGACCAGGTGCAGCACCATCTCGTCCACCGACAGCAGTTGCTCGGTCATGGCGTTGATCAGCTCCTGCGCCTCGCCGATGGCGTTGAGGGGGCGGGACTGGATCTTGCTCATCACGTTGCGCACCTGGGCCAGCGACTGCTGGAACTGCTTCTCGCACTGCTGCAGATCGCGGCGATACTGCTGCAACTGCTCGATGCGGCGCTCCTTCTCCAGCTGCATTTCGGCCTGACGCTGGGAGGTATCCGGCGCCTCCACCGGCTGGGCCTGGATCTGGTTCAGCGGCTTGGGCGGGGCATCGCTCTTGTCGGGGATGATGGTCACGAGTTTGAGACCGAGCCGGCGAATGAGCTCGATCTCCTCTTCATTCTTGAGTTTGAAGCTGGAAAACAGGAAGGGGTGTTCGCGCCAGCCAAGTGGCAGAGAAACGTAATTGCCGACTTGCAGCCGGTCTACTGAAATCTTGATACCTGTCATTGTCTTGGATGCGAGAGACACACTGAGCCGTATGCTAGTCAAAGGTGGGGGTGAATACAAAAGGTATCTGATGACAGGGTGGGTGCTTTATTATAGGCTTCTGGATGTCCAGACATATTTACCGATGCAGTACAGGGAGTAAGCATGCCGATCAAGATCCCGGATCAGTTACCCGCCGCCGAAGTGCTGGGGCAGGAGAACATCTTCGTGATGACGGAATCCAGGGCCGTCACCCAGAACATACGCCCGCTGCGGGTGTTGATCCTCAACCTGATGCCCAAGAAGATTGAAACCGAGATCCAGTTGATGCGGATGCTCTCCAACTCGCCGTTGCAGGTGGACGTGGATCTGCTGCGCATCGACGATCGGGAGTCGAAGAACACGCCCCAGGCGCACCTGGAGAACTTCTATCACGACTTCGAACAGGTACGCGGCAACAACTACGACGGCATGATCATCACGGGGGCGCCGCTCGGGCTGGTGGAGTTCGAGGAGGTGGTCTACTGGCCGCGCATCGTCGAGATCATCGAGTGGTCCCATCAGCACGTGACCTCCACCCTGTTCCTCTGCTGGGCGGTGCAGGCGGCACTGAAAGCCCTGTACGGCATGGAGAAGCAGACCCACGGCGAGAAGCTGTCCGGGGTCTATCGCCACCACCGGCTCGACGAGCACGAACCGCTGCTGCGCGGCTTCGACGACGAGTTCGTGGCGCCTCACTCCCGCTATGCGGCGTTCGACGGAGATCTCATCCGCGCTCACACCGATCTGCAGATCTTTGCCGAATCGGCGGAGGCCGGCGTCTATCTGGCAGCCACCAAGGATTGTCGTCAGGTGTTCGTCACCGGTCACCCGGAATACGATGCGCTGACCCTGGATGGCGAATACCAGCGGGATCTGGCGGCCGGGCTTGCGCCCGTCATTCCGGTCAACTACTACCCGGACAACGACCCGACCCGGACCCCGCGCGCCAGCTGGCGCAGCCACGGCCACCTGCTGTTTTCCAACTGGCTCAACTACTACGTCTATCAGCTCACCAGCTATCGCGTCGAGGATATCGGCAAGGTGTTTACCTATCAGCAGAACTCGCCGTCGAGGTAGGGACTGGCTCAGTCGCCCTCGGCCAGCCGTGCCGCCAGCCCATCGAGCCATTGGCGGTGGCAGGCCAGGGTGAAGGCCTTGGGCCGGTGGGCCTGGATGGCGGCCATCGCCTCCTGCTGGGGCTGGCCCTGGCTCATCAGCAGGGCTGCCGCCACCAGCCCGGTGCGGCCGCTGCCGCCCTTGCAGTGGATGACCAGGTGCTTGCCGTCCTGCAGCAATCCGATCAGGGCTGGCAGTGCCTGCTGCCAGGCGGCCTCGAAGGCGGCATCGGGAGCCTGATCGTCCTCGATGGGCAGCTGGAACCAGCGCATGCCGGCGGCCTCGATCTGTTGGCCAAGCCTGCCCAGTTCGAGCCGGGCCAGTTCGGCGTCGGTCATCAGGGTCAGCACGCCGTGTGCCCCCGCCAGCTTGAGCTGGCCCAGCGCCAGCGGCAGCGCCACCTGCTGGGTGCCGGGGCAGGGGGTCAGCAGCAGCTGGCCATCGACGCGGGGGACTTCCTGGCTCCAGAAGGGGTGAGACGGGTGCATAAAGATCCTTATGACGCCAGCAACGGCGAGGCAAGCCGGGCCTGACCCGGTTTTTGAGTGCGCCAAAGCATAGGGGGCGCGGCCCCGATGTCAATCTGCGTTGTGTTCGGCCCGGTTTACGGGCAGAGTCTAAAAAATTGAGCGGTTCAAGGAGTAAAGATGAGAAACCTGGATCAACTGGATTTGGATATCCTGGCCCATCTGTTTCGCGATGCGGGCATGACCAACAAGGATCTGGCCGCGCTGGTCGGGGTGGCACCGTCCACCTGTCTGGAACGGGTACGCAAGCTGCAGCAGGACGGGGTGCTCAAGGGCGCCCACTGCGAGGTGGATTACCAGGCCCTCGGCGGTCATATCCAGGCCATGGTGTCGCTGCAGCTGGCCCGCCACAGCCGCCAGATCATCGATGCGTTTCGCGACGCCATCCTGGCCCTGCCCGAGGTGATCAGCCTGTTCCACATGGGCGGCAAGGATGACTTCCTGGTGCATTTGTGCGTCGCCGATACCGAGCACCTGCGCAACTTCGTGTTCGATCACTTCACCTCCCGCGAAGAGGTGGTGCACCTGGAGACCTCGCTGGTGTTCGAGCACAAGTTCAGCCGCTCGCTGCCCTGCTTCCTCAACACCTGACGCCCCGCCAGCCTTCTACAAAAAACCCGCCAATCGGCGGGTTTTGTTTTATGGCGCTCAGTTCAGCACGGTGCGGGTATCCGGCGCCGTCCGGTAGAGCCCCTGCTGGTAGGCGAGGCTGCCCCACAGCGCCAGGCCGAGGGCCGCATCCTTCATGGTGGCCGGTTGCGGCGCCGGGGTGAGCGTCTCTGTCGCATCCTCATAGATGAAGCCTTCCGGCGCCCGCTCCGGCTGCAGGATCACCACGTCCTTGCCGCGCATCAGGGCGAAGTTCTTGTCGTACTGCATGATGGCGCGGCCCGGCCAGTCGGCGGGCATGCGGGTCAGATCCTTGCCGAGCATGGGGTAGTCGGCGCTGATCCCCATCAGGGAGAGCAGGGTCGGCGCCATGTCGATCTGGCTGACGATACGCGGATCCTGTCTCGGCGCTATGCCGTCACCCACTATGACCCCCGGAATGTGGAAGCGGGGGATGGGCACCAGGCTAGCACCGCTGACCCGGCTGTCGTGATCGGCGATGACCAGGAACAGGGTGTCCTTCCAGTAGTCCGACTGCTTCGCCTTCTTGAAAAACTCGCCGATGGCGTAGTCCGCGTACTTGGCGGCGTTGTTGCGAGTCTGCTTGGGCTGCTCATAGAGGGCGATGCGATCGTCGGGAAACTCGAACGGATCGTGGTTGCTCGAGCTGAACACCAGGCTGAAGAAGGGCTTGCCCTGCTTGCTGAGCGCCTGGAAGGTCTCGTCGGCCTTGGCCATCAGATCTTCGTCAGAGGCGCCCCAGGAGCCCTCGAACACCGGGTTCTTGAAGTCCTTCTGCTCGACGATGGTGGTGAAGCCGTTGCCGAGGAAGAAGCTGCGCATGTTGTCGAAGTGGCTCTCGCCGCCGTAGATGAAGCTGGTGTCGTAGCCCCGCTGCTTGAGCAGATCGGCGATGGTGAAGAAGTTGGTCTGGCTGCGGCCGAGCTTGACCACGGCCTGGGCCGGGGTCGGCGTGAAGCCGGTCAGCACCGCCTCGATGCCGCGTACCGAGCGGGTGCCGGTGGCGTAGAGCTGCTCGAACACCCAACCCTCTTTCGACAAGGCATCGATGTTGGGGGTGAGCGGCAGGCCGCCGAGGGAGCCGACGAACTGGGCGCCCAGGCTCTCCTGCAGCAGGATCACCAGGTTCTTCGGTTTGCCGCCGTAGCTGGCCTCGTTGAAGGTCTGGCTGGGCAGGGTGTCGGAGCTGAATTCATGGGATTCGCGCCCGCTCTCCTGGCGAACCAGATCCAGAATGCGCTGACGGGGCAGCTCGCCGTAGAACTTGCTGACATCCTCTTCATCCTCCATCTGGTTGATGGCGAAGAACAGGGAGTAGGAGGAGTTGACGGTCAGCGCATTGACCAGCGGATCGCTGGCAAACGCCACCATGGCCGGGTTGAGGGCGCGGTGACCCAGGCTGGAGCGGGCACCGAGAAAACCGATGGCCAGGATCAGCAGGGCGAAGGCGGGCCGCCAGTACCAGCGCGGGAAGCTGATGCCGCGCAGCAAGCGGCCGCTCAGCCACCAGCCGCCCGCCAGCACGGCGCCGCTGAACAGCAGTGCCAGCAGCAGCTCGCCCTTGCGGCCGGCCCACAGCATGGCGAACACCTCTTTGGGATAGATGAGGTATTCGATGTAGAGGCGGTTGGGTCGCACCCCGTACTCGGTCACGAAGGAGGGGGTGGAGATCTCCAGGAAGAGCAGCAGCCAGAGCCCCAGGGTCAGCCAGATCCGGATGAACTGCAGCCAGGCACGGCCCACGGCATGGGGGCCGGCCAGCAGCAGGGTGAACACGGCGGGCACGCCCCACAGCCAGCAGAGGGTGGCGAAGTCGACCCGCAGCCCCTGCAGCAGCATCTCCTGCCAGCCAGCGACGGCGTCGACCCGCTCCAGCTGCCAGAGGCCGAGCGCGAGTCGGCTGATGGAGAGAGAGACGAGCGCGATCAATGAAAAAACGGCGATGGGCCAAAACGGTCCCAGCCATCGTCTGATAGTGGTCATTGTTGTTCCTACAAGCCTGTTTGCACCCGTCCACGGGCACATTGTTTTTATATTGCAGGGTTATGACAGCGGGCCCGGGGAAAGGTTGCGTGTAGGTGCTGTTTAAAAGGATGTTTTGGCACGATTTATGATTTTTATGTGAGGGCGCGCAGGGATCGAAGACAGCATAAACGGCTGGAAAAACTGTGATCCTGCCGGCAAAGCGGTGCGGGGGGCTTATCTATAATGGCGCCGAATTTTCTCAATCGGAGCCGAAGGGATGCCGGTCTTTATCGATGTGGAATATTTGCAAGGGTGGAGCCTGTTCGTGGTGCTCTCGGACGGTACCACGGGGGCGCTGGACCTGACCCCCTGGCGCACCCAGCCGCTGTTCGCGGCGCTGGATTCGGAGCGGCGCTGCGCCCGGGTCTTCATCAATCGCCACCACCAGCTGGAGTGGCCCGCCGGCTGCATCCTGTCGGCCCACGAGGTCTATCACCTGATCAAGCCCATCGACGAGCGGGAAGTGTTCAGCTAACCCCTGTTTTTGTGAACCACCCCAAGATTCCTGTGACGGGAATGTTTGAGCGTTTGCCTTCCTTACCCAATTTGGGTAAAACCTGCGCAACATTTTGCCAACCCTAGCTTGGCTTCGCCTCAGAGGGCTTGCCGCCACCGCGCCGCAGGCCTTTTTTGCAGCCTGACGGCAAACCTTCCAGCAGCTGAATGGTTTGTCGGTTGAAATTAAAAAAACAAAATAAACAAAGAGATAAGGAAAGAGTATGGCTTGTCATATGCGCACCCCGCTGGCCCTGCTGGTGGGCGGTTTCGCCTGTCACGGAGCCGCCGGCCAAGAGCCGGTCCAGCAACTGGAGCCCATGGTGGTGGTCGCCAGTCGCCCCGCCAGCACCCTGGAGGTGACCCTGGACCCCAAGAAGCCGGGCTCCCCCATGCCGGCGGCCGATGGCGCCGGTTACCTCAAGAACGTCACCGGCATGAGCATGGTGCGCAAGGGGGGCCTAGGCGGCGATCCCGTGCTGCGGGGGATGGGCATGTCCCGCCTCAACGTGCAGATGGATGGCGGCATGCTGGCCGGTGGCTGCGGCGGCCGGATGGACCCGCCCACCGCCTACGTTTTTCCTCAATCTTTTGACCGGATCCGGGTGCTGAAGGGGCCGCAATCCCTCGAGCAGGGGGCGACTCTGGCGGGCACCGTGCTGTTCGAGCGGGACAGGCCAGAGTTCACCGCCCCCGGCGTCAAGGCCGAGGCGTCGGCACTCTATGGCAGCTTCGGGCGCGACGACCAGATGCTGGATGCCACAGTAGGGGCGCCACAGGGCTATCTGCGCGGCCAGTTCACCCACTCCGACAGCGATGACTATCGCGACGGCCACGGCGATAAGGTGCGCTCCTTCTATCGACGCGAGAACGGCACCGCCCAGCTTGGCTGGACGCCCAGTGAGCACACCTGGCTCGAACTCACCGCCGAGCGCAGCAACGCCCGCGCCGCCTATGCGGATCGCACCATGGACGGCCCCATGTTCGATCGGGAATCCTTCGGCCTCAAGCTCAGGCAGGAGCAGATCAGCCGCCACTGGCAGCGCAGCGAGCTGACCCTGTGGGACAACGACATCGACCACATCATGGACAACTTCAGCCTGCGACAAAACAGCGGCATGAAGATGCTCTCCAACCCCGACCGGCGCAACACCGGCGGGCGCTGGGCCAACGACATCGCCCTGCCGGCCGACTGGCTGCTGACCGCCGGGCTCGACAGCAACCGGGATCAGCACCGCAGCCGGGGCGGCGTCGACTATGCCACCAAGGATCGCCAGCGCACCCTGCGTTTCGAGCAGCAGGGCGGCTTTGCCGAGCTGGGGCGCCAGCAGGGGGCCCACAGCTACAAGGGGGGTTATCGTCAGGATCGGGTCGAGACAACTCGGTATGGTGCGGGTGATCAGACCCTCTACAGCGATACCCTGACCCTGGACAGCGGCTTTGGCCGCTACGAATACCAGTGGTCGCCGGCCTGGTCGAGCTACCTGGCCTGGGGCCAGGCGAAACGGGCGCCGGACTACTGGGAGCGCAGCAAGGACAGCGTGCCCTTCACCCTCAACCCGGAGCGCAGCCGCCAATGGGATGCGGGGCTGGCCCTGCGCAGCCGCGAACTGGATCTGACCCTCTCCCTCTTTAGCGCCGACATTCAGGACTACCTGCTCTATAACAACAAGTCGAACAAGGTGCGCAACATCGATGCCCAGACCCGCGGCGGCGAGCTGGAAGGGCGCTGGCAGTTTGCCGAGCAGTGGCGCCTCGATGGCGGTCTGGCGGTGGTCTACGGCGAAAACCGAAGCGATCACCAGCCGCTGGCCCAGATGCCACCGCTCGACGGCAAGCTGGCGCTGGGCTGGCAGCCGGCCGAGGCGTGGAACCTGACCCTGCTGGGCCGCGCCGTGGCCGCGCAGGATCGGGTCGATGTGGGCTCCGGCACCGTAGCCGGGCAGGATCAGGGCGAGACCCCGGGCTTCTTCACCATGAACCTGAGCGCCGCCTGGCAGTTCCACCCAGGCTGGCAGCTGTCGGCCGGGGTCGACAACCTGTTCGACACCTTCTACTACGAGCACCTCTCCAAGTCGGTACACGCCAGTCAGGCCGGGCTGGGTTACGAGCAGGTGGGGCGGATTCCGGAGCCGGGCCGCGCCTACTGGCTTTCGGTCAGTTACAGCTTCGCCTCGGCCGGCGTGCTCTAGGTCGGCGCGCCAACCGACTGAGCCAGGTAACGTTTTCAGTCACAGACCCGTGCGGGCGGGGCCGCTATCATGGCCCCAGTGTGGCGCTTTGGGCGCCAATACCACCACAGCGGGAACATAACAATGAAACAAGGAACGTTGCGCCATGGCGGCCTCATCGGGGCCGCCCTGTTATTGACGGCTTGCGGCAGTGGAGGCGGGAGCGGCTCCAGCGAGCCCCAGCAGCCCCCGGTCACCAACCCGCCGCCGGCCACCGCCAGCCGCGCCTGCTACGGCAATGATCAGCCGGCCTGCAATCTGCGCACCTATCAGGTGATGGTGGAGTCGTTCGTCGACGGCGACGGCAGCGCCAACTACGGCGTCGGTTACGGCCCCTCTCAGCACAACGGCGATCTGCAGGGGATCATCGACAGCCTGGACCACATCAAGAGCCTCAACGTCAACGCCATCTGGCTGACCCCGGTGTTCGACTCCTGCGCGGGGCAAGGCGGTGACGACAAGCTGGATGCCACCGGCTACTTCGCCTGCGACTTCTTCAACGTGGATCCCAACTTCGGCAGCAACGTCCAGCTCAAGAAGCTGGTGGACGGAGCGCATCAGCGCGGCCTCTACGTCTTCCTCGACGGGGTGTTCGGCCACGTCAACAAGGTGGGGGTGAGCAAGCCCTCGCCCGAGGGACGGCTGCCCGCCCTCAAGAGCGGCGGAGCTGGTTATCCCGGCCAGCTGGTGGATTACAGCCAGCCCCAGAGCCTCGCCTACTTCAAGGAGGTGGCCCGCTACTGGGTCGAGCAGTACGGCATCGATGGCTGGCGCCTCGATCAGGCCTATCAGCTTGGTCTCGACGACTGGCGCGCCATTCGCAGCGAAGTAGAGCGGGCCAGCGCGGCGCGCAAGGCCGCCGGCCAGCAGTGGGGCACCCTCGGCTACATGGTGGGCGAAGTGTGGAAGGGCGCCGACGAGATCCGCGCCCAGGCGTATGGACCGAGCGACAACCCGGCGCTCTCCTCGGCGTTCGACTTCCCGCTGCGCTACGGCCTGGTGCAGGCGCTGGCGGTGGAGGAGTCCGGCAAGGGCGGGCAGGGGGCCAGCGTGCTCGACGCCAGCTGGAACAAGGTGGAGAACTACCCGAACCACGCCATGCCCAACCTGATGCTGGGCAACCACGATCTGGTGCGCTTCGGCGATCTGCTGGAGCGCGGCAACTTCAATCCGGCGGACTACTGGCAGCGCCACAAGGCGGCCTTCAGCTTCCTGGCGGCCCGCTCCGGCCCCATCACTCTCTACTACGGCGAGGAGTTTGGCGACGAGGTGCCGGGCTTTGCCAAGCAGGTGGGGGGCGACTGTGCCGCGCAGGGGCTCTGTGACGATCACGTGGCCCGCAGCGATGGCAAGGTGCCGGGGGCCACCGGCTTCGTGCCGAGCAGCGAGCAGAGCGAGCTGAAACAGTGGCTCAGCCAGTTGCTGGCCCTGCGTGCCGCCCACCCCGCCCTTTATCAGGGGGAGCGGGTCAAGCTGGTGGCCGAGGGGAGCGTCTATGGCGACATCAAGCAGACGGCGGCGGAGCAAGTAGTCTACCTGCTCAACGTCTCAAGCACGCCCCAGAGCTACGCGGTGCCGGTCGGCAAGCTGCGCAGTGCCAGCGCCCTGGTGGATCTGCAGAGCGGCGAGAGCCTGGCCATCGGTGGCAGCAGCGTGACGGTGGACTTGCCGCCGCTGAGCGGCCGCTTCCTGCTGGTGCGCTAAGCGAGGCTGGCAACAAAAAGGGCTCCGTGATGGAGCCCTTTTTCATGGGGGAAGTTACTTCTCGATGCCGCTGCCGAGTTCGTCCTGATGGGGGGCAGCCTGCACGTTGCCATTGCCGTGGCGCCAGCTCTCCAGCCGGTTGTGGACCCCGCGGCGCAGGCTCTTGAAGCTGGTCTCCAGATAGTCCACCCCCACCAGGATGGAGAGGGTGACGCCGGTGAGCAGCAGCGCCTGGTGCAGCATCTGCATGCCGATGAGGGCGCCGAGGGCCGCCAGCATCCAGACGGTGGCGGCGGAGGTGACCCCCAGTACCTGGCCATCCCGGGTCATCATGACCCCGGCGCCGAGAAAGCCGATGCCGGTGATGAGCTGGCCCAGCACCCGCGCCTGATCGGCGCTCTGGGGGCTGACGGCGGCACCGATGGCAAGAAAGCAGTAGGTGCCGAGGATGATGAGCGAGGAGGTACGGATGCCGACCGGCTTGCCGCGCAGTTGCCGCTCCAGCCCTACCAGAGTGCCGCACACCAGACAAACCAGGATGTTCTCCCAGCCAAGGGGCGCTATGTCCCACCAATCAGTCGTCATCATATCCACCTCTGCTATCGATGCTTGTTATCCAGCCGCGCTCTGCCCCCGGTTTTCCAGCCGCTGGCGGAAGGCCCGGGCGAGGCGCTCGTAGAGGTCCTTTGCCTCTCTGTCCTCAATATCGCCACGTATCCAGGGATTGTCGATGATTTCCAGCAGCACGCAGTCACGCCCCTGCTGACGCAGATCGACCCCGAACAGGCCGTTGCCGAGCTGATGCACCGCACGGCGGGCGGTCTGCAGCACCCGCTCCGGTACCTCGTTGAGCGGCAGCGCCTCGATGCGGCTCATGTCGAGGGGGTGCTTACGGCGGCGGATGCGGTTGCCAGGCTCGGGGCGGAAACGGCGGCAGGCAAACAGCGGCGAGCCGTCGAGAAAGCCGATGCGCCAGTCGAACTCGGCGGGGATCCGGCTTTGCACCAGCAGCAGGGCGGAGCGGGCCAGCCCCTCATCCAGCAGGCGGGCCAGCTGCTGCTCGTCGCTGGCCATGGCCAGATCGCGCCCCTGCGCGCCGTCGGGCACCTTCACCATCAGCGGCAGACCGAGCCGCTGCACCAGCTCGTCCACGTGGTGGCGGCCGCGGCGGGTCACCACCATGGTGGGCGGCATGGGCACGCCGCTGCGCACCATCAGCTCGTAGAGGTAGAGCTTGTTGCTGCAGGCGAGGATGGCGCGGGAGCTGTCGATCACCGGCATCTTGAGCTGCTCGGCGCGGCGGGCAAATTCGAAGGTGTAGTGGCCCACCGCGGTTTCGGAGCGCAGCCAGAGGGTGTCGAACTCCGGCAGCCGTTCGATGGCCGACGGCGCCAGGATCTCGGCCCGGATCCCCTGCGCGGCGGCCGCCTGGATGAAGCGCTCCAGCGCCAGCGCATCGCTGCTGGCGCGGCCATCGTTGGGGTCGACCAGGATGGCGAGCTGGTAGAGCGGCGCCGCCTGCTCCTCGTCACCGGTGCCCACCAGCGCCTGGGCGTGATGCAGCATCAGCGCCTTTTCGCTTGGGCTCAGTGCCAGCGGTGACAGGCTCTGCTGCTGGCGCACCGACCAGCCGTGGCGACCGCGCTTGAGGGTCAGCTCCTGCAGCGGCAGCTGGCTCAGGCCGTAGTAGTAGCGAGCCAGCCCCGCCAGCTCGTTCTGTTCGCACTGGCCGAAGATGGCGCGCACCCGGATCCTGTCCTCGCTCTGCTGGGCCAGCCAGCCCTGCAATTTTCGCCACAGCTTGGCCGGCGGCTGCTGGGGTTGCAGCTGGCTGATGGCCTGCAAACCCGGCAGGCAGTGGTGGCCGCGGGCCTGGGCCAGCAGCGAGCAGTAGTAGCCGGCACTGAGGTGCTCCAGATTGCGGCAGAGGTTGATGATGCGGGGGCGGCCGCCGGTGGTGGGCACCCCGTGTTGCAGGTAGGTGCGGGCGGTCAGCAGATAATCGGCATGGCAAGGCCAGTCGCCCGGTTCTTCGACGATGACGTAGGTACTCATTTTTTCGGCTCCACAGATGAAACTGCCTTACGCGGCAGGATCCCCAGTGGGCTTCGATGCACCGACAAGCACGACAATGGCGCGAGGGGAAACAAGAGGTTACAGTGCCTAATATGCCGCCTTGGTAACTTGTGATACAAGTCGCATTTTTGGTGATGAAGATAAATAACCGAACAAGGACTCCCCGTGTTGACCGTGCGCGCGGCCCGGACCGATGATCTGGGCGCCATCGTTAAGTTGGAACGCTACTGTTTTCCCCCCGAAGTCGCCTTTGGCCGCAGCCGCTGGCACTATCTGCTGACCCACGCCAAGGGGCGCACTCTGCTGGTGCTGGACCAGCAGGAGCAGCTGATGGGCTACCTCTGCCTGCTGGAGCACAGGGGCTGGGATCGGCTGATCATCCAGACCCTCGCCATCCGCTGGACCATCCGCCGGCAAGGCTGGGCCCGCCGCCTGCTGGAGCAGGTGATCCAGGAGGGCAAAGAGGCCGGCTGGGGGGCAATCCGGCTGGAGGTCGGCGATGCCAATGAAGAGGCGCAGGCCCTCTATCGCGAGCTGGGTTTTCGGCCCAGACAGAAGCTGCCGGACTATTATGGCCACGGTCAGCACGCCCACCGGCTGGTGCTGGCGCTGAAGCAGGCCTGAGAGAGGAAGAGGGGATGAGCTGCGACAACTGCCTCGCCACTGCCATCAAGGCCAAGCTGGGGCGCTGCCCGGTCTGCGCCGGCCAGACCTTCGTCATCGGCCTGGTCGGCTGGCTGGTCTGGTGGTGGTGTGGTGCCGACACCTCGGTCAACGCCCTCACCGGCCTGCTGTTCGCGCTGGGGGGATCGGGCCTGTTGCTGCTCCACCTGCTGGTGTTTGTCTGGCGCAGGGTGACCGGGCGTGAATTGAGCGACGAATGAATCAGATTGATTTCAAACAGATAAATAACAATAGCGCTGTAGATATGGAGGTTCAGATGATAGCAATGGTAACGGGCGCCTCGTCCGGATTTGGTGAGTCCATCAGCCGTCAGCTGGTGCAGGCGGGCTACCGGGTGATCGGTACCGGCCGTCGCGCCGAACGGCTGGAGGCGCTGGCCGACGAGCTGGGCGCGCAGTTCCTGCCGCTGGTGTTCGACGTGCAGGACAAGGCGGCCACCCGAGCCGCCATCGACGGGCTGCCGGCCGAGTGGCGCGAGGTGGATCTGCTGGTCAACAACGCCGGGCTGGCGCTGGGGCTGGAGCCGGCTCACAAGGCGGATCTGGAAGACTGGGAGCAGATGATCGCCACCAACATCAGCGGTCTGACCCTGCTCACCCGCCTGCTGTTGCCGGGCATGGTGGCGCGCAATCGCGGCCACGTCATCAACATCGGCTCCATCGCCGGCACCTACCCCTATCCGGGCGGCAACGTCTACGGCGCCACCAAGGCGTTCGTGAAGCAGTTCAGCCTCAACCTGCGCGCCGATCTGGCGGGCACCGCCATCCGCGTCACCAACGTGGAGCCGGGCCTGTGCGGCGGCACCGAGTTCTCCAACGTGCGCTTCCACGGTGACGACGCCAAGGCGGCCACCGTCTATCAGGGCGTGCAGGCCATTCAGCCGGAAGATATCGCCAATACCGTGCTCTGGGTGAGCCAGCAGCCGGCCCACGTCAACATCAACAGCATCGAGATCATGCCGGTGGCGCAGACCTTCGGCCCGCTCAATATCAGCCGTCGCTGATGGCGGCAGCTGACGAAATAAAAGAGGCTCCCCTGGGAGCCTCTTTGCGTTGGTGAGCCGATTACAGGCTCATGATCTTCTTGAACTCCTCGGGCGAATACTTCTGCTCGGTGCGCTTGGTGAGATCCGTCATCAGCTTGTAGCGCAGCTCTTTGGCCATCTGATAGGTCTGCTCCAGCTGGCCATAGGAGTAGTCGGCGGCCAGCCCGATGGCGGTAGCCTTGTCGCCGGCGTAGGCCTGCTTGAGGCTCTGGTCGAGCAGCGCCACCTCCTGGTAGAGCTTGCTGCTCTCCTTGCTCCAGACGCCGCGCAGCAGCGGCAGGTACTTGTCCGGATCGGCGCTGGCCAGCGCGGTCAGGCTGCGGAACTGCCAGTAGGCGGAATCATCGGAGTAGCTGTCGCTGCCGCTGCGATAGGGCAGGGGGTAGGATTCCAGGGTGTTGTAGAGCGGCACCATCACCGATTCTGCCAGCACGCCGTAGCTCTGCCAGATCAATCCCTGCAACTCTTTGGGCATCTCCTTGCGCAGCTGGATGACGTGGGATTCGAGCTGGCGATCGATACGGATCGGCCGCTCCGCCTTGCCCGCCAGCGGCGTGCCGTCATAGGTGGCGCTCAGCAGCCTGGCCACGTCCGGCATGGCGATGGGGGCATCCGGCTTCATAAAGAGCGGATATTGCGCCTGCCGGGTCGGCTGCGGGTGGCTGGCGGTCAGCATCTTCTGGCCGAGCCACTCCCGATCCACGTTGTAGGGGTCGGCGATGACCCCGAACGCCTTGGCGAAGTTGAAGTCTTTCGGGTCGGCGTTATCCAGCAGTTTGTGTTCGCGCACGAACTCCAGCAGCTTGGGTGAGTGCAGCACATCGGCGCTGTCGAGATTGACGCCGTGGATGCGCAGGCCGTTGGCCACCATGGCGTAGCTGTCGTCCGGCACCCGCACCGCGATCCAGTGGTGGCCGGAGCCGATCTCCATCAGCCAGGCCTCGTTCACATCCGCCAGATAGAGGCTGTTGCCCTCCCCGGCGCCATATTGCTCCACATAACGGCCGAGCAGTGCGACCCCCTCTTTGGCCGTTTTGGCCTGCGGCAGGATCAGGGTCGGGATGATGGCCTCGATGACCCCCTTCTCGATCAGCGGATCGGCTTTCAGGGCCTTGTCGTTGACCTCGGCGCTGGTGGTGGCCGAGATGGCGACGTTGAACTCGTTGATGCCGCGCTCCTCGTAATACTTGCCGTCCGGGTCGCTGGCTGTGGCATCCCAGTCACGAATGGCTGAGTAGGCGAAGAAGGCCTTGGGCATCGGCACTTCCAGCCCGTTGCCCAGTTTCCAGACTTTGCCCTCGTTTTGCTGGGCGGGCCGGAAGGCCAGGTACTTGTTCCAGTTGTTGACGCCAAAATCCTCGTTTCTGGCGATCATCACGCTGCCATCGGCACTGGCGCCCTTGCCGACGATGAGGCCGGTACAGGCGTCGGCACTGGTGCCAAGCAGGGTGAGCAGGGTGGCGGAGAGAAGACTCAAGGTGTGTTTTTTCATGGGATTGCCCGAAGCGTAACTGTGAGTGAAAGCCAGGCGGTGGGATGCAGGTCTGCCGCAGTGCGATCAGCCGCCGATACGCTGCCGGGGGATCGTGCTGCTCATGGTCGATGACGCAAACATTTCATCCATAACACTGCTTGCTGGTCGTTTTGTGCGCCGAAATTGTATGCTTCACCGGTTGTTTGTTTTGTGATCCATGAGTCGTTCCTTTGCTTTGTCTGGTAAAGCGTGAAAAAGGCAGCGATATGCACCAGAACCTGCCGATTGGGCAGCGCAGCGTCATGATTCTGACGTCGAGATGGCCATCGGGAGGCTCGAGAGCCCGTGCAAGCCGGGATCTGCACCAATCTGGCAAGTTGGCCTGCAACTTGCTGGTTTTATTGCCAATGATGGGGCCTGGCGCCTCATGCCATCGAATCAGCGACCTCGTCATGCCGGATCGGCATGCAGACTGGAGTCCCCATGGATATCAAACCCTACAGCCAGCAGCTTGCCCAGAGCGCCTCCAACAACCGCGCCCTCGCCACCCTCAGCAGTGCCGACAGCGGTCAGGGTGGCGGCTGGGAAGATCTGGTCAACCTCTCCTCCCAGCGGATCACTGGCCAGGCCCAGCAGGCGCTGACCTATGAACACCTGGCCAAGAACAGCAAGCTGCCGCCGGCGCTCGACATCGGCTCCGACAAGGGGGGCGTGATGCAGCAGCTGGTGGACAAGGCGCTCGGTTTTGATCGCAAGAAGTTCAACGAGATAGAAGAGAAGCTCAAGACGATTGCCGACAACAAGCAGCTGACTGCCGAAGAGCGGGCGGAGCAGAGCAAGCCGCTCAACGAGCAGCGGGACGCCATGTTGCAGGATGCGATGGACCGCCTCACCGGCAAGAAGAGCAGCAGCAAGGAAGAGACCAAGAACGCCTGAACGGCGGGATGACTCGAACGGCAATCCATGGTCGGTGGGGGCAATCACTTGCCCCTGTCAGGGCACCAGCGGGTTGCTTAGGCGGCGCAGCACGGGCCGCTCTGCGCCGCCACCACGGCAGCAAAAAAGGGAGGGCGGCTGCCACTCCCTTGGTGACCGGACGGAGCCCGGCCGCTGCATCGACTCAGGCCGTCGCTACTTCTTCTCGGGCAGAATGCCGATCCCCACCGCCTGGGTCTGCACGGCCTTGATCTGGTCGCCCTTGGCGATCAGCGCAAACTGGGCCGGGTTGTGCACCTTGAGCACCAGGGTGTGATCCACCCCCTTCACCGTGATGGTCTGCTGCCCCTTGTCGACCGCGATGACGTCGCCATAGATAGTGACCTTTTTGCCGATCCCGGCGCCCGGCTTCTCGCCTGCCTCGGCCTTGTCGGCCGCCACTTCCACGACACGTTTTCTCACCCCGGCGGTGCCCTTGAGCAGCTCCAGATCCAGCATCTGCATGTATCTCAGTGCTACCGTATCGCCCACCTTGAGGTTGGCCAGGTTGGTGACCTGCTCACCGGCGACGATGTCGAATGCCTCGCCGGCGGCGTTTTTCAGGCTGACCTTGCGGCTGGCCATATCGATGGCAGTGACCGTGGCCTGGGCCGAGACGGCTTCCACCAGATTGGCCTTGCCAGGGGCCGTGGTGACTTCGGCCGCCACCTCGGCGGCCTGTGTCAGGCAGGTTGAAAGGGAGAGCAAACCGGCAATCCATGCATGCTTGAGTTTCATGTGTCAGACCTTATCAACAAAAGAGTGAGGAGGGTGGGAGCGGGGCGATGAGAGTGGAACACCCGGTTCCCAGAGAGACCATAGCAGAGCGGCACGGAAACAGGAGTGGCGCCGCATCACATCTTTCCGCTAGCCCGGCCCCCACTGCGCAATTTGATAGCCGGCTCCCGTTTTTTGACCTGCCGGAGCCACAGGCGCACAATTCCCCTGCATGTATTCAACCGAGGGCTCTGCCGTGTACAACTTCCAATATGCCAATCCTACCCGCGTCTGTTTCGGTGACGGCCAGATCGCCAGGCTGCCGGAGCTGATCCCGGCCGGCCGCCGCCTGCTGGTGCTCTACGGCGGCGGCAGCATCAAACAGAACGGGGTCTACGAGCAGTTGACCCAGGCGCTGGCGGGACGGGAGTGGCTGGAGTTTCCCGGCATCGGCGCCAACCCCCAGTATGAACAGCTGATGGAGGCGGTGGCCCTGGTCAAGCGCGAGCGCATCGACTTCCTGCTGGCGGTCGGCGGCGGTTCCGTGGTGGATGGCAGCAAGTTCGTGGCCGCCGCGGCCTGCTTCGAGGGGGCGGATCCCTGGGAGATCCTGCTGCACAAGGCCCCCATCAAGGCAGCGCTGCCGCTGGGCTGCGTGCTGACCCTGCCGGCCACCGGTTCGGAGAGCAACCCGGCCGCCGTGGTGAGCCGCGGGGAGGCCAAGCTCTCCTTCATGAACCCGCTGGTGCAGCCGGTGTTTGCGGTGCTGGATCCCACGACCACCTACAGCCTGCCGCCGCGCCAGGTGGGCAACGGGGTGGTGGATGCCTTCGTCCACATCATCGAGCAGTACCTCACCTTCCCGGTGGGGGGCGAGGTGCAGGACCGGCTGGCGGAAGGGCTGCTGCAGGTGCTGGTGGACAACGGCCCGCGTGCGCTGGCGGAGCCCACCAACTACCAGGTGCGCGCCAACCTGATGTGGGCGGCCAGCCTGGCGCTCAACGGCCTCATTGGTCGCGGTGTGCCGCAGGACTGGTCCACCCACGCCATCGGCCACCAGCTCACCGCCCTGCACGGGCTGGATCATGCCCAGAGCCTGGCGGTGGTGCTGCCCTCCCTGCTGCGTGAGCAATCGGCCCAGAAGCAGGAGAAGCTGGCGCAGTTCGCCGAGCGGGTATGGCACTCCAGCCGGGAAGACAAGGCGCTGCGCATCGAGGAGGCGATCATCCGCACCGAGCAGTTCTTCCAGCAGATGGGGGTGGGCACCCGGCTTGCCGACTACGGCCTGAGCGAGAGCTGCATCCCTAGCATCTGCTCCAACCTCAAGCGTTTCGGGCTGACCGCCCTCGGGGAGCAGCAGGACATTGATCCCGACAAGGTAGCGCGGATCCTTTCTCACGCCCTCTAGGCCTGAGGCCCTTGGCCAAGGGGCGATCTGGACAACAAGTGCGGCCAGGATCCTCTCTCACGCACTCTGATCATCTGGCTGACGGCCGGAAAAGAGAACGCCCCGATCATCGGGGCGTTTTGCGTGGTGTCGCCGGGCACTGCCGTTTATCCGGCGCTGCGGTCCAGCTCGCGCTCCAGCGCCGCCGCCTTCTGGCGGGCCGGATGGGTATTGAGGCGCTGCCAGTAGGCTTGCAGATGCGGGAACTGGGCCAGCTGACCGCTTTGCGCCAGCAGATCCACCAGGAAGGAGTTCAGGATGTCGGCGCCGGTGAGGCGATCGGCCACCAGATAGCGGCGGCTTGCCAGCACCGCATCGAGGTAGCCCAGCACCTTGGCGCACTCGGCTTTGGCGTAGTCCGGCAAAAAGCGCATCGGGCTGCCGTCCTTGCGCACGAACATGTCGAGCAGCAGCGGCAGAATGCCTGAGCTCTCGGCAAAGTGGAGCCACTGCAGATATTCGGCATAGTCGGGGCTATCTTGAGCCGGTGCCAGCCGATCGGCGGCGTGGCGGGCGATCAGGTACTCGGTGATGGCGCCCGATTCCGCCAGTACGCGGCCGTCGAACTCGATGACCGGCGACTTGCCGAGGGGGTGGATGGCCTTGAGCTCGGGCGGCGCCAGAAAGGTGGCGGCATCGCGCTGATACGCCTTGATCTCATAGGGCAGGCCCAGCTCTTCAAGCAGCCAGATGATGCGCTGGGAGCGGGATTTGTTCAGGTGGTGCAGGACTATCATGGAAACCTCGACGCAGTGACGGAAGGCGGTGATACGCAGCGGCGCGGTGGCAGGTTCACCGCTGACCAAAAAAGAGCGGGCTGGATGCCCGCTCCTGCGTTGACTGACTCAGGCCTCCAGCGCCTGATCCAGATCCGCCAGTATGTCCTCGATGGCTTCGATCCCCACCGACAGCCGGATCATCTCAGGTTTCACGCCGGCCTTGGCCTGCTCCGCCTCGCTCAACTGGCGATGGGTGGTGGAGGCCGGGTGGCAGGCCAGCGACTTGGCATCGCCGATGTTGACCAGCCGCTTGAAGATCTTGAGCGCATCGTAGAAGCGCACGCCCGCTTCATAACCATCCTTCAGACCGAACGAGAGAATGGCCGAGGGGCGGCCGGCCATGTATTTCTCCGCCAGCAGGTAGTGGGGGTGACCCGGCAGACCGGCGTAGCTGACCCAGGCCACCTTGGGGTGGTGCTTGAGGTGATGGGCCACCCGCAGGGCGTTGTCGACGTGGCGCTCCATGCGCAGGCTCAGGGTCTCCAGCCCCTGCAGCAGCAGGAAGGCGTTCATGGGGGCCAGCGCGGCGCCGGTATTGCGCAGCGGCACGGTGCGCACCCGGCCGATGAAGGCGGCCGGGCCAAAGGCCTCGGTGTAGACCACCCCGTGATATGAAGGCTCGGGTTGGGTCAGCTGAGGGAAGTGCTCGGCATGATCCGCCCAGGGGAACTTGCCCGAGTCGACGATGACGCCTCCCAGCGAGTTGCCGTGGCCGCCGACATATTTGGTCAGGCTGTGCACCACGATGTCAGCGCCGTGTTCGATGGGTTTGCACAGCACCGGGGTGGCGACCGTGTTGTCGACGATGAGCGGCACGCCGCGGGCGTGGGCCACCTTGGCGAAGGCCGCCAGATCGACGATGTTGCCGGCCGGGTTGCCGATGCTCTCGCAGTAGACCGCCTTGGTCTTGTCGTCGATGAGGGCGGCGATGGCCTCGGCGCTGTCATCCTTGGCGAAGCGCACCTCGACCCCGAAGCTCGGCAGCATGTGGGCGAACAGGGTGTAGGTGCCGCCATAGAGCTGGGGGGTGGAGACGATGTTGTCGCCGGCGGCGGTCAGCGCCTGGATGGCGTAGGTGATGGCAGCGGAACCCGCCGAGACCACCAGGCCGGCGATGCCCCCTTCCAGCGCGGCCATCCGCTGCTCCAGCACATCGTTGGTGGGGTTCATGATGCGGGTGTAGATGTTGCCTGGCACCGCCAGATTGAATAGATCCGCCCCGTGCTGGGCGCTGTCGAACTCGTAGGCCACCGTCTGGTAGATGGGCACGGCGACGGCCTTGGTGGTGGGGTCGCTGGTAAAGCCGTGGTGCAGGGCCAGGGTCGCATCTTTCATCACACACTCCTTGTTGGATGTTGCTGGGTAGCAGTTATAGATGGATAGACGTCCAATCTATCAGGCCCAGCGCCGATGTAAACCACCCAATCCGGCAAAGCAATTGCGCCCGTTGGCGAACTGCGCCCCCCCTTGTGCGATCCGGGCGAGGGGGGCTCAGAGGCGGCGGCGATACTCCCGATCGTCGATCTGCTGCATGTCCCACTGCATCAGGCGGTTGAGCTGGCTCATGGGATCTTCGATCAGGGTCAGCGGCCTGGGCAGGATCCGCTTGAAGTAACGGCGCAGGATCTGTTGGATCCGGTTCGGTTTGATGGGGTTGGCGTGGCTCATGATGGTGCTCCTCTGCTGTGGTTCTCACGTTCGCCAGCAGTATTGAGCTAAAATGCGGAAGTAAAAACTGATGACTTTAAGCAACAGGATTTCCTCTTTTATGCCCACCAGCCGCCTTTACCAGCAATTCCAACGGCTCGCCCAGCAGCTTGGCTGCGACGAGCGGGAGATCAGCCTCGCCGAGGTGGCGGATCTGCTCTGCTGCACCCCGCGCAACGCCCGCCTGCTGCTGCGCCGCATGCAGGATCAGGGTTGGCTCAGCTGGGCGGCGGAGGCCGGGCGGGGGCGGCGCTCCCGGCTCACCCTGCTCGACAACCAGGAGAGCCTGACCCGGCGCCGGCTGCGGGATCTGCTCAGCCAGGGCCAGCTGGCGCAGGCGGTGCGGCTGGCCGAAGATCGCCTCGATCTGCTCACTCCGCTGCTGATCGAGCAGCTCGGCCAGGCCACCCGGGAAGGGCGCCAGATCCTGCGGGTGCCCTACTACCGGCCGCTGCCGCGCCTGCTGCCCACCGGCCCGCTGCGCCGCTCCGAAATCCACCTGAGCCGCCAGATCTTCAACGGCCTGACCCGGCGAAATGAGGAAAATGGGGAAATAGAGGGGGATCTGGCCCACCACTGGGAGTGTCTGGGCCCCTGCCACTGGCGTTTCTACCTGAGGCCGGCAGTGCGCTTTCACCATGGCCGTGAGCTGGTGGTGGAGGATGTGGTGGAGAGCCTGCTGGCCCTGCGCGATCGCCCGCTGTTCACCCATCTGGCGCGGCTGGAGAGCCCCTGGCCGCGCACCCTGGATCTTCATCTCGACAGCCCGGATCCTCTGCTGCCCCAGCTGCTGGCCGAGCCGGTGGCGGCCATCCTGCCGCGCGAGCTCAAGGGGGAGGCGGGCTTTGCCCTGCAACCGGTGGGCACCGGCCCCTACCGGGTGACCGCCAACGACCCGCTGCAACTGTGCCTCGAGGCATTCGACGACTACTTCGGCTTGCGCGCCCTGCTCGACGAGATCGACATCTGGATGCTGCCGGAGCTGGCGGAGCGGCTGGAGAGTCACCTGCAACTGGGGCGCGACAGCCCCGAGCTCGGCACCATGCGCGGCGAGTCGGAGCTGGAATCCGGCTGCTACTTCCTGCTGCAGGACGACAGATCCGCCCCCTTGCAGGATCCCGCCCTGCGCCAGTGGCTGGCCGGCCTGCTCAACCCCATTGCCCTGATGGCGCGGGTCGCCCCCGAGCTGCAGCGAGGCTGGACCAGCGCACTTGGCCTCTTGCCCCACTGGCGCGAGGCGCAGCCGGCCCCGCTGCCGACGCCGGAACAGCTGCCGCGCCAGCTGGTGCTGGCCTGCTTCAACCAGCACCTGGAATTCAACGAGTGTGCCAACGCCATGAGCAGCCTGCTGGCAGAGCAGGGGATCCGGCTCGAGGTGCGCACCCTGGATTACGGCCGCTGGGTGAGCGGGGCGGACGAGGACGTGGATCTCTGGCTCGGCACTCTCAACCTGGAGCACGAACATGCCTTCGCCCCCTACGCCTGGTTGCAGGGCACCCCGCTGCTGCGCAAGGTGTGGGGCAGTCAGCAGCGTCTGTGGCAGGGGCTGACGCAGTGGCGTGCCAGCGGTGAGGAGCCGGGGCCGCGCGCCTTGCTGGCAAGCGTGCAGCAGCAGGGCTGGTTCGTACCGCTGTTTCACCACTGGCTGGAGCTGGAGAGCCGGGTCGGCGTGCACGGGGTGCGGATGACGGCGCTCGGCTGGTTCGATTTTCGCAGCGCCTGGCTGCGTCCGGAGCTGGCCGTCGGCGCCGGCGATACGACGGGGGAGCTTGAGTCCAAAGGCGGGCCGCGTTAGCCTGAGCGCGGTCCAACGACAAGGAGTCGATATCCATGCTGGAAATGCAGATCCAACCCCGTTTTCAAGAGACAGATGCCCTCGGCCACATCAACAACACGGTGCCGGCGGTCTGGTTTGAATCGGCCCGCGACCCGCTGTTTCGCATCTTCTCCCCCGAGCTGGATGTGCACAACTGGCATCTGATCATCGCGGGCTACACGGTGCAGTTCAAACGGGAGCTGTTCTACGGCCAGCAGGTATTGATCAAGACCGGGGTCCGCCGCATCGGCTCCAGCTCCTTCACGCTCTGGCAGGAAGCCTGGCAGGGGGACGAGCTGGCGGTGACCGCCGAAACCACCCTGATCCATTTTGACTACCAGTCCCGCCAGTCCATCCCCCTGAGCGATCGCCACCGGGAGGGGCTGCGGGCCTGGCTGATAGAAAGCTAACCTTGGCCCACTGGCCAATCACAGGACACTTATGCGCAATACCGTGATCGCCCTGAGCCTCGGCTTGGGACTGGGGCTCTGCTCCCTGCCTTCCGTGGCGGCCTCCCTCGCCGAGCAGTTCTCCCTGATGGAAAAGGGGGCCGAGAGTGCCCTCGATACCCGTCTGTTCAGCCACGATGGCGTCGACATCAAGGCCTGGGTGGATGGCGCTCCCGTCATCATCGCCGTGCCCATCATGAACGAGCAGGGCAAGCTGGAAGGGGAGAGCCGCTACTACTTCAAGGGCGGCAAGCTGTTCGGGGTGAAGGAGCCCGCCGCCCAGTTCGCCTTTGACGACGGTGGCAAGCTGACCCAGTGGCTGGACGACAAGGGCCAGCCCGCCGAGTTCGTCAGCAAGATGAGCATGCAGCAGCGGGAAGTCTGGCTCACCAAACGGGCGGCCGAGCTGGGCCAGCTGTTTGCGCCGAGCGCCGCCGAACAGAAGGCGGCCAAGGGGGGCGTCAAGCTCAAGGGGGCGGAGCTGGCCCACTGGCTCTGCAACGGCAAGCTGATGGCGCTGGCCGGGGGTGACAAGGTGACCTTCGAGCAGGCCAAGCTCAAGACCCGCGCCGAGGGCATCGAGGGGGAAGTCTCCCTGCGCCAGGAGAAGGGGTGGCAGGATCTGAGCCTCAAGTGCGAGGTGCAGGGACCCCAGGTGACCCGCCTCACCTGGCAGCCGCTGCCGGGTGCCAACAAGCCGCAGTAAGCGCGGCAGTATCAAAGCAAGGGGCCCAGATATGGGCCCCTTTTTATTTATTGCGGTGACGACTCGCCCAGCCTGAGCCGGGTGAGGGCTTCCACCCGTCGCCACTGGTCGGGCTCGAACCAGCGCGCCAGGATTTCCGGTTGTTGTTCGGCCCTGCGCTCGGCGGGCAGTGGCTTGAGTTCGGCCAGATAGCCGGCCAGCTGTTGCTCGAACCCCTGCTGACTCTCCGCCAGCTGGTGCAGCCGGTCCGCCGCCTCCGGCCCCAGCTGCTCGCGCAGCACGGCATCATGCTCGGCCGCCGGCCGCCGCTCCAGACTCTGCAGGTCGCCGAGCAGGCGGCTGTTGGCCTCCGCCTCCCGAAACCACTGGGGCTGTTCCGCCAGCCAGAGCTCGAGCTCGCTCGCCAGCAGCGGCTTGTCGGCATCGCCAGCCTCCGCCAGCGCCTTGCGGCGCAGGGTCCACTGCTCCATCAGCCGATCTTCGGCAAACAGCTGCTCCTGCTCGGCCGGGGTGAAGCTCTGCTGGCGCAACTGCTCGCGCTCGTCGAACAGCACCTGCAGGCTGGCCAGGCCCGGATCGGTCGGTACCGTCAGGCTGCCTTCGGCGGCAAGAAAGGCTTCATAGCGGACCTGCAGTGAGTCCTCATCGGGCGAGGTGGTTGCCTGCCTAGTCAGGGGGGAGCTTGGCCCGGCCTCTTGCGCTGGGGGAGCGGCCGAGGTGGAGTTCGGGGCGGGCCACAGCTGCCAGCCCCCCAGCAGCAGGGCCGCTCCCAGCGGAGCGGCCATCAGCCATGCCTTGTTCATAACCCCAGTCTCTGCAGGCGGTTGGCGTGCTGGCGATAGAGGCTGACCGGGTCGGTCTCAAACAGGTGGCGAATGCCAAACGACTGGTTCACCTCGTCCAGGTGGTTCATCCGGTAGTCGGTGCCGATCACCTTGCCGAGGTGGCTGCTGCATACCCCGACCAGGCCGTCGTTGGGCTCCTTGAAGAAGCTGCCGGTCAGCGCCAGCGCCGGATCCACCGGATCCAGGATGTTGGTCATGGTGCCGCGCCCGCTCCAGGAGAAGTAGTAGACCCCGTTGGCGGCCTGCATGGGCCCTTCGCCGCAGTACTGGCTGGGCAGCCCCTCCGGGTAGCGCTGGTTGAAGCGCTGGGCGCCGGCGCTGGTGAGCGCGTCGAGGGCGGCGAGGGGATCCTGCGGCAGCTGGCTGCCCCCGGAGAGCAGCGAGATGACCCCGGACAGGGCGGAGGCGGCAGCCACCGCCAGCTTCTCGGCCACCGAGCCCGGTGCCACGTTGGCGCGCACCAGATCGGCGATCTCCGAGCCGTAGTTGACCCCGCCCACGCTGGTGGCGGAGGCGACCAGCTCGGGGGCGACCGAGGCGACATAGCGAATGGTGGGGCCGCCGTGGGAGTGGCCGATGAGGTTCACCTTCTCCGCCCCGGTGATGGCCAGCACCTGCTGCACCTGTTTGAGCAGCTGCTCGCCGCGCAGTTCCGAGCTCTGGGTGGCGGAGACCTGGGCCACGTAGACCCTGGCGCCATCCCGGGTCAGCGCCTGGGGGATGCCGTAGAAGTAGTCGACCCCGAGCAGCTTGTCGAAGCCGAACAGACCGTGCACCAGCACTATGGGGTAGCGGGTCTGGGTATAACCTGCCGCCTGGCCCAGCATGGGCAGGGCGCACAGCAGCAGCAATAGCCATTTTTTCATCTTGTCCATCCTTGTGAATAAGGTTGCCGCAGTGGCAACCACCGGCCTCATGCCAGTACCGACCAGCATGACGGAGCGGGACGTTTGCATCTGTGCAAATGATCACCAAACAGACAGATTCAAAAAAGCCCTACCCATATGGGCAGAGCTGTTGGTGGTGCCAGCACAACTATCCCTTGTGTTCGCCGCCCACATACGTTAAATAATAATTATTATCATTTGTGGTGTTGAGGATCATGGCGGCGAGCTGGGTAAGAGGATGGGTGGGGATGGAGGAGAGCGACAGCAGCATGGTGCACTGGAAGGTGCAAACCATGAGTGGCAATCGCCACTTCGATGCCGGTGAACACGGTAAGGCGCTCTCCTGCTATCAGCAGGCGCTGTGGCTGGCCCGCCAGCAGTTTGCCGGCTGGCCCGACGTGGACGAGGCGGTCGCCGCGCTGGTGGTGGCCCACCACAATCTGGCGGATCTGCTGGTCGCCATGGCGCGGCCGGAGCGGGCTGCCGACCTGCTGTGCCACATCCACGACTGCCTGCTTGCCACCAGCCAGTCGCCGGCCAGCCCCGATCCTCTGCGAGATGCGGCCCTGCGCCACACCCGCAGCACCCATGCCGAGCTGCTCGCCTTCCTGCGCAAACACGGCAACCACGACGGTATCCGCCGCTGCCTCGGTCAGTGCCTGTGCCAGACCGGGTCCGCCCGCCAACTGCATTAATCACAATAAACAGAGGTGACCATGAGCCATACCCTGCCAGCCCTTGCCTATGCCTATGACGCGCTGGAACCCCACATCGATGCGCTGACCATGGAGATCCATCATAGCCGTCACCATCAGACCTATATCAACAACCTCAATGCCGCCCTGGCCGATCTCCCCGAGCTGGCGGCTCTGCCGGTGGAGGAGCTGCTTGCCCGCTTCGACAGCCTGCCTGGCAAGGTGCAGGGGGCGGTGCGCAATCACGGCGGCGGTCATGCCAACCACAGCCTGTTCTGGCAGGTGATGAGTCCGCAGGGCGGCGGCGAGCCGGGCGGCGAGCTGGCCGCAGCGATCCTGCGGGACCTGGGCGGGCTGGAGGCCTTCAAGCAGGCCTTTACCCAGGCGGCGCTGAGCCGTTTTGGCAGCGGCTGGGCCTGGCTGGTGGTTGATCAGAGTGGCAAGCTGCAGGTCGTGAGCAGCGCCAACCAGGACAGCCCCCTGCAGGATGGACTGGTGCCCATTTTGGGGCTGGATGTGTGGGAGCACGCCTACTACCTCAAGTACCAGAACAAGCGTCCCGACTACATAGCCGCGTTTTACAACGTGATCGACTGGAGCGAGGTAGCGCGGCGTTACGTGGTGGCGCTGGCCTGATCGCCGGAAATACCGAGCCCAATGAAAGAGACCCGCCTGTTGGCGGGTCTCTGCTATTGAGGGGTCAGCGCGCTGCTGGTTGGCGGCGCTGCGCTGGCGGCAGCCGGATTATCCACGGGCGTTGGCTTGCTCGGTACAGCGGCGCTGGTGGCCGGGGCACTGCTGGTTGGTGTTGCTGCACTGGCTGCAGCCGGATTATCCACGGGCGTTGGCTCGCTCGGCACGGCGGCGCTGGTGGCCACGGCACTGCTGGTTGCAGCCGCCGCACTGGTGGCGGTTGCCGCGCTCACTGCCGCTGCCGGCTTGGCCTTCGGCTTATGAGGGGGCGGTGCAATGGGCAGGCAGGGCTGGCTCGCCCCTATGGTGCTCAAAGCCTGGCAGGGGACCGGGCCGCCGATGACGATGGGCTCGCCGAGGAACTTGGGGCCCTTGTCCAGCACGTAGAGGTCGAGCAGCCCCATCAGGCGGGCGAACACCTCGCGTACCCGGGTCTTGATGCCCTGATAGGCGCTGGGATCCACGGCGTTGAAGCCGACCGCCTCGATGCCGAAATGGCGGGCGATGAAGATGGCGCGCTCGTTGTGAAAGGCCTGCGAGACCACGGTGAAGTGGGCCTGACCGAACACCTCCTTTGCTCGCACGATGGAGTCCAGAGTCCGAAAGCCGGCGTAGTCGCTGTAGATGGCGTTGGCCGGGATGCCGGCCTGGATCAGGGCCCGCCGCATCTGGCGCGGCTCGTTGTACTGCACGGTGGCGTTGTCGCCGGAGACCAGGATGTAGTCCACCTTGCCGTTGTTGTAGAGCTCGGCGGCGGCCTTGATCCGGTACTTGAAGTAGTGGTTCGGGCTGCCGCCAATCAGGTACTTGGAGGTGCCGAGCACCAGGGCGACCCGGTTGTAGGGCACCGCATTGACGTCGTCGTAGGTGTAGTGACGGGCGTCCGAGACGGTCCACTCGCTGTAGCCCAGCAGTGTGGCGACGGAGGCCAGCAACAGGCAGAGGCAGGCGAGCAGGATCTTGGCAAACTTCTTCATGCGCGGTGCGGTTCGGGTCTGAAGTAAGAGGTGACAGAGGGTCATTCTATTACAAGTTGCCGCCGTACGTCAGGCTTGATGACCGCCGAAGACGTCACTCGGGCAGAGGTTGTCGCAGGAAGGGGTCGGCTAACTGCTTGATCCTGAGCAGATTAAAATCGTTCATAAGCAGGGGCGGCCATGGCCGCCCCTTGTCATAGCCGTCTCGTCCTCAGTGGGAGGAGTCGTTGGCCTTGCACTCGTCGGAGTCCTTGTTGGCTTCCCACCAGGGCAGCAGCTCGCGGCCGAGCCACTGCTGGTAGGCCTCGCTGTCATTGGCAATCAGCTGGTCCAGCTCGGCTTCGAAGGCACTCATGGCCTGCTGCTGATCCGGGTTGCGCAGGGCCTGGGCCATGGCCAGCCAGCTGGCGCCGCGACCGGTCTCGTTCAGGAAGCGGTGCACCGTGTAGGACCAGGAGTAGACCATCTCGCCGCCCTTGTCGTAATCCAGATGCAGGATGTCGGCCAGGGCCGGACGATCGTTGGCCGGGCGGCCGGCGACGTTGTCCAGACCGCGGGCGAAGCACTGGCCGTGGGCGACGAACTCCGCCAGCCCTTCCGACCACCAGGTGGTGCGGTTGAGCGGGTAGTGGCCGAAGCTGCCGTACTGGTTGAAGCGGCCGTCCAGGTAGTGCACGTACTCGTGGCGCAGGTTCCACACCTGGAACGCAGGGCGCTTCCACTCCGCCTCGTAGGCGAAGAAGCGCGCCTGGTTGCCGGGGCGAGCCGGATCCCCTTCGAGGT
Organism: Aeromonas sp. V90_14; assembly: GCF_029967615.1. Taxonomy (NCBI): domain Bacteria; kingdom Pseudomonadati; phylum Pseudomonadota; class Gammaproteobacteria; order Aeromonadales; family Aeromonadaceae; genus Aeromonas; species Aeromonas sp. V90_14. Next base: position 3,534 of record NZ_JASCAS010000037.1, on the reverse strand, counting down.
AGATACCGCCGTTGTCGGTGGAGACGCCGCCGAACAGGGCACTGCCGTAGCGTTTCCAGTCGGCGGAGGAGTTGAAGACCACCAGTTCCAGCGCCTCGTTGTGATCGTCCGCCACCGGCTGCCAGCCGGTTTCCATCTGCTGGTGGAACTGCTGCTCTTCGGCACCCAGTTCACGGCAGATCCCCTCGGCCTGATCCATGGTCAGATCCTGGGCCCGCAGGCGCAGGGTCGGCGAGCAGGTGTGCTCGAACGGCAGTACGTCCTCCACCCGGACGGGGGTGCAGAGCCCGGCGAAGTCACCGCTGATGCAAGCTTCGCTGGTGCGGTCCGTGTAGGTCAGGTAGTAGGTGGAGAGGGTCAGAGACATGTCTTCCAGCAGATCCTGGCTCTGCTGGCCGCCGGGGATCAGGTCGTGGTGGCGAACCAGTGCGATGACGGAGTCATCCAGCAGCTTGCGGTAGCCGTCGAGCTCGTCCGGGCGGGTATAGCGGGCGACCCGGTAGAGGCGGGTGTAGGCATCCAGCACGTTGTTGAGCAGGAACAGATCGGCGCCATCCCGTCCCTTCCACAACGCGAGTTCGCTCATGCCGAGGGCGTGCAGCTGCTTGCGCAGCTCGCCATCCTGCTGGCGGAAGTCGTTGGCGAAGGGATCGCTGTAGTCGCTGGCGAAGTCGAGGAAGTTGAGCAGATCGAACAGACCGGTCGCCCAGGCGTGCTGACCGTTGATCTCGCTGGCATGGCGGGTACTGTAGGCCAGCATCTGGTTGAACTCGCCGAGCAGGGTACCAAAGCGGCTCTGCACTGCCGGGCTCTTGAACTGACCGTGCAGGGCTATGCTCCAGGCACCCATGACGGCACCTACCTCGTCGCTGGCCTGCTCCGGGAAGAGCAGCGGATGGGCACCCAGCGCAGTCAATGCCTCGGCCAGCGCCTCGGCGGCGGCCGGGCCGTCTTCCTTGTGCTTGCCGTAGTTGTGGTAGTTGTGGGCGCGCACGTATTCCAGCAGCAGCTTCATGGCCGGATGGGCCGGCTGATTGGCCGCCAGCAGGCTCTGGATGCCGCGCGACACGGCCAGCAGCTTGGTGTCATCGTGACCATAGTTCTCCTGCCAGACCGGTGCGGGCTGGCCACTGGCATCCTGCACTATCTTGGCCGCTTCGGCGTCCAGCAGTTCGGTGCCCGGCAGATCCGGCTCGGAGCAGGCGCGGCCGTCGGCACGGCGACAGTCGAGCTGCTCTTCCTTGCTGGCCAGCACGATGGGGCGGTTGAGCACCCGGCTCTCCTGCCACTCGGTTGTTTCCGGCAGGGTCTGCCATTCGCTGCCCCCCACCGGGTATTGATAGCCGGTGTCCTTCAAGACCACCTGCACTTCGCTGCCGGCGGGCAGGGTCTGACGGCACACCCGATAGCTGATGGTCTTGTCCCCTTCCTGACGGGTCTGGGGTTCATCGCACTCCTGCTGGGTCTTGGCTTGTTCCAGCAACCAGGTGTACTGGCGCCAGACGTGCAGCTCGCTTACCTGACGGGCGGCCTGGCTACCCGCGATGGGCTGCAGGCGGAAGAAGATCTGCTCGAGGCGCCCATCCCGTTCATTGGGGGCCTCTTCCAGCACCTTCAACTGCTGCCAGTTTTGCGGCTGGTACTGCCATGCCTGCTCGGCGCAGCGACCTTCGGCATTGAGCTTGCAGCGATCCAGCTCCTGCTCGCTGTGACCCAGGATGACCCGCTCCGCCAGCGGCAGACGATCTTGACGCGGCGCGGTCGGGGTGCCCGCCAGCGGCTCCCAGCGGCCCTGCTTCATGCCGTAGCCATAGTCATAGCTGCTGGCCGGGACAGCCTTGCCGGCCGGTACCACCTCTTCACAGCTGAGGTAGCGGATCTGCCAGCCCTGCTCGATCTTGAGTTGCGGCTCGCCGCACTGCTGCTCTGCCAGCGCAGCCAGGTTGGCATCGCTCCAGTCGAAGCGGCGATACACCCTCAGCTGCTGATAGGGTGTGCTGCCGCTGCGGGCACTCAGCTCGTAGGTCACTTCGGTGAGACGATCCCCCAGCTGACGGCTGGATTCACCTTTGAGTTGATACTGTTGCCAGTCGGAGGGGGAGTAGTTGGCCAGCGCCGAAGTGGCAAACAGGCCCGGTGCTGCCAGCAGCAGCAACCTGGTACCCAGATTGTTCATTTTTATTCCTTTGCTTGATTGTCTGCGTGATTGACGCGTGCAATCTAATCAGCTCCAAAGGGATATCAACCCACCAATCAGGCCATATAAATCATTTATTTAGATTAAATCAAAACAAAGTGAGCCCCATTGGGGGCCTGGTTGATAGCAAGGACTCATCTGCCATCTGGGGGGGATCTAAGCCTGAGGCCGGCAACTGTGATCAAAGTCTCGTTTGAGGTTCTTTTGCTAAGCGGGGATGCGACAGTCGTAAGCTGGGGAGCAAGCAGGGAAAGTGCTGATCTGCCTGCGTAGAAAGCCGAGTGTCGCAGTGAGTATCGTAGTGAAAAGCCGCCGGGCGGCAGTCGGCATGGCAACCGAAAAAAACGGGAGGGGGATTGGTGGATAGAGAGCAGTGATTAACGATGGCAGCCTAAGTGAGGCTGTGGGGGCTCATTCTTCAAAAGGCGAGCAGATCCGCCCGAGGTAATGAACAACCTCGGGCAGATGGCAGGAACGACCCGATCAGAGGTAGCTGACGGTGACAATGGCCATGTTGCTGCTGCCGGCAGAGAGCTTGTATTGCATGGTGCTGCTGATGGTATTGAGGCTGCCGGCTTGCTGCAGGCTGGCCAGAACCATGGTCTGGCGCTGAGTGCCGGAATAGCAGGTCACGCTGTTGTCGGCGAAGTCGCAGGGAGCTTCGTAGATGGTACCGGTGAAGGTGATGGTGCCGTCGGCAGCGGAGGCAGTAGCAGGCAGCAAGGCAGCACCCAGCAGCATGGCTGCGGCGGCAGAAGAAGCGAAACGGATGGCGCTGTTGCGTACGGAAGCGGTAGAAGTGTTCATTTTAATGTCCTTTTCGTCACGTGTCGTTGTACGAAAAGGGCAACGCAATCAAAGAGAATGACACAGATACAACTGATGACATCGCTCTTCTCAGATGGCAGCTCCGCTGTCTTAGGTTATGAACCCTTAGACCGGTGGCTTTGCGTCCCGACCTTTCGACCGGTTTGCCCTTTACTCTATGTTTAGATGATAACACCCCACTTTGAGAAATCAATCGCCATCAAAAAGTGTGGGAGATCAGTCACAAATAATGTTTTATATATGGTTGTGACAGGAAATATATGGTTTGGCCCATATTTTGTGGTGCATATCAGATCTTGTTCATCATTATTTTCAACTGGCTTTCGATGAAGCCTTGTTCTGTAGTGAACATGCATGACTGCCATCCGGTGAATTAATATCAAGGTCACACCGGAAGGTGGTAAGAGCAGATATATCAACTTCCCTCCAGGCCCAATGGGTTAAAATGATTACCTGATTACCTGATTACCTGATTACCTGATTACCTGATTACCTGATTACCTGATTAC
>NZ_JASCAS010000036.1:0-60409 GCF_029967615.1 Aeromonas sp. V90_14 | reverse complement strand
TGCTTGCATGAGGCGCTGGGGCGCCCCATGCAACACGTAATTGGGACATAGCCTTTTTTATGGCAGTCAGCAAGGAAAGCGTGCCAGTCTGCGCCCATATCCCCACATGTCATTGCCCTACCTATCCCATCGGGGTGACTGCATCCGTTGCCCAGCCAAGGCGGCCTTTGTAGATATCTCGTCAACGCGGCAAGAGGATGCTCCCCCTTCGAACCAGAACCAGCTCTGCGCCACCACCCGGCCTCCTCCCTCAGGCGGCTCTCGAACCACCCCGGCTGCTAGCTTCTGCCATCGCAGACTTGCTGCGCCGTTCACCGAACCCGTGTTGTTATCCCTTCATTGCAAACCACATGACAGTAGCCGCCAGCCAATAACAAACAACCCGGCCAGAGCCGGGTTGTTTGGGTGCCTGCCAATACAAGCAGCGGTTGCGTCGCCCTCCCTGGCGCCCAGCAGCATTACGCCAGGCGGAAACGACCGATGGTCTGACGCAGACCGGCGGCCAGCTGGCTCAGCTCCAGGCAGGCGCGGGCGGTGTGATCGGCCCCAACGGCGACCTCGTTGGAGGATTCGTTGATCCGCTCCACGTTGCGACCCAGCTCATCGGAGACCGCATCCTGCTCGCCGCAGGCGCTGGCGATCTGAATGGCCATGTCGGCGATCTGGGCCACCGCTTCTTCAATCTGCTGGATGCCGTTGCTGGTCTGCTCGCTCTGACCCACGCACTGGCGGATCATCTCGCAGCTCTGGCCGGTCACCTCTTTGGCCTGATTGGCACGTGCCTGCAGGGTTTCGATGATGGCCACGATCTCACCGGTGGAAGCCTGGGTGCGGCCCGCCAGGGTGCGTACCTCATCGGCCACCACCGCAAAACCGCGGCCCTGCTCGCCGGCGCGGGCAGCCTCGATGGCGGCGTTGAGTGCCAGCAGGTTGGTCTGGTCGGCGATGCCGCGGATCACGTCAACTACCACGTTGATCTGGGCGGATTCACGCTCCAGCTCGGTGACCAGGGTGCCCGCCTGTTCAATCTCCTCGGCAACCCGGGTAATGGACATCAGCGAGCTCTGCACATCCTGATTGCCACGGCGTGCCAAGGCATTGGCGGAGCTGGCCGACTCGGATGCGGTCTCGGTGTTGCCTGCCACATCGGCCACGGTGGCCTTCATCTGGGCCATGGCGGTGGCGACCAGCGAGATCTCCTGCTGCTGGCTTTGGATCCCCTGTGCCGACTGCTCGGAGACGGCGCTCACCTCTTCAATGGCGGCACCCAGCTGAGTCACAGCGGCCACCACCTCTTCAATCAGGCCACGCAGGTTGTCCTGCATCTTGAGGGAGGCCTTGGCCAGCATGCCCAGCTCGTCGCGACCGATGTGCTGGCGATCCAGCTGATGGGTCAGATCGCCGGCGGCGATGGCGTTGGCCTGCGCCACCACGGCCTGCAGCGGCAGGCAGATCTGGCGGGTCAGGAACCAGGTCATGGCCACCATGAACAGCAGCAGGCTGCCGATGCTCACCATGGCAAAACTGGTCACCATGTTGACGCTGCCAAGCAGGCTGCCACGGTTCTCTTTCACAAAGCCCAGGTTCACTTCCACCAGACCGTTGACCGCCTGCTCCAGCTCGCCATAAATGGGGTTGGACTGGAACAGCTGATCCTTGGCCTGGGCCAGCTGACCCTGCACCAGCAGTTGATCCACCAGATTGACCGAGTTCAGATAGCGTTGCCACTCCTGCTTGGCGCGGTTGAACACCTGGCGCTCATGGTCGGCACCGACCGTGGCTTCATAGGCACGAAAAGCCTGCTCGACTTTCTGGACGCTGGCCTGGATCCGGCCGCGACGGGCCTGCAGATCGGTGGCGTCATCCACCATCAGCAGGGCAAACTGGGCACGGCGCACGTAGGATACGTCGTAGAGCAGGTTCTCGACCGAGAGCACGCTCGGCAGGGTGGAGTCGGTAAAATTCAGCACGCGATCGCGCACGCCGCGCAGCTCGCTGGAGAGAAAAATACCGAATATCACGTTGACGGCGGCAATGACCGCAAAGACCACGGCAATCTTTTTGCCGATAGACAGATTTTTGTAAAACATGGTGGCTGGTGATCCTCGACTGCTGACAAGCAGGTGCACAGTGGCGATCACATCCGTATGAACTGGTAACCCGGGCTTTCCTGGCGGGAGATGGGACGTAGCGAAAGACCAAGGGAAGGGTGGGTTTCGCGAGGGCGGCACTTTACCACAAACCTGCCTACTCCTTCACCAGATTTCGCCGCAACAAAGCAAGTTGTTTTTCCGTACAACCCGATCTTCATCACAAACTATTCAAGGCGACCAAATCATTTCAAATAGTTAGCCGATGAATGCAATCGATGCGCCGGCATGGACAAGTCAGGCCCGGCTCGCTGTAATGCAAGAGTTTCCGGATGGCGCCTCGCCGTCCCCGCCATCAAGCAAGAGAGGTGATCTTCATGGATAACGCGTCGGCCCCGCCCCTTTCCTCCTGGTCTGCCCAGCTGCGCGAGCAACTGCGGGCACGCCCGGTGATCGCCGTCGGCCTGCTCGTTGCACTGGCGGCCGTTGTGCTGTTGCTGCTGCAGAGTCTGGTGATGCTGGCCGCCGGCGACATCAGCCCCGGCGTTCGCTACGGCCTGCTCGGCGGCCTGGCCGGCTTTGCCGCCACCGCGCTCGGGGCCTTGCCTGCCCTCTTTCTGCGTTCGGTCCCCCAGCGGGTGGAAGACAGCATGCTGGGCTTTGCCGCCGGCATGATGCTGGCGGCCAGCGCCTTCTCCCTGCTGCTGCCGGGGCTCGAGGCGGCAGAGGGGCTCACCGGCAACGGCTTTCTCGCCGCCGCCGTGGTGGTGGCAGGCATGACCCTCGGGGTGCTGCTGATGCTGGGGCTCGATCAATTCACCCCCCATGAGCATGACAAGACCGGCCCCTGTGGTCCCGGTCACGAGAGCTGCTCCCGGGTCTGGCTGTTCGTGTTTGCCATCGCCCTGCACAACCTGCCGGAAGGGATGGCCATCGGGGTGAGCTTCTCGGAGGGTGACATGTCGGTGGGTCTGCCGCTCACCACCGCCATCGCGTTGCAGGACATACCGGAAGGGCTGGCGGTGGCGCTCGCCATGTGCGCCGCCGGTTTTCGCCCCGGCAAAGCCGTGCTGGTCGCCATCGGCAGCGGTCTGCTTGAGCCGCTCGGGGCCCTGCTCGGCGTCGGCCTCTCCAGCGGGCTGGCCATCGCCTATCCCATCGGCCTCGGACTGGCCGCCGGCGCCATGCTGTTCGTGGTCTCCCATGAGGTGATCCCCGAGACTCACCGCAATGGCCACCAGACCCACGCTACCCTGGGCCTGATGGCCGGGTTTGCCTTGATGATGACCCTCGATACGGCGCTTGGTTGATAAGATTCTGATATATAGCGTAATGTTTGAGCACTAGCGCCGTGACATCGGCGGGCAACGTCGCATTTCCCCACGCATAGAGGGCCAGCATGACATGATATTCCGAGTGATGATGCTGGGTTGTCTGCTGGCAGTCGCTCACCGGGCCGTCTCTGCCACCGAAATCTATCGCACGGCGGCGCAGCCCGAATCCGCCCCCAAATACACCCAGATGGCGGATGGCCGCATCGGGGGATTCTGCGTCGAGCTGTTTCGACTGCTGGAGCGCCAGGAGCCCGCCCTGCGCATCCAGGGCGATCAGCGCTTTGTGCCCCTCAAGCGACTGGAGAAGCAGGTGCGTTTCGGCCAGCTCGACTTCATCTGCAGCGTGGGCGACAACCCGGATCGTCGCAACCACTTCCTCTATCTGCAGCCCCCCATCTTCACCGTACGCTACCACCTGGCAGTGCGCAGCGATGATCCAATCGAGATCCGTCAGTGGGACGACGTCAGGGCCCTTGGTGAAGAGGGCATCATCCTCATCAATCACGGCAGCGGTGCCATCGAGCGGCTACAGGCCCTGCAGGGGCTCATCATCGACAGCGGCGGGATCAGCAGTGCCGCCAATTACGTCAAGCTGCTGATGAAACGAGGGCGCTTCGTCTACTACCGCTCACCCGGCTTCGAGGCCGACCTGCTGCGCCACCATCTGAGCGGCCAAATTCGCATCCTCCCCACCGCCATGGAGACCATTCCCTTCTATATCCTGTTTTACCAGCGCACCTCCCCTACCCGGTTGGCCCTGTTCGCCAATGCCCTGCAACGGCTGGCGGACAGCGGCGAGCTGGCTGACCTCGCCAAGCGCTACCCTTGAGCGCCCCTTCACATCGCGCAGCATCGGAATGCTCGGCGCCATCGCCAACTTTTGTTATGATCCACAACAACTTATTCGGCCGCATGGCCATCAAGACGAGGTGAGTGATGAAAGTAGGTATTATCGGCGCCATGGAACAGGAAGTGGCCCTGCTGCGCAGCCAGATGAGCAACCCGACCACCCTGCAACTGGGCGGCTGCGAGTTCTATCAGGGCACCCTGGCAGGCAAGGAAGTGATCCTGACCCGCTCCGGCATCGGTAAAGTCGCCGCCAGCGTCGCCACCAGCCTGCTGCTGGAAAAATTCGCTCCCGACTGCGTCATCAATACCGGCTCTGCCGGCGGCTTTGCCCAGGACCTGCACATCGGTGACGTGGTGATCGCCAGCGAGATGCGCTTCCACGATGTGGATGTCACCGCTTTTGGCTATGAGATGGGCCAGATGGCACAGCAACCGGCCGCCTTCCCCTGCGACGAGAAGCTCATCGCTGTCGCTCAGGATTGCATCGCCGAGCAGGGCAAGCATCAGACCAAAGTCGGCCTCATCTGCACCGGCGATCAGTTCATGTGCAAGCCGGACGCCATCGCCAAAGCCCGTGCCGACTTCCCGCAGATGCTGGCGGTCGAGATGGAAGGGGCGGCCATCGGTCAGGTGTGTCACATGTTCAAGGTGCCCTATCTGGTGGTGCGTGCCATGTCCGACATCGCCGGCAAGGAACAGGTTGAATCCTTCGATGCCTTCATCGAGGTGGCCGGCAAGCACTCCGCCGAGGTGATCATCAAGATGCTCGGCAAGCTGTGATCCCACTCACCACGCTGGAACAGATGGCCGCCACTCCGGCGGCCATCTTGCTCGGTGCCGCCCTGCTGGAGGCCATCGTGCCTTGGCCGGCCCACTATCGGCTCTCCGCCGTCGTGCCGCTGCTGACCCGGCTGGGTCACAAGGTGTGTCGCCCCGATGGCGCCCCCGGGCAGCAATTGCAGGCAGGTCTGTTGGCCATGCTGATTGTCTGGCTGCCTTGCGCCGCCGGACTCTGGGCGGTGCGCAACCTCTCGCTCTCGGAGCCGCTGTTCGATCTGCTGTTTCTGCTGCTGATGCTGGAATCGCGTCCGCTGCGGGAGCTGGCCCGTGCCACTCGCTCGCTGACAGACCAGGATACGCTGGTGGTGGCCCGGCTGCAGGCCGCCCCCTGGCTCAGGCGCGATACCGGCAAGCTATCTCTGATGGGGCTTGCCAAGGCGGTCAGCGAAAGCTGCACCCTGCGCCTGATAGGGCAGTGGGCCGGCCCTCTGCTGGGATTTGCCCTGGCGGGTGTGCAAGGCGCCCTGCTGTGGCGCCTCGCCCAGTTGATGAATCAGGGCTGGAGTCCGAAACTGCCAGCCTTTACCCACTTTGGCCGGGCCGCCGCCGTGCTCTATCAGGCCCTGTGTACCCCTGCCATCTTGTTGCTGGCACTGCCCTTGTGCCTGACCCAACTGCGCCAGCTGGCAAGCCGGCTGCGCATGGCGATACGCTGGCCCTACCCCGCCATGGGAATACTGCTGGCGCTGCTGTCCGGCTCGCTGGGCTGCAAGCTCGGTGGCCCCCGCTACTATCAGGGCAGCTTGATCCGTTTTCCCGTGTTTAACGCCGCCGCCGAGCCGGATGCCGGCACGGCCCTGCGCCTGCTCAACCGCCTGCAACAAGCCGGTTGGGGCTGGTTGACGCTGGCATTGCTGCTCACTGTGCTGGAGCAGCTGCATGGCTAGATGGCTCACTCTGCTCTGCCTGTTGTGCGTGTCGCCCGCCCTGCTGGCCGGGACGCCGACACGCATCGTCAGCCTCACCCCTCATCTGACCGAACTGCTGTTTGCCATCGGCGCCGGCGATCGCATCGTGGCCACCGACGATGCCTCCGATTATCCGCCCGAGGTCAAACGCCTGCCCCAGGTGGCCAATTACCGCAGCATCAATCTGGAAGCCCTGTTGGCCCAAAAGCCCGACTTGATCGTCGCCTGGCGCTCCGCCCAATCCCGCATGCTGGCCCCTGTCAAGCAGCTGGGGATCCCGGTGTTCTATTCAGAACCGACCGACTTTGCCTCCCTCGCCACCGAGATGCGGGCGCTGGGAGAAACATTGGGGGTGGAACAAACCGCCAATGCCGAGGCCGATGCCTATCTCGCCCGCCTGGCCGCACTTGGTCAGCGCTACGGCAAGCCCAAGCATATCAAGGTGTTTTATCAGCTCTGGTATCCACCGCTCACCAGCGTTAGCGGCAATGCCTGGCCCGCCCAAGCAATCGAGTTGTGCGGCGGGGAAAACGTGATGGCAGCTGCCCGCACGCCCTACCCTCAGGTCAGCCTGGAGCAGGTGATCAAGGCCAATCCGGCGCTGATCCTGGCGGGGAGTCAAGATCCTGACGCTCTGCACCACTGGCAACAGTGGCCCAATCTGGACGCCGTCTGCCATCAGCACCTGCACCTCATCAACTCGGATGAACTGCATCGTTTCACCCCGAGAGCGCTCAACGCCGTGGAGCAGATATGTCGGGTCATTGAAGAGGCGCAACAGCCGAACCAGTAGGCCACGTTGCGTGGTTATTTTCACAATAAAAAACACCGGCCAACGCCGGTGTTTTTTATTCAGCAGACATGTGATGAGGGATAGCCGTTATTTCTGCTTGAAGATATCCAATCCGACGAAATAGACGGAATCGTGACGCTGGAAGGCATCGGCATAAATCGGCTTCGCATCATCAAAGAAGCGCTCGAGGATAGTCTCGGCCTCTTTTATCTTGGCTTCGAACTTGTCAGGAGCAGCGTCAAGCAGGGTCATCATCAAACCTATGATGTTGGCGTAGAAATAGTTCATCGAGCCAATCAAAATGCGATAAAGATGGCAATCACGGCTCATCAGCAAATAAAGCAGATAATCGTGATGACGCTGCATCATGGCCAATATCTCATTGTGCTCGTATTTGACCGTTTGCCAGTCGGTACGCAACTTCTCCAGCAAATCGTCAAACAGCGGTACATTGAGCGCGGCATTGAAGTCGATACTGGTCATGTCGAACGGCTGGAAGCTGCGCGCCATCAGCTCATCAAGCAGAGCGATTTTATCCAGCTCAGGGCCGCTGATTTGCAGAGCATCAACCCGTTGAGGGATGGCACCGTCAATGTAGGCACCATCACTGCAATTCAGGCAGCGTATATCCGGATGGCCAGTCAGCACGCGCGTCATATTATGAATGGCCAGACCAAACAGGTGATTGATCCGCACTTCCCCGCCAAAATTGCCCGGAGCCGGGAATGTATCCTTCAAATTCTCGTCGTACTTGGCTTCTTTCTTCTCGTTGTAATAGAGGCTCAGACTGGAGTGATGCTTGTCTGCATACTTGTAGCCATTGTCTATCCCGAACAGGTATACCTGCTTGAAACCGAGCAGGGCTGCATAGTTGAGACCGGTATTGCCAACGAAGGGGTTGGAAAACTCAATGGACTCATACTCGAAAGTCTGACCCAAACGGCTGGCCAGCATGGCAAACATGGGTTCATTAGGCTTGAAAGTCAGCCCCGTTTTGCGGAAAAAGGTCTTGCACTCGGGGTGGATCACATCGACGCTGAGGAACACTGCATTCTTGAGGAAATCATCCGCACCGAGAATGCGCAGGAAATCTGCCGAGCTCTTGGTTCGCTCCACCGCCACGTATATGTCAGGCTTGATGCCCGCCTTGTGCAGGGCACTGACGGCGGTACCGCAGGCGATGATGATGGCTTGCCCCTGATGCTGCCGAATAAAATCGATGCTCTGATCCAGCGACGGCCCATTACCGACCACGAATACCGGTACCTGCTCGGCCAACGAGGTATCCCGCTCCCGCTTCAGGAACGGCGTACCATCCTGCAGATGAGTGTGACTGTGGGCCAGCGCATAAATATTGTCATCAAAGAAGCCCCAGCCCGTCTTGAGCAGATAAAGCTCCCCCTCAGCCTTGTCGATCAAGTCATGCAGCTTGGGTGAGTGATAATGACAGAATGAGAAGTAACTCGCCGACCAGAAGGCGCCCTTGCGATGCAAGGCTTCCATCATGTCGGCCACCAGCAGTTGCTCATCCACACCGATGAAAAGATGCAGGCTCAGCGACTCCTGTTCCATATATTCGAGAAGTTGGTGCCAGTCGAAACAATAAAGCGAGGCATAGAACATGTCGAGGTCAGGCTCGAAGGCAAACAGATTCCTGACCCTGCATTTCTCATAAAGATAGCCAAGCTGATAACCCAGTCCGATCCCGTACATGAATGACAAGGGAATATCCGCATTCAGCGCCTTGCGAAGCGGCAAACCTTCCAGCGACACATTCTCTTTGAGTTCGGAGATGGTATTGTTATAGGCAATATGGATCTGCCCCTCCATACACCATTGAGGTACAAAATCGATGCATTGCAATACGCTCTGCTCGATCACCTCGGCAATCTGGGCTTGCGCTTCGGTAAAGGGATCGTCTCCATACAGGGAAACCTTGTCATCAAGCCACAGAATATTTGGAATGCCGTTCTCGTTGCAGAAAAACCGGAAGGGTCTGGTTGGCTGGTACTCTTTGAAAAAGGCATGGATCCCTGGCATATATTTTTCAAAGGCAGCCATATTGAGCTGATGGCGAACAGGCAGCACCGCCAGCATGGCGGCTTCCTGTTCTTTTTGAACTGCAAGACGGGAAAGCTCTTCCTCTGCACTTTCTATGTTTTTATTAAAATCCATTCGATATTTAACCCGCATTCGACTTGTAAAGGCTTGTTGCTCGCCCAGCCTTGGAGAATTGGCGCAATTCATCTTCTGCCAGACTCCTGGCGCTCGCGATTCGCTCATGGATCATTTGAAACTGCAACAGAGCCTGCTGCCGTTCCATATCAAGGTGGCTTTCCACAGGGAACTGCCGAAACACACCATCAAAAGCATCAAGATAGTGATCCATTTGTGCCTCCGCTGCCGACAACTCATTTCTCTCCAGCAGCAGCAACAGCTGGGTGCCGTGAGCCATCAACCCGGACAGAATGGCATCGCTCATTCCGTCCTGCCCGCTTTTTGCTGGGCAATGGCCTTGTCGCGCTCTTCGACCGGAATGGCATCCCAGCCGCTTTTGACGGTCAGCATCAGGGTCATCACCTCATCGATGGCTGCGATGTCCATGTCACGGCTGGCATCCATCATTCGTGCCTTCATATAGTCATACAGAGCAAAAAGATCCTCAGGCACCTTGCCGTAAGAGAGATCCAGCGAGTCCTGCAAACCATTGATGATGGCCATGGTCTTGGACACAGACTGGGATTTGCCCTCGAAATCACGACGCTCGATGGCGCCACGGGTCTGGGCAAGCCGCTCGAGACAGCCCTGCATCAGCAACTGGATCACCCGGTAGGGATCTGCCACTGCAAGCTCGGACTGCAGATTCTGGGTGGTATACGCCTTGATATTTTTCCGATACATACGAGACACGGCTCCTGACTACGTATTAATTCGATTTGGTATTGAGCAAATTGAGATAAGAGGCCGACTTGTTCATCTTGGCCAGCATGGAGTCCAGGCTGCCATAACGGGCACGCAAGGTCTCCTGATACTTGGTCAGCTGAGAGGCGACATCCGACTCCTTGCGGCTCACCTCACGCAGATCCGAATTCAGCGTATCTTCCCGCTTGGCCAGCAAGCCACCGGTTTTGGAATAGGTTTCCAATTGTCCGGCCAGTTTACCTGCCACCCCATCCTTGCCGCCAAAAACGGCCACCACCTGATCAAAGTTTTTGTCGATGGCCTCGCTGAACTTGGTGTCATCAATGGAGAGAACCCCTTTGTTGTCCATCTTCACACCCATCTGGAAAATCGTTGAATAGGTTGAGGATTTTTGTGAGGGTTCGGTAATGGCACCGTTCATCATGTTGATCACGGCGCGTGTCGTCGCGTCACCAGCCAGCGCTCCGCCATCATTCTGGCTTTTTCCGGCCACGATGGAGTTGCGTTTGCCCAGCTCATTGCTCTTCTTCACCAGGGCGTTGTAGCCGTCGACAAAGCTTTTGACCATGTCTTTGATGCCGGCCTTGTCGGTACTTACATCAACCTTATTGGAACTGTAGGACTTGACGGGATTGCCGCCTGCATCGGTAGAGGTCGTACTGTCCGACTCTCTCAGCACGGTCAGTTTGAGCCCGACGATAGTGCCATCAAAGGTATTGGTCGCACTGGTCAGCGTGTTGCCATCTACCTTGATCTTGGCATCCTGAGCATCCTGGCGCTTGGTCAGCTTGGAGACCAGATTGTCGGTCAATTCGGTGGTGTTGCCAGTGATCTGCAGATCCTTACCACTGCCGCTGACCCCTGAATCGATCATCAGCTTGGATTTGCCATCGGAGGTATTCATGATGTTGACGCTCAGACCGAAGTTGTCTGCGTCATTGTTGATGCGCTTTCGAATGGATTGCAGCGAATCGCCAGCTTTGACATCGACATCAAAGGTCTTGTCGCCCGCCTTGAACGTCAATTTTCCGTCTTGGGTGATAAGAGGGGTGGTCGACGAGTCGAAGGTACCGTCAAATTTGCTGGTTTTTGCCAGCTGTTCGACGCTGATATCATATTGCCCATTGGAGGCCCCGGCCTTGCTCTCCACCTTGAGCACTGGCTTGTCCTTGTCCTGGGTAATGTTGATGGAGCGTTTGTTGAACGCGTCATCTTTCGCCATCGCCTGCAAGGTCGTCACAAAAGAGGCGATGGCAGATTTCAGCTGCCCCACACCGGAGAGAGTGATTTGAGTGTTGGTCTTCTTGGTGGTGATGGGCTGCATCAGCTGTGCTTTTTTGGCATCGACGCTGGCAGCAATCACTGACTCCAAATCGAGTCCGGAGCCGGCACCTGCAGACGTAATGGTGGGCATACTCACTCTCCTCTTAAGTTTTCATATCAGATCTCGTTATCGAGCAGCAACCCGGCGCGTGAACCTCCTCCGGTCGCATCACTCTCACGCAGATCTTTAATTCGTTTGCTGATAGCCAGCAACTCTTCGCTCGGGATTTGCCGGATCATTGACTTGGTCTCGGCGTCTACCACCTTGATCACCACCTGATCCAGATCCTTTTCAACACTGAAATTGACGGTCCAACCTTGCAACTTACTGAACTCCTGCAACTTTTGGACCTCATTTTCAATGTCTGCCTGAGGCACATCCTGTTTGGCGTTTTTTTCACCAGACTGTCCCTCTTGCTGTTTTTTCACATCCTGTGCCGTCACCCGCTGCTCTTCCGTCGTGCCAGATAGCACTTGAGCGGCCGATTGGCCGCTCTTGCTACTTGACTGAAGAGAAGAAGGAGTGACCGATGACGGGATCCCAATTTCATTGGCCATATCGTCGCTCCTCTTTCTATCTCATCACTGCGTTTCTGTTAACCCAGCAAGGACAGAGCAGATTGCGGTCTTTGGTTGGCTTGCGCCAAGATGCTGGACGCGGCCTGTTGCAGAATGTTCTGCTTGGTCAGGTTGGCAGTCTCGGTCGCAAAGTCTGCGTCGCGGATACGAGAGCGTGCTGCGCTCAGGTTCTCGGAAACGTTGGACTGGTTGCGAATGGTCGAGTCGAAGCGGTTCTGCACCGCACCCAGCTCTGCCCGCTTGCTGTCAACGGCCTTGATCATGAAATCAAGGTTGGCCATGGCAGTCTGTGCATCCTTAGCAGTAGTGATGCTGCTGACGCTGGTAGAGGTTACGGCTGTCGTGCCCTTGGTGATAGTGTAAGGTTCACCGGAGGCGCTGGTCGCAACGGTTGCACTACCCTTGGTCGACTTAGCAATACCGCTGATGGTAAAAGCAGAGGTCATCTTGAAGGTAATGGTCTGACCGGCATCAGCACCTACCTGGAACGACCCTTTGTAGTTGCCATCCAGCAGCTTTTGACCACCAAAGGTGGTGTCGTTGGAGATACGGTTGATCTCGGTGGTCAGTTGGTCAAACTCTTGCTGCAGAGCAGTACGGTCATCGGTGTTGTTGGAGCCGTTGGCGGACTGTTGTGCCAGCGTACGCATGCGTTGCAGCATGCTGGTCACCTCATCCATGGCACCTTCAGCCGTTTGGGCAACAGAGATACCGTCGTTGGCGTTGCGGTTGCCTTGATCCAAGCCGTTGATCTGGGAGGTCAAACGGTTGGAGATCTGCAGACCGGCAGCATCGTCCTTGGCGGTATTGATACGCAGACCGGAAGCCAGTCTGGTATAGGACGTATCCAAGGACTTGTTGGTGTTCATCAGGTTACGCTGGGCGTTCAGTGATGAAGTATTCGTGTTGATATACATGGCCATAAAATATTCTCCCGAAGAACATGCGACTGCGGGTTGCACCGCCAAAGCGGCGTCCCACCGTTAGAAGAACAGGTTGAACGAGCCTGATTCTTCTGGCGGGTGTCTGTTTGAACGAACAGGTCACCCGCAGTAGTGCAAACGTTGGATTCCGAACACCCCTCGATTGCTTCACTTTATTTAACGGCAGCACGGCAACAAGCTTTAGGAAAATAATTGCCGAAGGCGGCAAGTTTTATCCGGCAAAACGGCAGGGGGGCGGCAAGTCATTCTCAGTGAGCGGGAGTACAGCCTAACACTGGTGGGAAGGAGATGGGCTTAAAGTATTGGCACAGTTTGTGCTTTGCTATGGGGGAGTGGCGTCAATTTGACGGCACAATAAAAAGAGGCCGGAAAATCCGGCCTAAAACGAGCATACGCTCAGGAGAATATGACCAAGCGTGACAGAACTGAACAGCTGTACAACACTTGGCTTTACTAATAAGAGAATAGATTCTCTCCCGATAGAACAGAGTGCGAACCGAACACCCCTTTGTTCCATCTCTTGACCAGGGCGGCCTGAACAACCGCCCTGTTTTCTTTTATCAGCCCTGCAGCAGGGAGAGTGCTGACTGCGGACGCTGGTTTGCCTGAGACAGTATGGTCGAGGCAGCCTGTTGCAGAATGTTTTGCTTGGTCAGGTTCGCGGTTTCGGTCGCGAAATCTGCATCGCGGATCCGTGAACGCGCTGCATTGACGTTTTCAGAAACGTTCGCCTGGTTGCGAATGGTCGAATCGAACCGGTTCTGCACCGCACCCAGTTCGGCACGCTTGCTGTCCACCACCTTGATCATGTAATCCAGGTTAGCCATGGCCGATTGTGCATCTTTGGCGGTAGTGATACTCCCAATACTAGTTGTAGTCACTGTCCCACTCGGGTTCTTCGCCACAGAATAGGGCTCACCGGTTGTTGTTGTTGTAACTGTTGCATTACCTTTCGTTGCTGATGCCATTCCAGATATGCTGAAAGCCGTGGTCATCCGGAACGTGATGGTCTGACCCGCGTCGGCACCAACCTGGAAGGAGCCCACATAACCACCATTGAGCAGATTCTGACCACCGAAGGTAGTGTCTTTGGAGACTCGGTCGATTTCAGTCATCAGCTGAGTGTACTCTTGCTGCAACGCGGTACGGTCATCGGTGTTGTTGGAACCGTTGGCGGACTGCTGAGACAGGGTACGCATCCGTTGCAACATGGAGGTGATTTCATCCATGGCGCCTTCAGCAGTCTGGGCGACGGAGATACCGTCGTTGGCGTTGCGGTTGCCCTGATCCAAGCCATTGATCTGGGAGGTCAAACGGTTGGAAATCTGCAGGCCGGCGGCATCGTCTTTGGCGCTGTTGATGCGCAGACCAGATGCCAGACGGGTGTAGGATGTATCCAGAGATTTGTTGGTGTTCATCAGGTTACGCTGAGCGTTAAGCGATGAAACGTTCGTATTGATATAAAGACCCATGACTATTCTCCTAAGCTATTAAATTTACTATCTAATTTGCTCGAACTTTATTGTCTTTCCTGTTCGATGCGTCTTATTTAACGGCCTCTTTTTCGATGTCTTTAGCATTATTTTCAACGCTTCATCGCATTAACGCCGCTTACCCTATTTATCGGCATGTTCTCGTTGAACTTGAGGAAAAAAATGCTCTGTTCTTCCCGCTAAGTTCACTAGGCAAACAACAGAGGGCGATAGGCAAGGCAGCGTGAACCTTGCTGGCCATCTGGTACCGTTCAGATACCATGACGACGGCCGGCAACATCACCGCCGATAAAAACTGGGTCTGGCTCCCACTTCTTGCAGGCAGCCATTGGTCAGACGCCGCAATCCCCCCTAAAATCGCGGCCCCATCAACAATTGGACGTGAGTTGTTCTCCATGCAGACACTGGTTGAGCAGATTGTTTACATCAGCGACATGTTTGGTACTGCGGTATTCGCGTTTTCGGGGGTTTTGGTGGCGGGCCGCCTCAGGATGGACGGTTTTGGTGTCATGGTGTTGGCGGCAGTCACCGCCATCGGGGGCGGTACCATCCGCGACATGATCCTGGGGGCCACCCCCGTCTTCTGGGTACGCGACCCGCTCTACATCTGGGTGGTGATAGCAACGGCACTCATCGGGATGTGGATGGTCAAGCTGCCCCGCCGCATGCCCTGGTACGTGCTGCCGGTCGCCGACGCCTTCGGGCTGGCACTCTTTACCGTGATCGGGGCGCAAAAAGCCCTCAACTTTGGCACATCGGGGCTGATTGCCGTATTGATGGGCACCATGACAGGGGTGGCCGGCGGCATGATCAGGGACGTGCTGGCTCGGGAAGTGCCCATGGTCTTGCAAAAAGAGATCTATGCCACCGCCTGCATCCTGGGGGGGATCCTCTATACCCTGGCGCTGGAGATAAACGTGGATCGGGTGACCGCCATGCTCATCTGCATGACGGCGGTATTCGGTTTGCGGGTGGCGGCTATCTATTGGCATTTGTCACTGCCCACCTTCTCCCTGCAGCGCAATTGATGCCGTGGCCAGGGGGAGAGTCGCACTCCTGGCCAGGTTGCGTTGAACCAAGCAGGCTTTTCTGTTGTCATAAGGTCCAGTGTTGTAAGCCGGAATCCCTCATGCAAAAACTTGGACTCATCACATCACTGCTATTGATGAATGTGGCAACGGCGCAGGCCGAAGCGCAGGTACTGTTTGGACGGCTGGCCTCCACCCCGGTGCAGCAGTTCAACCAGCAGATCCGACAGGCAAGCACTGCCCAGCAGAGCTGGGTCAATGACTATCGTGAAGTGGCATTGCGTTTTGTCGGCCACAGCGACATTCCCAGTCGCATCCAGGCACAACAGCTGGACAACGATCTGGTGCTCTCCGTTGCCCTCGACGGCACCAAGAGCGACATGATCTACATCCTGACCCTGTTTCGCAGCAACAACCTGTGGCAGATGCGCCAGGCGGAGATGGGGTGGCGCTGTCAGGGGCAATCCACCTTTACCCCGGTGCCCTGCCCTTAACGAAAATCCTCTCCCCCGAGTGAAACAAAAAAATCCGGCTCATTGGCCGGATTTTTTTATGCATGCGTGAACGTCATATTACGGACGGTACACCTTGACGTTGGCAAAGCCTTTCTCTTTCAGATAGAGCGCCTGCAGCTTACTCATCACGCCTCGATCGCAGTAGAGCAAGTAGGTCTTCTCCTTGGGCAGATCGCCAAAGGCGGTGGCCAGCTTGAAGAAGGGGATATGCATGACCTCACGCCCTTCTACCAGCAGCGGCTTCTCGTCATGCTCGTCCATGGAGCGGATATCGAGGATCACCTCGTTGTCGCCGCTCTCGGCGGTAGTCTCCACTTCCTGCACCTCGGCAGCGGTCTCTTCACCGATGCGACGAATGTCGAGGTAACGGGCCTCGGCCACCACCTTGTCCAGAATGGCGAAGTCGAAGTTCTCCTCTTCCGCCTCGATGCGGGAGAGCTCGGCCTTCACGGTCGGCTTCTTGGAGATGACACCGCAATACTCCGGCATGGTTTCGGCGAACTCCAGGGTACCGATGCGACGGGCTTCACTGATGATGTCCGGCTTATCCCAGGTGATGAGCGGGCGCAGGATCACCTTGTCGGTCACCCGGTCGATGACGTTCAGGTTGGTGAGGGTCTGGCTGGAAACCTGACCCACGCACTCACCGGTCACCAGCGCCGGGATCTGGAACTCGTCGGCCACCTTGGCGGCGGCACGCATCATCATCCGCTTGAGCACCACGCCCATCTGGCCGTTGTCGATCTTCTCGAGGATCTCGGCCACCACCGGCTCGAAGTCCACCGCTGTGAAACGCACCCGGTGGGAAGAGCCGAAGCGGTTCCACAGGTGATAGGCCACCTGCTTGACACCGATCTCGTGAGCGGCCCCACCCAGATTGAAGAAGCAGTAGTGCACCCGGCAGCCGCGCTTGATGAACTGGAAGGAGGCCACACCGGAGTCAAAACCGCCGGAGATGAGGCTCAGCACATCCTCCTGAGTAGCGATGGGCATGCCGCTCAGGCCCTGATGGATGGCGCTGACGATGAAGAGCTCTTCGCCGTCGATCTCGAGGTTGATCTTCACATCCGGGTTCTTCAGACGCACGCCGTTGCTTGCGCAGTGCTGGTTCAAACCACCGCCCACGTAGCGCTCCACTTCGAGGGAGGAGAACTCGTGCTTGCCGTGGCGCTTGGCGCGCACGCAGAAGGTTTTCCCCTCGAGCTGATCACCCCACACGGCTTTCACCTGTTCGAAGATGTCGTGCAGATCGGTGAACTTGCTGGCCTGCACCTCGAGGAAGGCCTGAATGCCGGGAATACAGGCCAAAGCTTCGATAGCCTGTTCACGGAACTGGTCATTGCGGGAGCTCACGATCAGCTTGTCCCAATCCATCCGCACCCGGGCATCGTCGTCGAAGCGGCGCAGGACGTTGCGGATATTGCCCTGCAGGATCTTGATAAAGCGCTGGCGAACCGACTTGCTCTTGATGGTGATTTCCGGGAACAGCTTGATAATGAACTTCATGGTAATGACTCGGGTGACCTTGATTTAAGGGCGCGAATTATATCAGAACTTTGTGGCCAGCGCCTACTGGATGAGCGTTTGCTCACATTCCCCCACGCAATGTTTGCCGCACCGAGGCAATCTTGCGTATATTCCCGAACCTGCGTCCCGGCAACATTCCTGACCACAGACCCATTCGATGAAGACCTACATCTACTATCCCGGCATGGTAATCAACCGCAGATAGCCGAACCCCATCCAAAGCCGCGTAAACCCTTGCAGCCGTTGATATGGCAGCCTTGCCAGCAGATCACCTCCCACCTTATGCCACCTCATTCCCCCGATATTTTTGCCCCAAAATTGCCCCAACCCGATAAATACTGCCCCAAAATTGCCCCAAAAAAATCCCCAGCTTTTCCCTGCCAAAAGCGCATAGAAAAGCCCGCTCAATGGCGGGCCTATCTGAATCCTCCCACATCATTACGATGCAGTGGTTTCATCGCGAAGTTTTTCAAGAATGCGCGCGAATCTATCTTCCTCCTGACGCGTCAAATCCAATGTCTCGATAAGCTCTTCAAGTTCGGTCAATGATGGTGCCATCCAATGTCTCCCTTTCTCTCTCAGCCTCTCGGCTGTGAAATACTGTATAGGCATACAGTAATATGGAGAATCTATCATTTCTGGACCGCTTTGGGTATTAAAAAAGAGGCCAAGGCCCCATTCGTGTGTCATGTCCTAATCGAGACTGTGGACTAAATTTCACCAGACACTAACGAGAACATTCAACACACACCCTATCAATACAGCGAAGAAACTTAACGCCATGAAGGTGTCCAGGTCATCGCGACTGGACTTACTGAAACACCAGCACCCGGCAGCAAAGGGTATCAGCGCCAAGGTGAAGCTAAAACTGAACGCCTTGAGCGCAACCACCATCATTACCAATGCAAACAGTATCCACATAGCCAGAGTCCTTACAGGTCAGTGCCTAAAATACCTCCTGCTGCCCAAGGCAAGAAAGGGCCGCCATTTCACCTACTCCCAATTCCCCTTGTTCTTGTTTACCGCCTGATACACCAGGTCATTGCGGCGGGCTAGAAGCTCGTCAATGCGCCGGCGCTTCTCCTCTGCGCTCATGGTGCGGTCACGCTGGATCAGCTCAATCTTGTTGCGCACAACCCTCACCTGCTGCTGGGTGCGGCTCAGGCTGCGGCGCGACTTCAAGATCCCGCCTTGCTCATCCAGCAGCTCGTCCGCCTTGTCGGTCACCCCCTCGTTGCGGTACTGGTCAACGGTTCGCTTCAGCTGGTTCACCTCGTTAAGCATCCGGTAGAACTCCTCCATGTGCTGTGTGGACTTGGCCGGACCGGTGCCGCGGTATACGGCTTTCACCAACGGGATTTCGTCTGCCCGCCAGCTTGCCGACTCGCCTGGTCTGGCAGCACGGATCAGACCATCAGCAGCGGCCATGACGTAGCTACCCATGGTGCCGGTATAGCCAATCACCAAATGCTCAAGCTGCTTGGGCGAGAAACCAGACAGCTCGCCAAGCTCGCGCATCAGCAAGCTGGTCTTCTCGTTGTAGCGAGCCTCGGCTTTGACAGCCAGATCCTGCGGGCTGTCGATGGGGCCGCCCCGGAAGCTGTCATAGTTGAAGGCCGCCTCTACCATTGGTTTGACGATTTGTGGCGTGGGATTGAGGGCAAAGGTATCGCCGATCGCCCGTGCTACCGCCTTGCCGAACTGAGCGCCAGAGTCCTTGTCGCCCATAGCGCGCATCATGCGCTCCGGGATGGTCCCGAACATCACGCCAATCTCGAACGGCTTGGGGATCCGGAAGTGCTGATCACCAACGAAGAAATGCCAGTTGGCGTCCTTGTCCCAATCCGGCAGCTCTTCATATCGTTCATCGTCCCAGTTGGCAGCCAGCAGACCGAGCGACATGGCAGTGATCATGCCGGCACGCTTAGCAATTTCACGCGGATTGTCACGTAGCTCCCTGGTCAATTTACCCAGGCCCTGCAGGCGGGCGTTGAAGAACGGCAGGATCATGGCTGCGCCTTGAATGGCTCGTGCCGCCCCAAGCATGGAGAAGTCCATCAAGTCCTTTGACTCGAAAGCTGCCTGCGCATAGCTCTTGCCAGCCTTGATTGCCGCATCATAGACCGCCTCACGGTTGGCGTTCTCCAGCGCCTCGCCATAGCGGTTGTACTTCTCCCACACATTCGCGACCACACCCTTGGCTTGAGCTGCATTACGGATGATGCTCTTTTCGTAGCGGGCAATCTGCTCCGGCGTCATCCCCTTGCGGCGCAGCGACTTGCGCACGGTATCGGCCATCGCCGTCGGGTCGTTGCCGTTGACATAGCCGCCCAGGAAGCTGGCTCCGCTGAACATCACATCAATGGTGCTTCCATCCATCGCCAGGGTCTTCTTCACCCCCTTGATGGAGTCGATCACCGGCTTGAAGCCGTCCTTGCTGATCGCCCAACTGGAGAGCGAATCGCGCAGGAAGTTGCGCAGCATAAATTCCGGCGAGGCTGTCACCCCGGCCGTCAGCAGCCGCTTGGCTTTGGATGCCATATTGACCATTGAACCGAATGGCTGGCGGTCAAAGAAAGTCATGGCCCGGTAAAGGTCAGGATCCTCAACCCGGATCATGTAGTCCTCACCTTCCAGCTTGACGGTGATCAGGTCCTTGCCATTCTTGAGTGCGCGCCAGTCCATCATATTTGGCTTGGCTACCACCTCGATGAGGCCGGTATCCGCCAGATTCCAGACTGTCTTTTGCGCCGCCATGTTCTTCATCGAGGCGTCGATCAGCTTGCTGGTGCTGGTGAAGATGTTCTCGAGCAGGTCGTTGGTATTAGCCTCGCCGCCCTTGAGCTTCTTGATGCCGGCGTTCTGGTTGGCAATCCCCTTCGGTTTGAAAGGGGCGATCACATCGCCGTCGTCGGATTCACGGAAGAACGGGATGTACCACTCGCTTTCGAACTCGTCCCGCGCCTCCTTGGTAAACAGGCCAGCCTCCTGGGCAAGGTCCAAGGTTGACGCATTGAGCCGATTCCAGCGTGCCTTGGCCTCCATGAACTTGGCCTCTTTGCCCTTGCCAAGCCCTTTCAGCGCTGCGATGTCCTGCTCGCTCAGTAGGTTCTCACGCCCCTGTTCCATCAGCAGTTCCGCCCGGTGGCCGGCCATCCAGCCCAGCCAGTTGTGCAGGTCTGTCCCAAGCCCGGAGAAAATGCCCAGCAGCGCGTCTTTCTCGCCGGAGCCAGCCTTGCGTTGGATCACCCCATCCTTCCACTCCGGCAGGCCATAGAGCATGGTCGCCTGCATGGTGGAGGCCGCCCCTGTAGCCATCCTCGCCGCCACATAGCCGGAGTCGGCCGCCTCGGTAATGCCTGCGGCTTCTTCCGCATATTTGATGGGGGCCAGGGCATCTAGCACCTCAGTGTTGGCCTTCTTGATGACGCGATCAATCCAGGAATTGACCACGCCGCGGTCTACCTGGCGTAGCTTGTTCAGGTTGGTTTTGGTCTTGTCGATGATGTCGGGCTTAGGGCCAAGGTTGAGCTTCCCCATGGCTGTGTCCGGGGCCGTGCTGGCCTGGCTCATCTTGACACCGCCTTTCTTGGCCGGCGCCTGAGCATCCTCTTGGCTGAACTTCTTACCACCATCAGGGCCGTTATCATCTGGGTCGTTGCGCTGCAGCTTCCTGCCCAGTCCCTCAATCAGGGAACGCGTCTCTGCTGCGGTAATGCCATCAGGCACAAAGCCGACGGCACGCAGCGCCCGGGTAACCCAAGCCACAACCCGATCCCAGCCACGACCCCAGACTCCCTGCTCCAGCTCGGCGAGGTGAGCCACCACCTCTTCGGCCTTGGTGCCGATATCCTCATCGGCATAGTGGGTGTTTACCCAGTCCCACACTGGTTTCATGCTGGGATCTTTCTGCGACTGAATGAGCCGGCTCATGAGCTTGGTGTACTCTCCATCGCCAAGCACGTTGGCGAGGCCATAGTGGGCCAGCACCTCATGGCGCAGGATCTCGCGCATCCGCTTGGGGTCTGTGATGGTGTCTGCCGCCACGTGCAGGGTACCAGCGTCGTCGTCGAATGCTGCACGCCGAATCAGCCCTTCCTTCGCATCCAGCCCAAGGGATTCCTCCAGCTCCACCTGAGTAGCGTGGATCTGCACATCAATACCGGAGCCGCCGCGGTACTGCTTGAACCACCCCTTGGTTATCAGCTCGGCCTCCTTGCGAGTCAGGTGTTTAACGGGTCGTGCCCCTTGTGACATGGCTTGCTTGGAGAAGCGGATCCGCCCCTCGATGGCGTCGGTGATGATCTTGCCTGGGTTGGAGCGCGCGCCCACGATGGCCACCAGACCGTCATGACCGGCGTCCTTCAGGCGCTGATCCTGCTCCTTCAGGGTCTTGATGAAGTTGGGTGCATCAATCTTGCCCATTGATTGCAGGTAGCGGGCAAGCTCCGCATTCATGCTCTTGCGCAGGCTTGCCAGCAGGTTTGGCTGGCCGCCGCTCATGGCACTGGCGTAGTCTGCGATCATGCCCTTGGCCTTACCCCATGCATAGTTGAAGGACTCCCTCCCGATCACCTCCTTCGGTCGCAGCTTTTTCAGCTCGTCGCGCAGGGCTTTGATGCGGGCGTCCTGATCCTTGTAGTGCTGGGCTTGGCGGCGGTTCTCTGCGTCCTGAGCAGCGCTAGATTGTGCCTTGCGGCCAGATCGTCCGGTGATTGCCCAGCTCGGTTTTTTGATGCCGTCGCGCATCAGCTTGCGGGCGTTGACGGCTTCCTCATTAGCCCAGACTTGCACCTCTGCCTCGGCGGCCGCCTTCTGCTCTGCTGTCTCCAGCAGGCCGGAGCCCTTCATGTCATTAAGGATCCGCCCCACGCCAGCGCTGATGCCGCTGGCGAAGTTCACCCCCTGTCCGCGATGGGTGGCTTGGTTGTAGAGGCGCTGCTGCTCCTCGTCGATAGTAGGGATGCGAATGACCACCCCGTCCAGATCAACACGGCCTTCGGTCACGCGTTTACCCTCGCCGGAGGGTGGAGGCTTAATCTCGCTGGCAGGCTTCTTGATGACAATGATCTTGGTTCTGACGCTCGTCGGGTTCAGCGAGTCCTTGAAAGCCCCTTCACGCATCAGCTCCACCTCGGCGCCCAGTGTATCCAACCACTCGGCGAACTCCTTCCCCTTGCGGGTGGATTGCTGGCCAGCGCCAGCCGACACGATTGCCGCCAGCTTGCCGCCCGGCTTCAGGAAATCATAGGCATGGCGCACATGATCCATGTCCATGCCATTAGAGAAGGGCGGGTTCATGATGACCGCGTCATAGCTGGCGCTTGGGGTCATGGCCATGAAGTCATTGCCGGCCAGGGTGTAGCCCTTCTCGGTCAGAATGTCGCGCAGGTCGCTGGCAATCTCGACGGCATCTACCTTGGCCCCGGCAGCGCGGGCGGCGTCGGCCAGCATCCCGTGACCCGCTGACGGCTCCAGCACGGTCATACCCGGTTCAATCCCAAGACGGCCGGCCAGATCGGCAGCATCATCCTCAGTGGTGGGGAAGAAGTCGATGAAGGTATTGCGGTTGCCCAGCAGCTTCAGCTTGAGCGCCTGCTCCTTGGCGCGCAGTGGGCTGACCTCGGCCTGCTTGCCCAGCCCGGCCTCCAAGGCCTGTAGCTCCACCAGTGCGGCGCGCAGGTTGGCGCGGGAGAAGATCCCCATCTTGTTGAGGCGGTCCGCATCAGCCAATTGCTCGGCCACGCGGAACCCCTGAGTGCCCTCCTGGCTGCCCCTGACGAACGCGGTCAGTTTGTCGATCAGGTCGCGGTCCGTCACGGCCACTTGTCGCAATTGGTTCGCCTCGGCGGCCTTGACCAGGCTCTTGAGTTTGACCCCGGCCGCCTTGTGGCTGCGGTTGCCGCTGGCCTGCATTTCACTGGCGAGATCGTCCAATTGGCGAGTCCAGTAGTCCAGACCCGGCATCTTGGCGCCCTCGACGCGCACCAACGGGCCGGCCTTCTCGGTCCACTCATGGCGACCCTGGCTGCCCATACGGATCAGACCCTCACCCTTCAGGCGCTCGTACTCGGTGGGCGGCAGGTCGTACATAGCGCGCCCCAGCCGGCTGCGCAGGGTGGCAAGCTGGGCCTTGGTGGTCAGATTTCGCAGGATGTTGGCCTTGCCCGTGCTCACGCCATCGGCTATTGCGTCCAACAGGTCGGCAGTCCTCAACTCCTCCTCGGCGGCGGCGGTCGCCCGTGCCGCCATGCCAGCGCGGCGCAGGGTGTTGGTATTGCGGTCCACTGCAAGGGCGGCGTTTGCCTTGGTGCGGATCGTGTCGGCGCGTTGCCGCAGGCCGGCGATCTGCTTGGCCACTTTGTCGCCATGGCTGCTGGCGGGCACCTCCATGTTCACGGTCGACTCAGCGGCCGTTACGCTGGGCGCGCTCTCAGTCTGCCCCTGCCCGGTCAACCATGCCTGGAAGTCGGTAGCATGGGCCTCGTCCTTGAACTGGAAGCCGGGCACGGCACCGACGCCCTTGAAGGAGGAATACCAGCCTCCCATCTCTTTAGCCTTGGCGTTGATCCGGGTGTATTCGTCCTTCTCCACACGGTTGGCCATCTGCACGACAAACAGGTCGTAGCCGTGCTTGGTGTGTTTGGTCTTGATGATGTCCCCGCTTGGGGTGGCAGTCAGTTTGGCGGCCTGCTTGGCAGCCTTATCGGCGTCCTGCTTGTCCAGTTGGGCCTCGGTCAACAAGCGCTCATACTCGCCCACCTGCTCGGCGGTCATGCCGTCGCGCCCCTTCATGCGGGCCAGGATGCGATAATCATCCAGGGTCTGTGGGTTCGCCACGGCCTTGGCGATAGCCTCCTTGCGGGCCTCGTGCGCGGCGATCAGCTCTTTGCGGCGGGCGACGAACTCACCATAGCGCGCCTCGGTGATGCCCTGCACCTCGGCGCGCAGCGTTTCTTCAGGGCTGGCATTGCTCTTGGAGAAGGGGTTACTGGTAGTGGTCAGCACGGAAGCCCCGCCAGCTGATGGCCAGCGGATCTCGCCCTGCATGATGCGGGTGGCGCGCTCGACCAGTTCGGCCTTTTTGGTGCCACTGAACACGTAGGCGTTGTTGGCGGTCAGGTACTCCTTCAACTTCGGAACGGTCCAGCCACCGAACATCGCCTTGATAGCGTCGCCACTGGTGATGGTGCGTTCGGAGAAGTCGCGGAACTCCTCATAGCTCATCTCACCTCTAAACAATCTGTCCATGCCACTGTGAAGTTCATCCGGGGAAGCGTGAGCCCATTGCTTGGTTAGTGGCTCACTGGCGGCTGGCGCCACATACTCCCGTAACTTGGGCGCAGATGACTTGGCTACCAACAAGCCTCCCTTGCCCAGGATCGCCTTAACACCGTTATCCTTGGCCCACTGCTTAAGCAGCGGCACCTCACCTTTCAGGGTGATGGTGCCATCCGGGTTATCAATGGCATCCGTCCACGGCGTCGGCGCGGAGTCAGGCTCCGATGCCACTGGCTCGGGTTGCGACGCCTCAGAAACAGCAACCCCGACATCAGTGGCCGGGGCTGTCAGTGTCTGGTCATTTTGCTGCTGTCCATCAGGTACAAATGCAGGCGCAGGGATATCTGCCCGATCTCCGGCTCCAGCTCCCTCGGTGAGCCCGGTAATGGCTGGTTCAGCGCCTGCTGTAACTGGTTCGCCTGTGCCAGGCTGATCACCTTGTCGTTCACTGCCGATTGCAGGTACTGGGGTAACTGGCTCATTGTTCACCTCTGCTTGCTGCTGGTTAGCGGGGAGCACCTCGCGATATCCGGTATCGATTGCTGGCGCGAGTTGGCTGATGTCGCCGACGGGTGCGGACTGTGCAGGAACTGTTTCAGCGCTTACGCTTGCTGCTGGCTGATCAAAAGGTTGATTAGAGTCGGCAATACCGCTGACATCGAACGGTGGGGAGCTGGGTTGCGTAGCTGTTGCCGCCTGCGCCTGCTCCACTTCGGCGATCTCGGCAACACCAAAGCCTCCACCATTGAGCGGTACCGGCATCTCCTTGCCCTTGCGGCTGGCCATGGCGGCCTCTTTCTCGGTTGCAAAAGGCTTGCCCTTGCGGGTGATTCGGAGTGTCTGGAGCCGGCCAATTGACGATTCGGTGGTACTGCCGCGCATCGGTTTAGCGTCAGGCCCTCGCTGATCTGCCCCATATACCACATCGTGGTGCGGTAACTCGGTGCCTACCTCACGAGCCTCCCCCTCGATCACTGCACCTGGCAGCTCTCCGGCTTGGTAGGTGGTAGCCGTTTCCGGCGGGAGCAGATCCCCCTCCTGCCCACTCTGCCAGCGGGTGCGCTCATCACCTCGAAACTGCGGGCCAGTACCGGCCTGGCGATCATCGTGATCCCCCGCTGCAGCAACCGCCTCCCCCTTGGGTTTAGCATTGGCATCGCCAGCAAAGATTACATCCTTGAGTGGCAGCGCTGGGCGCTGTCCCTCTGCCGCCACCTGCAGGGCGCTCTTGTTGCCTGCGAACGGGTCAACCCCAAGCTCGCCAGTCTGAGCTCGCTCATAAAAACTCTTGCCCTGATCGCCAGCTTGCAACTGGGAAGCAACCATCTCTTGCACTGACTGGCCAAGCTCACCAGCCAGCGCCCGCTGCACCTCGCTATCAGCCGCCATCCCTTTGTAACGCTCTGCTGTTCCATCGCGGCGCAGGTAGGCAGGCGTATCGCGCAGCTCGTCGAACTGGCTGGTGCTGGGGCCAAGCGGGTTTTGCTCACCGGCAGGCATCACCGATTCAGCAACAGTATCGACAGCAGAGGCCGGCCCCGGCTCCACCGGAGCGGAAGTTGTATCGGGCGACACTGATTCACCCTGCTCAACGGGCGCTACCTCTTCTGCTGTGGAAGACGCCGCAAGGTTGCTACTTTCGCCATCAGCTTGCAGCTTTCCGCTGCGCATGCCACCGACACCACCCAGCGCACCACCGGTACCCATGCCAATCAAGCCACCTTCCAGCGCACTGGACACCACACCTTTCATGGGGTCGATATCCGCAGCGGCCACCTCGTTGAGGGATTCGTTGACGGCGAATTGCTGCGCCCCTTCCTCCAGGGTTTCGCCGATGCCCTCACCTGCTGCCCCCTTGGCGACACCTTTCAGCACGCCGCCGGTTGCAGCCTTTCCCGCCAGCATCTTGAAAAGCATGGCGTCACCCATCATGGAGCCCATGGCGGCGGCCCCCCACACCTTGGCGTCGCTCATGGTGGCGCGGCTGGCCAGGTTGGCAGTTTCCTCCCTGGCCAGCCCCAGCTTCTCCTCATCGGAGAGGTGTTGTGTCTGCTGATCCTGGTCGATTCGCGTGAAGGCCTGGCGGAAGGTGTCACTGGCAGCCAGCTCATCAAAGCTCATCCCCAGCACGGTGTCACGGGTGTTCACCCCAGCGCTGCCCACCGACCCAGTCGCCCCCGTAGTCACGGCAGCACCTGTGGCGATTCTGGAAACGGCCTTGGCTGCAACCGCTTCGGCTACCTCTTGGGTTGCGCCACGCTTCACCATGGAGGCGGTGACGGCACGGCCAATAGAGGCTTTGGCAGCCACACCTGTGACGCCGCCAGCCATCAAGGTCGGCAGTATGGAGCCGACGCCCTGTGCCATTTTCATGGCCCAGACATCGATATCCCCCGCACCATCCCCCAGGGTTAAACGCCCTTCCGGCGTTTCATCAACCAGCCGGCGCCCCATGGCCTCCTTGGCATCCGCGCTCATCCCCTCGGTCAGTGACTCAGCCCCTGATGTAGCCAGATCGCCGGCGCCGGCCACCATATCAAGTACGGGGCTCAGCCTGTTGGCCATCTTGGCGCGGGCCTGCTCCAGGTAGTCACCCCCCTGCTTGCCAGCGTTCTCTTTGCCGAAGTTGCTGGCCTGCCGTGCCAGCTCGCCAATGCCGCCGACCAGGTCCAGTGCGCCCGCCCCCACCCCGCGCGCCACATCGCCCAGACCGACATCAAGGTCGCGCTTGGCGGTAGATTGGCCAGCTTGTGCTGGAGCAGCTGTGGCAGCTGACAGGCTGCTATCGAGATTGCTCCAGAATGGATCGGTGCGAGTGTCAGATGATTGCGGCTTTGGCAGGGCGTCACGCAGTCCAGGCTTGTCCATGGTGTCCTCGGGTTTTTGGCAAAAGAAAAGCCCCGACCGGCGAACCGATCAGGGCTTTATTGGATGGGGTGGCCAGCATGCAGACTGACCGACTATGGGGAGATGCTAACGCTGGGGTGGTTGAAAGGCAACTAGCGGCGGGCCTGTGCCAGACTCATAGCCTGATAGGCATTGGTTTGTGTATCGCGCAGCCGGTTGGCGGTCACAGTTGCCTGCTCCGCCTTCCTCTGCCCTGCAGCCTGTTGGCGCCACAGCTCGAACGCGGTATTCATCCTAGTGGGGTTCTCCAGTAGCCCGTACAGTTTGCCGTGTTGGTTCGCTTCCTTGATGAATTGCAGGCGCTCTGGATCTCCACCAGTCCACGCCTTAATTGGGGCCTCCTGCTTTGGTTCATCCGTTTTGCTGGTCAGGCCGTAGGTGTCCGCCACTGCCGCCTTGCTCTGCTCCAGCTGGGCGTCCAGCGCATCCAGCTGCAGGTCTTTATCCTCTGCGTTGCTAGCAGAGATGCGTGCCCTGTTCTGGCCGTGCTGCTTCTCCAGCTCGGTAACCGCCTTCTTGTAACCACCCTGGTCAGGCCCGGCCGTCAGACCGAGAGAGGTGCGCAACTGATCTGCAGTGCCAATCATGTGCTTGGCCAGGGCTGCCCGCTGATACGCAGGCTTCAAGAAGTCGTTAATAGGGATGACCTTGGGGTGATCGTCCGGCGCCGCAGTGCGGTTGTTGGTCACTGGCCGCACCGCTTTGCTACCGTCGTCATAAGTGACCTCCACCCCCAGCACTACGCCGCGCCCGTCCGGGGTGATCATGATGTTGTTCAGCTGCTTGCCGGTGATGGTCTTGCCACTTTCTGGGTCGATATCCCCTACTCCTTTACGAACCTCGTCTTGGTAGATCGTGTCCAAGGACTTGATGAACTTGCCATCGTTGATCAGGGCATGCCCCTCCGGGGTGTTGGGGTCCAACTTCCCCTCTTGGGCCATGCGCATCAACTTTCCGCCATGCTTGACCACCACCTCTCCAGAGTCAGCAAAGTCTTTCTTCAAGTAGCGCTCCGGATTGAAGGAGCCGGCCCGCGGATCTCGCACGACACCCCAGAATTTCTCACCCGGGTCTTTGCCTTCGGCCACAGCCTGCCAACCAGACTGGATGATCGGTAAGTTCTCTCGCTGGTACTCTTGCTTCTCCCGATCCTTCACCTGCCACTCATACTCTTGCCTTGCTCTCCCCTCGGCAGCCTGAGCAAGGCCAAGGTTGGCATTTCTGTAAGCCTGCATCCCATCAGCCTCTTTCTGTCTGAGGCCAAACTCCTGTTTCCACTGCTCATTTGCTGTCTTTGTGCGCTCCCTATCATGCTCGAAAGAGGCTTGTCGGAGAGAGAAGTTGCGATCCGAGTCATCTTTGTTCTGCTTGACCATGGCATCGCGCAACCCAAGTTCACGCTCTTGCCGCTCATCTTCTTTCTGGCCCCGCTGATAGCGGTCCATGGTGTTGAAGCCGGCCAGAAACCCTTCTGCCAATCCCGATACGCTCATCATGCCCCCTTAAAATAAGCTGCTTGCCAGAAAACCAACGCCTGCCCCAATGAGCGCGCCGACGGGACCGCCAACCGAACCATAGGATGCGCCGATCATGGCTCCAGTGGCGGCGCCGGCACCTGCTGCAGACATCTTGGCCTGTTTCTCCTGCGTCTTGAGTTGCTTGTTCCCCATCTCAATTTCATTCTCACGGTTGGCCGAATCACGCAGCCCTGCCATGCCCTGCTGGCGCGTGTGAGCGCCGATATCCAGAATTCCGTAACCCATCAGACCTTACCCCCTGTCTTGATTGCTTCACGCAGCCCAGCATCCGCCCCTGTCAGAATGCCCATCTGGCGTGATTGCTCTTGCTCACGAAGGCCGTTCTCAGTGCCGGCAGTCATCAAGGCCATGCGCAGACCCTGGCTGTTGTCATTGGCGCCCTGGCTTTGGCCAACCCCCATCCTGGCCATCCGGTTGTCAGTTGCTTGCTTGGCGGCTGCCAGCGAGTTCTGGTTGTTCTGGTCTACCCGGCCAAGCTGATCCCGCAGTAATTGGCCATTGGTGGCCAACTCCATTAGCTCCTTCTGCTTGGGGTAGAAACGAGTCTTCCAGTCCTGGTAGCTATCGCGCGTGATTTGGGCAAATTTGTCTGCGGCATATCCCATGGCTAACCCCTTAATAACCTTTGTTTTGCAACACTGATGCAGTAGGGCTGATCTTTCTGCTTTCCACTGCCGCCGGCGCTTTCAACTGGCCAAGGCCATATGCCGTACCGGCTCCGGCCACAGCCCCAACCAACCCCGCAGTCGCCTGCTTGCTCTGAAACGATGTCTGAGCATCACTGGCAGCCTTACGCAGGCTGGTGTTAGCCACATCCCCCATCCCAGCAAGTGCCTCCGCTTTCTGGCCGGCGCCAATGCTGACCACATCCTTGAGTCCTGCCACATGACGGTCTTGCTGGCTGGACTGTGCTCGGTTGGTCGTATCGGTCTGGCTCAGAGCCTGATCCGTCTCCAAATTGGACATGGCCGATTGGTACTTGCCGCTGGTTGGGTCCACGCCGCCGGCAGCCAGGGAGTCAGCCAACCCTGAGCGCGCCTCACCAAAGGATTGAGCGGTACCCAGCGCTGCGGTGCCGGCAAGCTTGTCGTATTCGCGTTCGCTGTTGAGGTCATCCACCTTGTCCATGAAGACGTCTTCATACTGCTGCAGGTCACTCTTGTAGATATTCCACTGCTCTGTGGCCACATCAGCCGCGGCCTTCTGGGCTTCGGTTTCCTTGATTTCGTTTGAACCACCCTTTCCCATCCCCTCACCTCACAAGTTGATCTGAAATACAAACATGCCGTCAGCATCATCTGGCTGACGCTCCCACCCCATTCTTGGAGCAACCTTGAGCCACCCCTTGCGCGTCGAATGGAAGCGAAGCCAGCGGGCGCCAATCAGGCGAGCCAGCCGCTTCACTTCCGGCAGGTGTCGCTCCGGTGCCCCGCCATCACCCCATCCAACCCAGATCAGGACCCCGGTAACGCCCTGTTCCACCACCGGTCTCAGAACAAAACCATCAGCGCCGCGCACAAACAAAAACGCCACCCGGTTACGGATGGCGTCTTGCAGTTCGGCGGATAGCCTGGGGTTGCCGGTATCTCCGGCGATACGGCAAAGAGGCGGTATTTTCATAACTCACGCCAAACATACGATTGAGAGACACGAACTTGATGCATACGGATAGCCCTTGTTATCCCTGTCATAACTGATTGTGTGGGCCTGGTTTGCAGCAAGTAAGAACTCGAAATTGTGATTCATGGTAGAACCCTGCCCCATCCCATAGTCACGTGCGGTTAGTGAGCCTATCGCCACGCCATTGACATATACAGTGGCAGTTGTAGTTGAGGAGCCACTAGACACCGTTAGCATGAAAGTGCATTTTCTAGTGAACGGCATGGCTGGCAACCAGACTGGCGAAGCCAGGTTCAGTGCGTATGTTCTTACGATGTCACCCACAATCCTCTCGGCGTAGATGGTCCCTTTGACTATACAGTCCTGCTCAATGGTGCAGTTGCCAAGTGACATGTTTCGAACATAACCACCTTCCGCATGGAGTCGGTTGGTGTAGATGTTTCCGTCAGCATAGATAATCGTGTTCCAACCCCATCCCCAGCCTCCATATGGCCCGCCCTTGCCGAAGCCAGCAGCCCCTCCAGCCATGAAGGCATTCCCCATATCGATCTGGCCACCGTTGATCAGTGGGGAGCTGATGCTCACCCCCGCTTTCACAAAATCAGCCGTGATCTTCTCGGAGTTCAGGATCTGAATGGTAGCCTTGCGGATGATGGCCTCGGCGATCACCGTCTGCCCATTATCGATGGCGAACAATGGCGCCATGGGTGTGGAGCTGTTGGGATTGAACACGAACACCTGGCTGGCTGATATGGCCACCTGGCTGGTGCCGTCCGATTTGGCAATCAGGCCAATCCCGGCTGTGATTTGCCCGGCAGTGGCTTTTGCCGTCCACATCGCCTGGGCGCCATTCTGAAGGTCGGCAATCGCCTTGCTCTGCAGTTGGACAGCCGCTGCGTTTGCTGCAATTCGTGGGTCATCGGTAGCCACCCACGCAGTCCCGCTGTAACGGTAAGGCCGGTTGTTATTGGCAGTGTCAAACCACAGGTCGCCCGTACCCATGCCAGTGCCTGGTGCAGTGGCTTGGAAGAATGTCTTGTTCTTGCTGCCGGCTACAGCGGAAACCGTGTTGATCTGGCTGGCCAGCGACTGTACTGCGTTGGCCCGAGCTGTGGACTCCTCGGTAATCTGGGCAGTCAGGCGCTCATCTGCCCCTTGATAGTCGGCCGTCATCTGCTGGATCTGACTGACCAGCGATTCCACTGCATCGGCCCGGGTTGTCGCTTCCTCGTTGATGCGCCCAGACAATTTAGCATCTGCTGTTTCCATAGCGGATTGCTGCTGGCTCAACTTCTCAGCCATGGCTGAGTCTGCGTCAGCGCTGGCTTTGGCCACCTCGGCAATAGAGGCAGACAGCGACTGATCGACCCCCTTTATCTGCGCCTCGAGTACCGACGTCTTTTGCGCCTGCGCCTCGTCCGCCGTGCTGCGTGCAAGTCGCTCCTCGGTTATCTGACTGTGCAGAGCTGCGCTGTCTGCCTCGTAATCTGCTGTGAGCTGCGTAACATCTCGCGCCAGTGCCTCATGCGCATTGGCCAGAGTTTGCTGCTGAGTGATGATCTTGCCACGCGCCTTGCGGTTCTCCCGGTCGCGCTCATCACTGGCCAGAGCCCCTTCGACATCAGTTTGACCACCAAGGTCGATGGATGACTCCATGTTTTCCTGACGCTGAGCCAACGCGCTATCTGCGTCGGTTGTTACCTTCTCCAGTGCCTTAATGGCCGCGGCTGCCTCACCAAGCGCCCCAGACGTCGAAGCGCTTAGATCATCAATGCGCTGAGCCAGCGCAATATCTGCGTCGGCAAACACCTCTTCCACGCCGGAGATGCGCGCCTGAGTGTCAGCATCCCTCCCCTCAAATTTCACATTCATGTCGGTGATGCGCTTGGCCTGGGCAGCCTGCTCATTCACGATCACCTGCTGCTGCGTGCGAATGGCACCAAAGGACTTCCGGTTTCCCCTGTCCCGCTCATCCCCTGCCAGGGCGGCATCAATTGCTGCCTGACCCGCGTCACCAGCCCCATCGGCCTTGTCCTTGGCCAGTTCGACTTCAGCTTTAATTTCATCGAACCGCCCGGCCGTTATCCCACCGTTCGACTCAATAACCTCCTCCAGCGCACTGATCTTGCCTTCCGCTTCAACAGCCCTCACCTGCAGCCCACTGACACGCTTGGCCGTCACGCCATCAGCCTCAGCCGTCACGCGCGCCAGTTCAGTGATCCTGGCATCAAGCACCTCATCGCCGCTGTTGACGGTGGCCTGCAGCCCATCAATGCGTTGAGCCTGGCTCGATAGCTCATCGGTATGAACCGTCATCTTGCTCTCAGCATTGGCCAGCCGTTCGCCCTGTTCGTCCACCTGCTGTTGAGTTGCCTTCTGAGCCAACTCCCCCTTGGTGGCATTCAACTCCTGACCGATCTGGGTGACCTTCTTCTGCTCGTCGGTAAACTCCCCCTTGGTCACTGTCTGGCTCAGGCTGGCATCGAGCCCATTGATGCGTTGCTCCGCCTCGGTGATGCGTTTCCCCTGGCCGTCCACTGTGACGTTGTCGGCCTTGCTGGCTATCTGGCCAGACACTGCGTCCAGGCCCTGGTGAACCTCTGTGATAGAGGTCCGCATCTCCTCACGGACAGCATTCACCGCGTCCATGGTGATGCTGCCATTCTCAGGGTCAACCTTGAATACCGCATCGCGGAAACTGTCAAAGTCGCCCTTGTACTTGTCTATTTTGTTGTTCAGTCGGTCCTGAACCAGGCCAATGTCGATGCTGGCATTGCCAAGCTGCGCCTGGGCATCCTTGAGAAGATCTTCACTTTCCAGTTGCTTCTGGCTGAGTGATGCCAGGTCTCCCTCGATGCTGGGGATCTTGTTCTGGATGGTGCCGATAGACACATCGATTTCTTCCAGCCTGGGGCGGATCGCCTCAACATCAAGAGTTAACTGCGGGACCTGTTTGATAGGGGCAAGCAGCTCCTTGGCTAAGTGGCTATCCTCAATCTTCCCCTGCAGCTCATCGAGAATGTCCTGCACATCGCGGCTAGTCTCCGCCATGACTCCGTTGGCGTTAAAGGGGCCGGCATCATCCTTGCCATTTACGAAACGCGCCCAGTAGTAGAACTGCGCCCCCTTGCCAATGGCGTCAGAGAACACATTGGCCGAGGTGGTACCGACCAGCGTGGCTGCAGGCAGGCTATCTGTCTCGGCTCGCCATATCTCGGTATGAGCGTGGCCACGGTAGTTGGGGCTATCCCATTCAACCACCACGGTATGAAACGCCCCATTTGCCTGCACATTGACCGGTGCATGGGGCTTGTCATAAATGCCGGTCGGGAAAAGGTCCGGGTTCTTGCCTGGGTTGTAGGCACCACCGGCCCCAGGGCGCAGAGTGGCCAAGCCAAGCTCTGTCAGTTCTCTCAGCGTTACCGCCTTGTCCAGCTTGTTGCCTCGCTGCCCAGTAAGCAGCTCCACGTTTTCGGCGGTCGCTGCCGGGTCCCGCCCGGCCCTGTAAGCAGGTTTTGCCATTACATCAACTCCGCCATCGATCCCGCCAACGTGATACGCCGCACAGTGGAGGTGCCAAACACCTCGATTTGCCACCACCGACCACGCACAGGCGGAAGCCTGAAGGCACTGGCCGTCAGGTTGCCAGGCGACAGCTCCATCACCTGCTGATTGTCTACAAACAACCGCACCCCGACCTTGCTAAGATCCGAGGCCAGGATCCTGCAGCACCCATAGGATGCACCACCGACAACCATGAATACCTTTGAACGCCAGACAAGCTGGCCATTTCCAGCCTCTCCGCCACGCCAGATATGCAGATCACGCCCCTTGGCTACAAACAGGCTGTCGCTCTCCATGTCAGAGACGGCGGCATCCCAGCGATTGGTCAACTCGCGCAGGTCTCCCGACTTTGGATCAAAGATAAAGGCGTGGGTGTCTGTCAGGCCGACGTACTTGCCATCGTGATGCCAGGCACGCAGGGTTTCCGGCTTCATGGCCCGCCACTGCTTGCGAGTGATCACCTGCTCGGTCACCACTTGCCCTCCGCTGGCGCCAATGCCAACCAGTCCATCCGGCGAGGCATACAGCACCACCCCATCCATAGACACCATGGAACTGGCGCTGATGCATGCCTGTGGCAACTGGCTGAGCTTCTGGTTTGTCACCGAAGAAGAGCTCACCCCCTGCGCCAGGTAGGGATAACCCTTGGTGCCGATCACCAGCGCTGTATCGATAGCGGCGATCGCCACGATGTCGTGCTCTGTGGTCAGCCGGTACTTCTCCGGCCAGGCATAGGGCAGGTATGGCTCGCATAGGTAGAGAGAGTTGCCAGCGAACCCGGCACACATGCCGTTGGCCATCTGGCAGAGGCCACGCAGAGCCGCTGGGGGTGGAGCGTAATCGTAAGTCTCCAAGACAGGACCAAGTTCACCATCAGCGCGGCTATCTACAAATGAAGCTTGCGAAATGGGCAGCTCTGCGACCAGCAAGTAGTCAGCTAGGCCGCCACCGGAGACAGACCGGTAGATCCGGCGCTTGGTGATGTTGTTGTCCTGCGACTGCGGAGGGGATAACGCCAGCGTCACCGCTGACCCTGGGATGGGGATCGCCACCTTGCCGCTAGCAGGTCCTGGTGGCCCCTCCTCGCCCATAGCGGTCACGTAGGTATCTACGTAGTAGCGGGTCTCGTCATCGGTAATGTCGTCATCCTTGCCGCCTTCTGGCGGCGTGATAGCGCCAATCCCTACCGGAACGCCTGGCGCAGGTACCCCAAGCCGATACCAGGCTGTCGGCTTGTTGCTGCCGCCAGTGGCGATCTGAGCATGTGTCACCTTGGGATATTCCCCATCGGTGTAGTAAACGCGATGATACCCATCCTGGGCGATTGGAGAATGGATGGCCTCAACCACCTTGTTCCATGCGAACCAGTGATCTCCATAGCGAAACAGGGTCTTTGGTGTGATTGGCAACACCACTCCGACGCTCACATCCTCCTCGAGGGGCGAGATTACGCCGTGATCGAAATGGCAATCGCGGGCCACCACGGCCACTTCATCAGACAAAAGGTGAGGCTCCACGCGCGGCGTTACACCTCGCATGGTGACGATATCGATGGCTGACATGGGATTCTCGGCGGGCAGGAAACAAAAAGGCCCACTCAGAATAGAACGGGCCATGATGGGTAAATCCTAACGCTGACAGCGCCAGGAGGCAAGACTCACATACCAGCCGGATCTGAGGCCCAGACATATTGCGGGGTTTCGACATCCACGGTCACCGGCGCCAACGCGGCGGCCATTGAAGGGTCTTGGGTGCGCACGTTGGCGTGATAGCCCGGTACAGGCTCGCGCAGCGGTAGGCCCTCAGTATCCAGCACTCCGGTGGGACGGGTAACCATGCCTGGCGGCAGCAGCTGCAACGAGGCTGTGGGGTGATAGAGGGTGCCGCTCTCTGGGTCTTTGATAAAGCCAGCGGCCAGCAGGGCCTTGGTCATGGCGGCCTGAGTGGATGCCTTGAGGTTGAAGTCGATAAAGTTGGTCATCGTATTGCCTTCATTTGATCGTCTGTCGGCGAAAAAAACCATGCCCTTAGATTTCGAACATGGCCGTAGTAATCTCGGGTTCCCGCAACATTTGACCCAGTAATGTAAACCGGGTCTGAATAAGGCTTAACGGGATAAGCTTGCCAAGGTGATGATATGTTTACGCCATCAAGCCACCGGGATGTATCACTGAACCTTGCTGCGATAGTTCTTCGAATCCCGACAATGTTGTTGGCGCCCCATGTCCCCGTGTTCATATCAATAAACGAGCCTTTATTGGCTGGGTCAGAAATCTCGAATACCCGAGGCCAAGAGTTAACCCCTTTACCCATTAATTTAATCTGAGCAGCAAAAGCCATGTTCATATCGGCAGGGATATTCCCTGACGATGCCAAATAAAGAATGTCCTTTGATCTTGTTGCTGCCGCGCCATTGGTTGGAATGTATGAGCTGGCAAACGGTAGTGCTTCAAATTGGAAGAAACAAATGTGAACAGGGATGGTGTCAATAGCCGTTGCCGCAAATCCGAAACCGGTATTGCCAATGGGGTTTGTAAGTTGACATTCCATTCTCCACCAACCGTTCCCCAAATATTTCCCTACCATTTTTATGCTAAGCGCCCCTCCTTGTCCCGCATAGATAATTGGCATATCAAGGGAACCGTCTGCCCGTTTTGCGAAACAAGAAAGAGTATGGACTCCAGACTGTTGTCCATATGAGGTACGAACATACGAAAAGTCTGTTGTATTTGGCGTTATTTTATATGCGCTTCCAACCACTCCTGTAGGGAGCGTAATTTGCTCTATCGGGGAATTAACAACTGACAATCCAGCCCCTTGGGTCCACCATATATTGGTACTTTGCCCTTCAACCAATATCCCCTCTTTCTCAAATCGCGGCTCATTCGCAGCAGCGGTTTTCAGCTGACCATCCTTACCAATGTAGGTTGCTGTAGTGCTGCGGCTGAAATTCACCATCCTGGCCACCACATCCGCACCAGAGCCAGCCATCACATCCCGCCCATAGCCGGTGATGAGGCGCAGGCTGTCAGAGAGCGGCGCCCACACATCCGGCAGGGGAAGCGCGGCGGCAGCCACGATCCCCGCCACACGGTCAGCCTCATCCTTGGCTCGGTTCGCTTCGTCCCTGGATCGATCTGCCTCGACCTTGGCCCGGGCGGCCTGGCCCTCGCCATCGCTGGTCACCCGCTTCCATGGGATCAACTTGTGGATGGTGCCATCTGGGGCTGTCACAGTGATTTCGGCCGCATCGCTGGTAAACAGCTGCTGCACCATGTCGGATTGGCCCTGGTAGTAGGACAACGAGGCATTTAGCTTGCGGGCAAACTCCGGGATAGAGTCAGAGAAGGTGGTGATCACCTCGTAGGCTTTGCCGGTACCGGTAACCCCACGAAACGCCTGCACCAAGAACAGCTCGGTGTTGGAAACCACATAATCGACCTCATAGAGGTCAACCGTTGCCCCGGTGGTCATACAAAAAAGGTGGCCCTTGGCCACCCCGTTCTTGGCATCTGCGAAGGTGGTTCCGGTGCCGGTCACCTTCTTGCTGCCGCTGGTGACAGCTACAGTGCCGTCACGCTTCCACAATCCTGCCATCTATGCGCCCCCTTACTGACCTGTCACCCGGTTAAAGCCGGCCTGCTGGCGGGCTTCCATACTGGCGTCAGCCTGGGTTTTCTCACCCAGCTGCTGCAGGAATGCGTTGTAATGGCCGGCAGCACGATTGCTGTTGGCGGCGTACTCGGCATCCTTGGAGAAACAGCGGTAGAGCATGAAGTCGATGATCGGGTTGATGTAGATATCATCCAGGTCTGCCAGCGCCGGCGTGTTGGTGTTCTCCACATCGGCCAGTTGCTTGGATTGCGGGGCGACCGAATAGATCACATCCACCTTGACCGCTTCGGCCGGGCCGGGATGCAGATAGAAGGTCTTGGGATCGCGATCTTCATAGCAGTAGTTATCAACTGATGTCGCTGTCTTGCCGGAGTGCCAATCTGGGTAGCTGTCATCCAACGCCTTGCGCGGCACGAAGCGAACCACCTTGCCGTTGGCATTGCGCAAGACTTCAATCAGGCGCAGGGCGTCAGCTGGCAGCGCCTGCTTGGTGCCGGCCGCGCAGATAAACTCGACGTTCTTGGTGTGAGCGTCAGGGCGAACCAGCACGATCGCCTTGGTGGCGTCGTTGTAGTAGTCCAGCAGCTCCTGTTTGGGCCAGCGGGTAAAAGTGGGATCGACCAGCAGGGTGTTGACCCGCTTGATGATGGTTGCAATGGACACGGTAGCCATGGCGACTCCTTAGAAAAAGCTGTGTTTGCGGGGCGGGTTGTAGAACTCAACTTGAGTCGGTGCGCTGTGCTGTTTGCGGAACCGGCCGGCACGCCGCCACCCTTCAACAAACTCGGCGCGATGGTAGTTGGCACGCTTTGGATCAGACCAGGGGCGGTCAGGTTGGGCGTAAAGCAGTGCGGCCACGCCGTGGGCTATGGCCTCTGAGTGGTCGGTGTAGAGCTGTGCTGGTAGTTCCTTGGCGCCTTTTACCGGGGCGGCTACGTACCAGATCCGTACATCATTGAAGTCGGCCAGGATGCTCAACTCATTTGCGGATAAGGCGAAGTAGTCACGCCCGGAGTCCAGTGGCACGCCATCAGCACCGGTGAGGTGCAGCACATTGCAGGAGGTGACCCCGTCCACATTGCACACCGCTTCCAGGCTACCGGCTGACGCGCTGGGAAGGAGGCGATCGAGAGTGATCAGCTCTGATTCTCGGCAGAAGGTGATCGCCGCTTCGGTTACGGCCTCCTCCAGCAGCATCTCGAGCGGGCCGGTGATGTGCAGCCTGACGGTAGGCAGGAACTGCTCGCGGGGCACCATCTGCATGATTACCCCTCCTGGCCAGCCGCCAGCTTGTCTTTCAGGGCGTCACGTACACGCAGCCGGTAGTCACCCACCTTCTCTTGAGGGGCTTGCGGCTCAACCTGCAAGTCCTCCCCCTCCACCAGGGTCGCCAGCTGGGCGCTGGTCATCTTGGTGAGGTCGCGGTCGCCGACCACAAAGCTTTGCTCTTCGGCCAGGCGGGCCGCTTCAGCAGCAATGCGTTCCTGCTCATCGGCCTCTGCCTTGGCAATGGCCCCCTGCCGCTCCAGCTCACCGGCCAGCGCGTCATGGCGGATCCAGACGGTGGGGAACTCCAGCAACTGCATGGCGATGTGACTCTCCACATCAACGGCGGTGTGGCGCGGGAACACCAGGCGGGAGCCGGTGACGGTGTCTTTCTTGCTCGGCTTGTCGCCGATATAAACCACGGCAATTTTGTCGCTCACGGCAATATCTCCAATCCAGAAATGAAAAAGCCCGGCGCAGGGCCGGGCATGGCGTGACGGGCAGCCTTACAGGTTGCCGATCACCTCATAGTGCAGCTTGAGCTTGACGGTGCCCGTTGCCGCACCACCGCCGACGGTGAGGGTGATCTCCTGGTCAGGTGCCGTCAGCAGGTCGTCAACCGGAATGTACTTGGCCACCGCCGTCACCGTGCCTTCGGCGTTGATGATGACGGTGTCGCCGATCTTGGCCGTAATGGTGGTGCTCGCGCCCAGTGCAGTGCTGAACATCGTCACTCCCACCACTTTCAGGTTGGGCTCCACTTTGTCGCCAAACGCGACGACGTCGCCGGCCGGTACCGCCGCCAGCTTGGCCACCAGGGTCGGAGAGATGGAAAGGTTGCCGAACGCACCGACAAACCAGCGGTACGCTTTGGCGATCAAGGTAGTTTTGGCCATGACATGGCTCCTTATTGGGTCTGATAAACAAGGAGGGGGGGCACTTACCCCCTCTGGTTTAGGGCTTAGCGGCCGATGGGGCTCACTGCGGTATCCATCACCATGCAGCCATGGTCTTGGATGTTGCCGTTGCGCTGCTTGAAGCGGATCTTCTGCAAACCGGACACCCAGTTGATGGAGAGCTCGGTCGCGTTGCCGTGGTCGGTTTTCTCTTCGTGCATACCGAAGGAGCCACCCTGCTCGCCAGAGCCGAAGGCATTGGCCAGCGCCTGGCCGCCCAGCAGCACGGCGCGATCGATGGTGGTACCAGCGATCTTGTCCACTTCCACCCCGGTTGCGGAGTTGGTCGCGCACACCTTGACGGCGCTGCCTTGGTTGAAGCGGATCGGCATGCCCTTGTACTGCTTGACCAGGATGCCTCGCCACATCGCACCTTCACCACGGAAGATGGGGTGATTCCAGCCCTTGGCACGCTCTGCCACCGCGGCCAGCATGGCATTCCAGTCTTTACCGGTGCTGGAGGTGTAGAAGTCGTGCCATTGGCGCGGGGTGACGTAG
Source organism: Aeromonas sp. V90_14 (assembly GCF_029967615.1). Lineage (NCBI taxonomy): Bacteria > Pseudomonadati > Pseudomonadota > Gammaproteobacteria > Aeromonadales > Aeromonadaceae > Aeromonas > Aeromonas sp. V90_14. Next base: position 20,019 of record NZ_JASCAS010000036.1, on the reverse strand, counting down.
AGCACATAGAGCGGCTCGCCGCCGGAGGGGTCTGCCACCATGCGGATCGGCTGGATGGGGTTGGCCATCTCGGACAGATAGAGCGCCATGTTGTCCACGCAGCCGAGATTGAACCGGTCCGCGGCGTCAATGGCTTCGAAGGTGGTAGCATCCCCGCCGAAGAAGTGGCGCTCGTAGGTCGGCGCAGTCAGCGGGTTGATCATGATCTCCGAAAACTCGGGATCATCAGCCAGCGGCAGGATGATGTCGGTTGCCGAGTAATCGCCGCGAGCACCGGCCAGCTGGGCAAAGCCGCGCTGGTCAACCAGGCGGCCGTAGTAGCCATCCCCCAGCAGCACGCGAGCCGTCTTGATCAGGTCGTGCTTGGTGCGCTTCTGGCTCATCTTGCCGCCGGCATCCACACCATGGCGGGTCTGGTTGATCTTGAGCGAGAAGTCGGCGAAGGACATGCTCTCCAGACGTCCAGCCAGCTTCTTGTCACCCATGGTCGGGCGGCCAGACAGTTGGTGGAACAGCTGCATGTCTACTTCATCGCCCGCCCCCTTGCCGAGATCGGTGATGCGGACCACCGGAGCGCCGGCGCTGGTCTGCTTGCCGCCGTTGATTTTGGCGCCCTTGGGGGCCTCTTCGGTCAGCATGTTCACCAGCGAGTGGGAACGGTTGGCCGTCGTGAACAGGGCGGCCTGCATAATCTTGTTGGCTTGCGCCGAGGTGACTTGGGTCATGATCCTCTCCTACATGAAAACAAAAACCCCGACACAGTGGTCGGGGTTGGCTTGTATAGATGGGTTGTGGGTTAAAGCCCGGACTGTTCCAGCAGGGCGTCAATCTGGGCGTCGGTCATGTTGCCGAACTCCCCGACCAGCTCGGTCTGGGACATGGCGCTATAACGCTCAACACCGGTAGCCGGCGCGTGATGGGTTTGGCCCAAGGCTGATGGGCTGGACGGGATGTGGTCAGTTGGCTTTTCCGTTTCCTTGCTGGGTGCCTTAGCGGAAGGTGGCGCGGAGTCCACGGCATCACCAAAGGCCAGTTTGGTGCGGCGAGCAGCCTCTGCGAATCGCTCATCCAGTGACTTTCCTTGCCACGCGGGGTCAGCCTGGAGCTTTTCATCGACGATGATGGCGAAGTCGAAACGGTCCTGGTCCTTTTCCCGCCAGCTCACCAGGTCAGGTACCGCCTGCAGTGCGGCCTGCACCGGGGTGAGTGCGGGTTGAACCTGCTGCGGTGCAGCTTGTGGCTCCAGCTTTTGGAGCTTGCGAGCAATGGCTGCGATGGATTTGCCGAGATCCGGGTAGTCCTGCGCCAGCTGCTCGAGCTCCTCCTGACTGATGTCGTCGGGGTCCACATCGGGGTTGATCCCGTGCTTCTCCATCAGCGCCTGCAGCTTGTCCCGTTCAGCCTGGGCCTGCTGAGATAACGCCAACTGCTCACGCAGCTGCTTGGCTTCATTGCGCGCCTGCTCCAGCACTTCATACGGGATGGTGTGTTGACCATTCTTGGCCAGGATCACCTTCTCAGGCTCCGCGGCCCCTTCGCCGCCCGGCTCGGTGCTGGCTTGTTCGTTACCGGCTGCCACCTCGCCCGCCGACGGCGCGGGTTGCTCTACGTCCGTTTGCTTGGTACCAGTGCCATTATCCAGCTCGGCATCGGGCTCGCGCTCGATCGCCTCCAGCATGGCTTCCAGTTCGTCCAGGCTTTCAGTCCCGGTCAGGTTATCGATGTTCGTATCCATGGTTGTCCTCGTGGGTTTTCAGTGGGTGGTATCGCTGCCCAAGCGGGGGAAGGTTCTCTGAAAGAGCGCTCCCCGGCTGGGGCTGGGCACAAAAAAACCAGCTCGAGGCTGGTTATAAAAAAGCCCGCGGAAGGCGGGCAATGGCATAAGCACGGGAGTTGCTACACTCAAATGAGACAGTACCGAAGATGGAAGGCAGGCTCTACTGTCATTTCTACCAACGAAAAAGGCCCAATCTCGAGAGACTGGGCCATGTTGGAGAAATCGTAACGCTGGGCGATGAGGAAAGCAACTATCAGAGCGCGATCGCGTCTATCTGCTGCTGAATGGTGTCCAACAGCTGAGCCTGCAGGGCTGCCTGTTCGGTTTGTATCACCTGCTGCTCTGCGGCCAGTTGCTCCATCTCCTGCAACGTCTTACCGGTCTGGGCCTGCTTGAGGGCATCTTCGAAGCGGATGGAGTCGGTCAGCTTAGTGATGCGCTGAGCCTCTGCCTGCCACTTGGCGGCCTTGCCCTCCAACTCTGCCAGCTTGGCCTGCATCTCGCGCATTGCCAGCTCCTGCTGCATCTGGGCCTGCTGGGCCTGCTGCTCAGCTGCGGCACGCTCCTCGTCGTTCATTTCCTCCGGGTCTTTCTGGATGTTCAGGGCATTGCGGATCCGCTCCACAAACTCGGCCTTGCGCGGTACATCCATCAGCTCGACCAGCAGGTCAAAGCATGCTGCTGCAGCTTCTGGCGGTAACTGGGCCATAGCCTGGGTCATCCGCTCGGCCAGCTGTTGCTTGTAAGCGGCGGTTTGCTGGATCGGTGCCAGGGCGATATGAGCTCGCAGCCTGGTCACGTCGTTGGTCAGCTTGCCATCCTCTTGCTCCACGTTGAGGACCACCGCTTTGCGCCGGCGCGGATCGTCACGGTTCACCGTCACCTTGTAGTTGCGCTTGTTGGCCATATCCTCCAGCAGGTATGCCAGAGCCAGCTGGCCCACCTGTTGGCAGCCCATCCGGTAGTTGTCGTTGATCTCGGAGAGAGTTGTAGCGCCCTGCTCTACCAGGTTGCTGATGGCCACCCCTGACTGGCCGGTTGAGCCCTGCCCCAAGAAGGCCGCATAAACCCCCATGGTGTCCTGGATCAGCTTCACCGAGTCTTGCATCACCTGGAACTGCTGGGCCGCCACGTTGAAGTCCTGTTCCACCTTGAAGGCGTCGCTCACGCTGGTCTTGTTGGCGCGGTCCGGGTTGAGCTCGATATAGCCATCCGGGCGCTCAACCTGCTCAAGCACTTGATCCCGGCTCATGTTCGTGGCGTCCTTGTCCATGATGACGCGCTTGGCCTGCAGCAAGAACGTCAGCTTGATTCGCCGCAGGTTCACCTCGTCTTGCGCCGGCATGGCCCGAGCAATCAGCCCGTATGGCTCACCGGTGCGGTCTTTCCGGTATCCCCAGAACGGCACCAGCGGATACATGTTGTGGGGAGCAGTACAGGGACGGTCAACCAGATGATGGGGGCCGACAAACCAGGACTCCCGGATCACGGCCACCGGGCGGCGTTCCATCCTGGCCCGGCCCATGGCGAGCGCGGCCAGGTGCAACTGATTGGTCTTGTCGTACTCCAGCGCCCGGCCAGAATCGAGCATCAGCACCTGCCGCATGGTGTAGGTGCGGTAGTAGACCACCTGCAGCAACACCCGGTCCCGCTCTCGGCTGCACCACTCGACTTCCTTGCCGCTAAACTGGCTCCACTCGTCGTAAGCGCTGACCAGGTTGGGATCCATCCCCTCGATGGCGGTCAGGCTTGCCATCCCCTCCCAGTCGTTGACGCCCCACTCCAACGCCTGAGCCTTGCTCGGGAACATGGTCTTGGCCTCATCCAGATCGACCCAGCGGCGGCGCATCAGCCAGCGGCAGTCGCTCAAGTCAGGCTCCCGGCTGTGCCAGTCCCAATAGACCTCATCACGATGGACGTTGCTGAACTTGTAGCGCGGGCCGAACGGGTCATCGCGCCGGCAGACCTCCACCCAGCCCATGCCGGTCTTTATCTGGCCGCCGTAGGCCTCACCACGGGCACGATCCAGTCCGCCCAGGCGGCACATGTCGGCGTATTCAGCATTGACGGCCTCGGCCAGCTGCTCGAGCTCATCGTCATGGTCATCGGCGATCACCATCAGATCGGTGCGGCTCTTGGCCTCCATCCCCAGCACGCCATCAATGGTCGGGGCGATGAGATTGTGGATGGTGATGGGCTGACCCCGCTCCTTGAGCACCTTGACCACCTCAGGGGGCAGTTGATCCCCGTCGTAGTAGGCGCAAGCCCGGTTCGCCATTGAGCGCCAATCTGGCTGGCCGTTGATATCGCTCATCAGTTTGAGCAGGCGTGGGGTATCGAGGCCGCCTTTTTCAGGGGCCTTGGGTTGGGCGTTGATCATCAGTTGGCCATCCAGTGCTTGGGTTTGCGGGAGGTTTCGGGTTTGACGATGCGGGCCGGCATCCGGGCGCGCATCTCTTGGGCAATCATGTAGCTCATCAGTTGGTCGTCGTAGCAGCCGTCCTGGGCGTTCATGCTGCCGCTCTTGTCGTAGACGTAGGTGGTTGCCTCGTGAATGGTGCCTATCCAGCGGATCCCGGACTGCCCGGCACGCAGCAGGGCCTTGAGGCCATCAACCAAGATCGGCTTGGACTGCCGGGTGGTGAGCCAGCCGAGGCGCGGTGTCTCGTCGTCGCGGTCCCGGTCGAGGTGCTCCTGGGTGTAGATGCGCCGGGTCGGGTAGATTTCACGGAGCTTGAGCAGCACGGCGTGACCGTGGTTGTTGCGCTCCGGGCCGATGTAGGCCGGACCATGCTCTGCGGTACCGTAGAACCTGCCAACGTGGGCCAGCAGTTGGGCAAACAGCCCGGGATCCAGGTGCCCGAACCAGTGGGCCACCTGCCGGCCGTCGCTCTTGGCAGTCACGTCGAGGCTTGAACGGTCGCCGTGCTCCAGCCCTTCCGCAACGTCGGCGCCGATGGCGTAATCCTCGTCGGGGTCTGGCAGCTCCCAGACCAGCAGCATGTTCTCGAGGGAGCGCTGGCCACGCTCGTCCAGCTTCTCAGGCTTGCGAGCCTTCTCCCGCTTGCCGGTCACCGGGTCGATGTCATAGACGATGAGCGGGGCAATGCAATCGCCCTCGGCATCCATGGTGTGGATAGGGTCGAACACCCGGCGACCAGAGGTCAGGAAGGCTTCCAGCGGCGTGCTGGGGAACTCCTGCTTCATCTCTGCGCCCAGAGTGGACTCTTTCAGCACGTACCACTGCCGCTGCTCGTCGGTGATTGTGCAATTCATCGCCTTCTCTACCGCGGCGAAATACTCCACCTGGGTCTTGCTCATCACCACGCCGGATGCCGGCACGTCAGCACGATACTTGGGGTCCTGCCACCAGGCGAAGAAGTGGAACTTCCAGTCGAGCTGGCTGAGCTCACCGGAGGCCCTGGCCAGCTCGAGGGACTTCATGCTCATGGCGTGGAAGTCGCCGCCCACGCCTTCCGCTGTTGATTCGATGAAGGCCACGGCGCCCGGGTGGATCGCCTGCAGGGTACCGGTGCGCACCTCCTTGGCCTTCTCAGGGTACTTGGCGCAAATCTTCCCGTGCTCGGAGACATGCAGGCGCTGGACGGTACCGGAGCGAAACGAGGTGGCCACCTGGATACTGGAGCCATGGCGGAATAGGATATGGCCGCCATTTGCCCCACCGCGCCGGGTCACCACCTTGAACTGGGTCTTGAGCCAGCCCGGCAGGTTATCGAACGGGACTTCAATCTTGGTGCGGTAGATCTCGCCGGCGGCCGTCAGGTCCTGGGCGATGATCCCGCACTTGATGTTCTTGTTGAACAGCGCCTCGTCCAGCAGATAGATGTCGATGGCGGTGGAGAACCCAAGCTGGCGCGCCTTGAGGATGATGTTCAGCCACCACATGGTCTTGAACAGCCGCTCCTGCGCCGGGCGCAACCGGAAGCGCACCAGCTGGCCCTGCTCATTCTCGATCATGTAGAGGTTGTTCATCCTCCACCACTTATCGCTGAGCTTCGAGCGGATGTAGGCCATCTGCTCCTGCTCAGTCATGGCGGAGGTGTCGGGTTCAGTCATCGGGGATCTCAGGCAATAAAAAACCCGCCGAGGCGGGTTTATCTTAATATTGGACTCTAAATAATAAACTGGCTTGTTAAATACGATATGGCGCTAATGCAGGCTAACCAAGATGGCAGTTTTGCATGACAAAACTCTGGATACTTATAGGCACACTGTAAATATGACACTGCGTATGAAAAATAAAACTGAAGATGTTCAACAACACCCTTCACCCTCTCCATCTTCCATCCAACAGCCCTATCACTGTCTCTATCTATTAATGTCACACATACGATGATTTTATAAAAAGATGAAACGCAGATGCTTATGGGGTAATTATATGGTTCGTGCTCATCGAACAATTCTTTCCACGCTGTGCGATAGTATCTCACACTCCTGAACTTTCCTTCATAGTCGCCTGGGCCGTGATAGTATGTTGATTCAGCCCCGAGGGCCTTTACTGAAATTCTTCGGCTAATTCTAGTATTTTCGTAAACCTGCGCTTTGAGCTTTTCATTCTCCTCAAAGGAAAATTGTTGATGCCTCAACCAGAGGTATCCCATAACGGCTAGCGCAGCCCATTCCAACCAGTTAGGGCGACTGAATATCAGCTTCACCCCAAACATCACAATTTCTGTAGCATTAGCGTTCGGATCTGCCTTGCTAAGAGACCCGCCTGCAATTACAAAAATAAGTATTCCAGTCGCCACAACCATTAGTCGTTTTCGGTACAGCTCTTCCATTTCCGCGTTAGAAGCCACCATCACACTCCAATTATACCGGTTGCTATATTTTGTATGCTATCACGACATCAATCCACCAGTCCCCATCCCCTGCAGCTCAGTCACCATCTCGCTGACCGGCGTGGCCTCGCTGCCCCCATCCTTCTCGAGCCGGTCGGCCTCGGCGGTCAGCTTGCGAGTTGCTGCTCTGATGCGGCGGGTGTCCTCCTCGATCTTGGGCACGTTAACGGCATCAACCATAAGGGCGCTCAGGGTCCGCTCGATGGACTCAATCCGCTGGATGTTGCGGTCGAGGGCCTGCTCGGCTTTCAGGATCTTGTCATAGAGCGCGATCCGGTCGGTCATCTCGGTGGCCGTGACCAGGTCCTGCTGCAGCCCCTTGAGCAGCTTGGTGACGGAGATAACGCGCGCCCGAGTGAACTCCAGCTCATCACGTAGTTGCAGCTCGCGGGCTTGGTCGAACAGCTCCTCGGCATCGAGGAACTTGGCGTAACCGCCATGGGTCTTGGCTATCTGCATGCCGGGCTTGATGTTGGCGGGCGGGTTCGGGTTGCCTTCATACTCGCCTCGGACGAAGCGGCCAGCACCATCCCGCCCTTTGTTTTTCGAGGTCTGGTCCGGCTCGGGCTGAGATTGTGTGGAAGAGAATGACTTCTCCCCTCTTCCCTCTCCCCCTTTCGCCTTGGCCTCATTCCCTTTGGCTTGCGCACTTTGCGCAGATTGCGCAGTTTTGCGCACTTCGGAATGCGCAGTTTGCGCAGCTACGCGAGATTTATCAGGTTGCGCAGGGGATTGTCCCCGAGATTTCAAATAGCGACGCGCCGAGTTGTAGTTCAGGCCGCGGCTGTTGCACCAGTCTTTCGCACTGATGCCTGTCGCTTCATGCTCCTGCAGGAACTCTGCATTGAGCTGTGCCCAGTCGGTCTTTGCCATTTAGATAGATAACTCGCCTTCAACGATGGTATCGCCGGGTACCGGCTTGTGGGCTGCAGCTACCACCACAGAAACACCGGAAGAAAGAACAACCACCGCCTCAGCCCCGTCGTAGTGCTCAACACGGGTGATAACCCCAGTCACATCGATACCGCTTTCCACTTCACTGCTCCAGTTCATCTGCATCACCTCCTCCCCTTCCCCAGAAAAACAAACCCCGCCGTTATGGGCGGGGTGTCATGGTTGCGGTACGCAGGGAGTCATAGGCTCGCTCGCAGGCTAGTCCTGATACTCGAGCTCGGTCATACGCTGCTGCCAGCTCACCCGCTCTTTCGTCAGCCCGGCTGAGCAGGTCGGCGAGCACCATGGCAGGCTGTTCGGCTGCCGGGCTTCCTTGGGGAGTGCGGGAATGGCTGGCGCACCTACTTGCTCGGGCTGCCAGGCGGCGGGCTTGCTCGCGCAGCCGGCCAGACTCAACGCCAGCAGCAGCGGCATCAGTTTGTGCTTGGGCGATCTGTTCTTGTGCATGGTCTCTCACCTCATCGATTTCTGCCTGCCGGCGCTGCTCTTCCTCCCGAGCCTTCAGCTCAGCCTTGGTCCTAGCAGTAGCGAGGCGGGCAGCCTCTTCATTCCACTTTGCCTGCCAGGTATTGCGCTCCCCCTCCTCCCCAGCAGCATGACCGGACCAGTAGAGCGCCGCACCACCGCCAGCCAGGGCGGCTATCACCAAGGCACCGGCCAGGAACGGAAGCGCCTTGCTCTGCGGAGTAACACCCATCACTCCCCCTTGCACTTCGCATTGAGGCGCAGCCGGTCTTTCCAGAGCCCGGGGCAGACCCGGTTCCCTGGCGCCGAGCAGTCCTGGTTGCCAGCCCGCTTGAACAGCAGGATCGCTTCACAGGCCCCGGGGTAGTCGCCGGCGTTCAGGCGCTTCACGATGGTGGAGCGGCAGAAGGCGCCGGGGCCGATGTTATGGGAGAGCTCGACATAGGCGTCGAACTCATACTGATGGAGTGGTACCTGGATGCATGCCTTGAGGGCATCCTCGAACACCCGCACCTCCCGAAGACTCCTGTTCACCGCGGCGACGGGCGTGATGGTGTCACCCATCTTGACCCCTTCGGTGCTCCCAAAGCCGAGCGTGGGGAGCTTGGTGCCATGTACCGGGTCGGGGTAAGCCGTCGGCTCAAACCCCTCCCGATTCAGGAGCCCCACAAAGCCCGCCGCGCTCAGACTGAGCGCGGCAATGGCAATGCGGACCTTGTTCATTTTGCACCTCCCTGCTGGCGACGCGGCTTGATGATGTTCGACCAGATAAACCAGCCCATCTGAACCGCTATCCACATCAACGTGGCGGCCAGCACCCAGTCATTGAGCGAGTACCCGGCCAACGTCATGCCGGACACCACCACCGGCGGCGCGCTCTTTGCCACCCCTGCAGCAGCCGCAGCCGTCGCGAGATCTTCTTCTTTCCCCATGCATCGCCCCTCCAGAAACGACAAAGCCCGCACGAGGCGGGCCAGAAATGAAAAAGGCCAGGGTCACGGGGACTCTGGCCATCTTTGAGCAATACTAACGCTGGGGCGGCGGGGATTCAACCAGAAGCAGGCTCCCTAGTTATTTGGCCTCTTCGCTCTCTCCAACGCTTCACCAGAAGCACGATAAGACACATCGGTCCCAGTACCAGCAGGCAAACCAAGCTCACCATCAATTTTGCAAATTTCCGATCGAATGAGCTTTTTATTGACGCGTCATAGACAACATTTTCATCCCCATACCAGTAGTCAATGATGCGCTGAACAGCATACCTGCTGTATGGGTACAGCATGCCTAGCACTAGAAACTCCACAGTAATGATCAGCCAGCTCACCACTGGTACATGATTTTTTTGTGGCGTTATGAGAGTCATTGCAACCGGGAATGCCACGAAGAGGCAAAGCGATACAATGAGCTGCCTTTTGAAAAACCAACGGGGCAGCAATAAAAGTGTTTTTTCTTCAGTCATTTCGGCTTCCGGCACCCCGGCATTGTTCATGAGGATAATATGGCTACTTCGCGGACATTTTCGCATCCCAGCGATTGAACATCCCGTTCAAAACGATGGCCATGCCCAAAGTGACCAAAAATCCAACGATACCCCACATATAAGAACCGACAGCAATGATGGCAAGCATCAGTAAAGCCACCATAATTTTCAGCAAGATCATGTTTTTCCTTACATATACATCAGAGTCGCACTATTTAAACACCATTTGGAACCTTGTTGCAAAACCATAGCATGAGGTTGTGACGCTACCTGCAAGACCAACATATCCAGAGCCAATCGCTCCACGGTGATCTTCATCATGGGTACAGCTATACTGTATTTATATACAGCACAATAGAGTTCCAAACATGTACGCAGTTCCCGACCTTGAAGCCCCGGCGCTGGAAATCCCCTTGTTCCTCTCCCCCGCAGCCTGTGGCTTCCCGTCTCCCGCCCAGGACTACGTGGAGCAGACCATCGACCTGAATCAGCTCTGCATCGCACACCCGGCGGCAACCTACTTCGTTCGGGCGGCCGGTGACAGCATGGTGGATCACGGGATACGTGATGGTGACCTGCTGATCGTGGACCGCAGCCGCAAGGCGCGCCACGGCAGCGTGGTGGTCGCCGCAGTCGATGGCGAATTCACGGTGAAGGAGCTGCAGCTTGAGCCATCGATAGCGCTACTGCCTGGCAACCGGGCATATCGGCCCATCCATTTCAGTGAGGGGCAGGAGCTGGAAATCTTCGGGGTGGTGACCGGTGTCGTGCGCCTGATGCCAACCCCATGAACAAACACAGTGCTGTTGCTCTGGTCGATGTGAACAACTTCTACGCTTCCTGCGAGCGGCTATTCCGGCCTGACTTGAAGGGGCGCCCCATAGTGGTGCTCTCCAACAACGACGGCTGTGTGGTGGCCCGCTCAGCGGAGGCCAAGGCGCTCGGCATCAAGATGGGGGTCCCCTACTTCCAGATCCGCCAGTTCTTTGAGGCCATGGGCGGGATCTGGTTCTCCAGCAACTACGCGCTCTACGGTGACATGAGCCAGCGGGTGATGAGCATTCTGGAGGGGATGGCCCCGGCGGTGGAGGTATACAGCATCGATGAAGCGTTCATCGAGCTGAGCGAGAGATGGGCGGGCGATCTGGTGGAGTATGGCCGCCAAGTCCGCGAGCGGGTGCTGCAGTGGACGGGTCTCACCGTCGGGGTGGGTATTGGTCCTACAAAGACCCTGGCCAAACTGGCGAACTACGCCGCCAAGAAGTGGCCGGCGACCGGGGGCGTGGTGGATCTGCGGGATGAGGGGCGGCGCGCCAGGCTGATGGCCATCACCCCGATCGAGGAGGTGTGGGGCATTGGCCGGCGGCTGTCGGCCAAGTTGGAGGCCCAGGGCATCAAGACGGTGGCGGACCTGGTTGCTGCTGACCCCAAGGTGCTGCGCCGCTGGTATGGCGTGGTGGTCGAACGCACGGTGCAGGAGCTGCGGGGGCTCCCCTGTGCCGAGCTGGAGCAAGAGGCCCAGGCCAAACAGCAGATCATCTGCTCGCGCAGCTTTGGGGAGCGCATCACCCAGATCGGCCCTATGCACCAGGCGCTGGCTGGCTACATGGAGCGGGCAGCTGAGAAGCTCCGGGGGGAAGGGATGTGCTGCCGCCACGTCACCCTGTTCATCCGCACGAGCCCGTTCAGCGACAAGGCCCCCTACTACGGCAACCAGGTGAGCACCAAGCTGGCCATTCCCACCAATGACACCCGGGCGCTGCTGGCCCTGATCCCCCAACTACTTCCCCGGATCTGGCGCGATGAGCAACGTTATCAGAAGGGGGGCGTCATGCTGGCCGACTTCACCCCGGCCCACATGCAGCAGGGCGACCTATTCGCTGCGGAGCAGCAATCACCGCGCAGCGAGGCGCTGATGCAGGTCATCGACAAGATCAATCATGGGCGACTGGGCAAGGTCTACTTCGCGGCCCGCGGCCGGGATACCCGGGAATGGATGATGAAGCAGGAGCAACTCAGTCCCCGCTATACCACCTGTTTCAACGAGCTCCTCGAGGTGAAGGCATGACCTTAGATAGACGAGCTAGCTTCAAACGTAGGACATCCACTTTGGCGGGTGGTGCTTTGCTTGGTGGTTCTGGATTTATGCAGATCACTTTAATGAAAACACGATGGGAGCTTCTCTTGCCGGGCTCTCGCTTACAGCTCCTAGTCTCAGCCACAGTATCGATATAACTCAGTCTGCGCAGGTAAAGGATCACACTAGCAGCCACAGCATCAGATACGCCAAGAATGCCGGTGATTGAATGTAGATCGAAAAAGTCGCCATACATAAGGCCCCAGCTAGCGACCTTCAGAGCCATTGGCCTAAGCACACTCCTCTGCATCCCCTCCCCCCTTCAAATACAGACTCAATTGCTATAGACCGCCTATCCCGATCCCGCCAGCACTTGGGAGCCACAAACAAAACAAAGATCCATTTAACCCCCATATGGGGCACCATAGTTGATAGATCTATCAACTAAGAATATACCTTGCTGGCCCCTTAGAGCACTGCAGTTCAATCACATAACGAGCACAAGGATGAACCTATGAATACCACCGTGGATAACGCCAAAAAAATCGTCACTCGGAATATTTATGTTTCACTTTCAGCCGGCGAAGGCCAGGTCAACTTCAACGAGATCTTCTCGATCACGGATCCCAAGATCGCACCACAGGCTTTTGCGATGGCCAGGGTGTTCCAAGATGCTCTGGTATCAACAGCCGATGGGAAGTCACTCCGGTTTGATGTTCAAAAAGCACTTACCCTGATCAAGGGCAACAAGGACATGGCTGTGATCAACTTCACCGACCAGGTAGTAGAGCAGTCCAATGCTGCGGTCACGCTCATGGTGGATAAGGTGCTGGAAATCCTGAACAAGGTACTCGGGGTGGTGCTCGGTGAAGTTCCGAAGGCGAAACTGGTCGAGTCAGTCACCAGCGCCTTTACCAACCTGAATGAGCAGAAAGACAGTGCTTGGATCTTCTGGGAGAAGAGCGAAGCACACAAGACAACTTATCAGTACAACATACTGTTCGGGGTCCAGTCCAAAGATACCGGCCTGTTCCTGTACGGGTTGCCTATGGGGATGGAGATTAACGTAGATATCGAGAAGGAACGTGTCCTCTTTATCACCCTGAAGGACAAGGAGTCCTACCGTGTCCACCTGCAATCACTGTCTGTAGTCGAGATGATAAAGACTCCAGCCAACTTGCAGTTGGCCGCCAAGGGCGGGAAAGATCCGCTCCAAGAGGCGCAAGAGTTCTTCACCCAGCACAAAAACAAAGAGCCGGTACGTATCAAGTAAGAAATCTATGCAACAGAAACGCCCTTCTGAGAAGGGCGTTTTTCGCTGTATCGTTGAACAACAGGTATCAGGCTATCCGCATCTCCCTCACCTGCTGGTCCATGACCTTGGTTAAGTCTGACGCTTGGTGGATCACCTCATCAACCAACCGCTCGACATGCTGACGCATCTCCTGACCGAACCGGCGCGACACCAACTCAGCATCGGGTACTACTCGCCCGGTACCATAGCACTTCGGGCACTCATCACCGCGGCGTGGCCGCAATCCGGTTCCCCTGCAGTGTGGGCAGCGCCCTGAGTGCATCATCTCAGCGACACAGTGGTCGCGTGCCAACTGCAAGATCCCGTTCCGCTCATCCAGCAGGCGCTGGTACTCGTGCTCATTCCCCGCTCGGTGCGCCCGTTTAGCCTTCTCCATCACCACTGCCGCCCGGCGGCGCTCTTTGTCATAATGCGGGTGGGACATCACCAGGCGCTCCAACTGCTCAGGCAAAGGGCGGCGCAGCAGGATAGCCATGGCCATACCGCCGGCATCACTGCTGCCAAGAGCGGTGCAGAAGTGGGTCAGCAGTCCCTGGATGGCTTGTTCATCCATCAGGTGATCAGCTATCAGATACTGATAGCCCCGGGGGTTATCCTTGGCAGCTATCTGCAGGGCCACCAGGATGTCCTCGCGATTCAGTGGGCCGGCAGTCCCCCGGGCGACTTCGGTCAGAGCGCCACGGGGAGAGAACAGGCGTAGGGCCATTTCCAGTGATTTACTCATGTTAAATCCTCCTTAACTAACCATGGCCTGTTCAGCCTGATACTTGCTCTACTCATCAGTACTCCACTGCACGCCTTTAGTTGTGAACTTAGCTGCAGACCTGACCCGTTGTTTCCCCATCGCCCAACCCCAGAAACGAAAAAACCCGCACAGCTGCGGGCCAGATACGAAAAAGCCGGGCTCACGAAGAGTCCGGCTATGATGAGGAGATTTTGTGCCACACGACCGCAAATAGCAAGCAATCGAAGATATTGGCAGGTGTCGGATTATTTACGAGCATTGAATCAATACATGGCCAGTTCTCGCAACAGTGTCAGGGGGGGGACTTTGCCGAACGTAGAAAAGGAAAGCGGAGCCTATGGCTCCGCTTAATCTCATGAATTGGGTCAAGTATACCGACGCGACCTAGCGATTCTGACCTAAACGAGCAAACTAAGCCTTCATTCCGGGCCCATCCACAGTACAGAAAGTCATGGTGTCCAAATTCACCACATGGACACGACGCCAGTTGTGCTTAAAAGACTCTCCTTGGTTCGTAAAAACCTGAGCATCAGAGCTTATCGCCTCTTCAACCTCTGCAATGTTTGTAAAACTAACCACCATTGTCACTTGGGGGTTATTCAAAACCCAATGGCGAGCGTTGCTTAATTGGTTGAAACCAGATGTTGCATTCCACATACCGCCGCCACGGTGCCTTTCCTCACCAGGAATCAGGGGGCGACGGCTCCGGCTCAACTCCCGATATTTTTTCAGGGTTCGTATTGCAGGATCGATTGACGCATTCTTAAGTACAGAGAAGACGTCAGACCATTCTACGGTCGAAGACACAGTAGGCCGATCGTAGATGAGTACTTGCCCTGGTTGGTAGTGCATTGGTTTGGTTAGAAAACTGAGTTCGTTATACAGCTCTACATCTACAACGTAGCCACCATAAAACTGACACATGTGGTTAGCCAAAAGGGTCTTCCCAGATCCTTCACTACCAACCAGGGCCACAAATTCCAGCTTTTCAGGTTCGCGAGATTGAATTGCCAGCTCAAACAACTGCCGTGCATTTTTCTGCCATTCAGTACCAAATTTGGGAGGCAAGCTCTTGGGAAATGCCTCACCAGTGAAGATCGCGCTTTCTTGTACGAGCCGATCTTTCTCTTCGCGACGCATCCCGCTTATGACAGGATCAGCTGCTTGCTTGCGCATGTCGTGCGCATGGTTAGCACCAAAGTAATGAGCGACAAGCTCAAGTGCCTCATCCATGCTCATAGTGTAGGAGCCATCGGGATTACGATGGGCGTTGCGGATTGCACGGGCAACGCGTTTCACATCAATGTCGCTGGCGAAGAGGGTTTCCCCTCTGAAATAGAACGAAGTCATACTAACCACTCCTCAGTTAAGTAGTGGTGCCGCAGCGGAAGACGCTGGTAGCAGCAGGACGCTTGCAGCATGCACCATTACCCAGTTTCAGTAAGGGATGGTTAACATAGCTTGTAATAGAAAGAAGTAGAGCCTCGCCTAATCGGCACCCCGTAGAGCAACTGCTCCTGCGTCCGGAGTTAGCAAATTCAATTTAGAGAAATTTGTCTGATTGGTCAAACAGATTGAGGTGACACTTTGTCACGTTCGCTTTTCTACGCCGCCTTGGCCTTATCCAGATACTGGTGAAACGCCCTCACCGCATCGCCATAGCAACGCTGCAGTTCCTTCTCGGCTTGGAGCTCTATATCAATGGTCAATGCCGGAGCTGAGATGTAACCAGCGTGGCAGTGCGGGCAAGCGTGCGGCTTCGGCTTGGTCAACTCCCCCGTGCCGGAGCAGGCGGGGCAGCGTCCCCCCTGGGTATCGCGATCACAACGGGAAACGATGAGCGCCCGCACCCGCGCCGCGTTGTAATGATCCCCCAACAGCTCTAGCTCCCTGGCCCGCTTCGCCTCACGGCGACCATAGGGATGGTGGCGCTTGTAGAGGCGCAGCAGCCGATCGCTATCGCCATTCAGTTCAGCCGCACTCATCACCGCGCTGACTGGGTAGCCGCTGACCAGCTGACGCATAGCCAGACCATCTGACAAGTGGCGGGCGCGTAGCACCATCACCCCAACAGGGTGCAGGCGCTCAGCATGCGCCAAGGCGGCCAAAGCCACCTCCCTGCCCACCCCATCCGGAGAGCGACCAGCGCATTGTGACTCCGCCTCGATGGACACCGCCTTGGGTGCATGCAGTTTGATAAGAAGCTCGATGCTCATGGGTTGGTCCTCTGGTCTGGGTCCTGGTTGAAGGCGGCGAGCAGCCAGGCGCGCAACTGGCCGGATTTGATGTGCTCGGGCGTGGCTTCGATGACAGTCCACCCGAGCAAGGCAGCCTCGTTCATCTTGGCGCGGTCCTCTACAAACCCACGGCCCCGAGTATGCCGGCCACCGGAGTGGATACCGCCGTGGACCTCGACGGCGATCATGCGGGCCGGCCAGGCGTAATCTAGACGCCATTTACGCTTGGGGTGGAACAGCAGCTCTATGGCTGGGTCAGGAAAGCCAACCAGCTGGGCCAGCACCTTGTCGTGCAGGTTGGTGACTTGTTGGGCCTTGCGCACCTGGTTGGCTGCACTCCTGACTTTGGGGTTGTTACCCAATAGCCGGGACGCATCGAGGGCGGAAAGGTGGATCATGCCGCCCTCCCGATGGTGTTCTTGCGCAGTTCGGTGACTTCTCTGGCTACCTGCCCCAGCAGGGCCCTCTCGCTGCCGTGCTCCTGCTGCCAGGTGCGCGGGGCAGCATGGAAACCGGTGGGGTAACAAGCGCGGTGATGCCGCGGGCACAGCGGCAGCACTCTGGTATGCTCGGCGCGCTGGGCCATGCCAGACCCAGAGCGCACATGATGGATTTCAGCAGGCGTGGCGCCATACCCGGCATTCCTGCATGCAACGCAGCCAAGCGAGCTCACATCGTCCAGCCACTGCTTATCAGCCTTGGTCTTGCTCATGCAGCCCTCCCGTAGGCGGCTACCCAGTCGAAGCCGCGGCGGGATTCATCTCCGAACTTCACGCCCTGCTCAGCACCAAAGGCCTGGGCCAGCTCGATGAGGTCGCGCATCTCGCGCACGGTCATCTTGGAGGTGGACTTGCCCAGCACCACGAACCCATTACCGTCGATGTTCGGCACCACGTCTTGTTGGTACAGGGCCGCACTGAGCACATGCTTCCAGTCCTCCTTGGAGAGCTTGCGGCCGTGCCAGACCACCTGCTCGGCGATATCGGTCATGACTGCCCAGAACAGGGCATTCTGAGCCAGGGAACGGGTCATCTCTTTGACTTCGATGACTAGCGGCTTGTCCTGGTCAACCGGCAGGCCTGCGACCAACTGGCAAGCACGGGACCGGATTTCAGGGCTGCGGAGGATATATTTGGGATAGGAGCTCATGCCGCATCAGTCCCTATCAGTACAAGGGAAAGCTGTGCTCGTGCCTTGAGCTGGGCTTGTTCTAGACCCAGCGCTCGTTTCTCTATGCGTCGCTGGGCCAGCCCTTGTCCATGGAAAGAACCTTTGGAGACAGACAGAGCCTCCCGCCTAGCAAAGTCGTGCAGGAGATACTGCAGATCTCGATTCTCGTGGAGTTGTTCCATCATCCAGTTGAACGCTCGGATGTAGAGCAGTTTGAACTGGGCAGCCTTTTTGCCAGTAAATCCCATGACCAAGAACACCATGCCGTCTTTCGAGATCAGGTACTCGGGTCTGGAATCGCCATTTTTATCAATGAAATCAGTCAGCTCATAATTGAGCGCAGTGAATTCCTCGTCACATTCGAGCAAGCGGATAGCTCGCAGTACGTTGCGATGTTCCTTCTCAAACAGTTCAGCAATTTGACGAGAGGTAGTGAACACCTCCCCATCCTGGGCACTCACCAGCTTCTTGAACAACTCGATCTGCTCGGGAGTGTACTGAGGGGCGATAGGCTTGATGTGGTGGATACTGCCGCAGCCGCGAGGGCGTGCCGTAGATAGATCTCGGGTATGTGCTTTGGTCATGGTCTGGGTCCTTTGGTTACTCAAAGCCGGGTGGTCTAGGTCCGGCATTGGCAATGGTACCCACTGTTGAGAATTTCTGTCACGCACAACAAAACCATTCAGAACAATCTGAGTCCCTTGTATGATTTACTTCCACTCATCACCTTATCGACTAAGAGATTGTTCATGTTCGAGTTAATAGAGAAAGCAATGGCTCATTTGCAGTCAGGCAATTATGCAATTCTGATCGCAGTCATCATCGCAAGCCTGATATATAAATCACTCCCTTTACTCGATGCTTATCATACACACAGGAAGCGTCGAGTAACCGACCTGGAAAACACGATTAAGAGTGATAACATCAGCTCATCTTTCAAGAAGAACCTTAAAGAAGAGATTGAGAGTGAACATTTTAAAATTGTATATGGCGTCAGGGCCAAGAAATCCCTGATAGATCAGGTGTTCATGCTACACAATAAACTAGGAGGGGAAAGGACACTTCATCAATTTGCCAATGCTCTGAAACTCTATCCAAAGGTAATCCGGGGCAGTGATGGGAAGTACAAGCTTGATGTTGGACTCATAGATTTTTTCTTTGGATTATATCATCTCTTTTTTGGCTTTATTTTCTTGGCGCTAGGGTTGCTCGCATTATATATCCAAATCGACCTGGGTTTGTTTGCTCTGAATGGACGACCATTAATTCTAATAGCTATCATGATTATTGGAGGCATATACATGTTCTATGTGGGCACTCCAGTATTATCCTTGAGAGCCATAAACCGGGCGCTTAAACACAGGGCTTAGTGCTAGCCTGCTGTTGTCCTCAATGCCAATCAACGATGGGTGGCACCTCTCTACATATGGAACCATTCGAGTTACCATGTCCCCTCTTTCCGTGGTCAGCTGTCTCGAGGGGATTTCAGTGGCATTCTGGTGGGTAAACCATAAGCAAACGTACAGTGCAGAGGTCGGGGGCGGCTACATCTGGTCGCCCAAGACAAACCGTAACGGTTCGAAGAATCAGACCTATATCAACCTCACGCTGACCCGGCCGGGGGATGTTGTTATCTCCTACGCCGGCGGGCTTATCAAGGCCATTGGCCTAGTAGCAGCCCCTTGCAGCGAGAAGTCCAAGCCCTCTGAATTCGGCAGTGCCGGTGATTCCTGGTCAGATATGGGCTGGGAAGTTCGCATCGACTGGGAGCAGTTGAAGAAGCCAATCCGCCCGAAGGACCACCTGGAGTTGATTGCTCCCCTCCTCCCACTGAAAAACTCCCCTTTGCGGGCAACCGGGGATGGGAATCAGAGCTGTTACCTGGCCGGCATCAGCAACGAGCTGGGCGACCTGCTTCTTTCACTGGCTCCAGAAGTGCAACTCCGAGCGGCCACCCCCTCTCGCACCTGGAACGTCGAAGTCTTCGACAAAAAGGAAAAGGAGTATCTGGCCTGGGTTGAAGCAAACCCATCGGGCTTTGTAGCCAACATGGACAAAGCCAAGAGCATGAAGCAGTACCCGATGATCCACTCCGCGGGTGATGCTGCTATCTCGAAAGATAAGCGTGGCAACTTCACGACCAACGATTATTTCAAAATCTGCTCAACGAACTTCCGAGAGCTCAGGAACTACCTTAAGCACGAGTACCATCACTTCACCTACTGCATGAAGTGCTTTGAGATATTGGAAGAGCGGCAGGAGCATGACGAAGCGGCAGCAATCGAGGAAATCCAGCATTCCACGCTGCCTGTGACCGAGAAGGAGCAGTTGGTGAAGTCGCGCCGCGGTCAGGGCCTCTTCCGCAGTAGGCTTGAGAAAATAGAGCGCGCCTGCCGGGTCACCGGTGTGAACAACCAGGCTTTGCTGATTGCCAGCCACATCAAACCCTGGAGTGAGAGTAATAACGCCGAGCGCCTGGATGGGAACAACGGCCTACTACTTTCCCCTCACATCGACAAGCTGTTCGACCGCGGCTGGATTACCTTCACTGACGCTGGCGACCTGCTGTGTGCCGAGCCCAGCATCGAGCAAGTGCTGCAGCAGTGGGGCGTTGAGCTGCCTCTGAACGTCGGCCACTTCGAACCCAAGCAAGCCGTATACCTCGCCTATCACCGAAACGAGATTTTCAGAACCGAGCCCATCGCTGCAGCCTGATTCCTCCTATCCTGAGCGGGCGCCTTTCTCCCGCTCTACCCTCCCCCTACGGCAACCCTACAAATCTGTGTTCCCCTCGTTATCCAGTTTTCAACTGACTCAACACTAGGAACCATTTGAGGTATCATATTACCAAACACTCCCCCCATAAGTCAGACAAGGAGCTGTGTATAAAAATTAGTTTTTTGTAGGGTTTACTTAAGGGCTGTTGATTTTTCCTAT
>NZ_JASCAS010000035.1:0-68525 GCF_029967615.1 Aeromonas sp. V90_14 | reverse complement strand
TGTTCCGCCGTGCTGGTAGGGGCGCATTATAGGGAGCCGCGCCGCGATGACAAGGAGAAATTTGCAAAAATTGGCATTTTTTGGCTTTCAGCAGTTCAAACGCCTATTTAACCAACAAAAAGCCCCGCAACCGCAGGGCTCAGGCCATTCAGGACGGTGGATTGCTATCTTTTTGACCAGAATTCCCGGGCAAAGCCGCGCACTTTTTCCCAATCGGTAAACTCGAGGTCCTTGCTGGTATCCGTGCTGCCCCCGGTGATCTTCATGATCAGCTGGATGATGCGGGTCTGCCACCAGTTATAGCGGGAGTACTGCAGCGCACCGGCAAACACCCCCAGGGTTTTCGGCTTCCAGGGGGAGAGGCGCAGAAACTTCTTCATATATGCGTTGGTCTGCGGGGTCTGCTTTTCCGGCTTGCGGGCCGTCAGGTTGACGCAGAAGAAGGCGGCGTTGGCCACTTCCAGCTGTTCGTGATGAGCGTGGATGAAACTGAACAGACTGGGATGGAAGTTGCCATAACGAATGGAGGCACCGATCAGCACCTTGGCGTACTTGCTCAGATTGCACTTCGGCAGGCTGTGCAGATCCTGCATCACCACCTCACAACCCTCGGTCTCTGCCAGCATGGCATCGACGATCTTTCGTGTTTGCCCGTCACGGGAAGAATAAAGCACCAGAATCTTGTCCATACCAACCTCAACTACGCCAGAATGCAGGGGTAAACAGTACCAGAAGAGTAAAGATTTCCAATCGGCCAAACAGCATGGCGACCACCAGTATCCATTGCGCCGTTGCCGAGATCTTGCCGAAGTTGGCCGACACCTCGCCCAGCCCTGGCCCCACGTTGGTGAACGCCGCCGCCACGGCGGAGAAAGCGGTCACCTCGTTCAAGCCGGTCATCAGCAGCAACAGCATAAAGATGAAGAACAGAATGATGTAGGTGGCGAAGTAACCCCATACAGCTTCCACGATCCGCTCAGGCACGGCACGACGACCCAGTTTGAGGGTATAGATGGCGCGCGGGTGCACCAGCCGCTTCAGTTCGCGCATCCCCTGCAGGAACAGGATCATGAAGCGCATCACCTTGATGCCGCCCCCGGTACTGCCGGCGCAGCAACCGATGAAGGCGGAGAACATCAGCAGCATGGGTAGAAAGGAGGGCCACTCCGCATAGCTGGTCGTGCTGTAGCCGGTGGTCGTGCCCAGCGACACCGCCTGGAACAGACCGTGGTTGAGCGCCTCCTGCCAGGTGGCGTAATGGCCGTGAAACAAGAGGGAAACGAAGCAGATCAACACCAGCACGCACTGGATGCTCAGAAACACCTTCAGCTCGGAGTCGCGCAGATAGTTGCTCAGCCGCACCGGCTTGTGGGCGAATACCATGAAGTGCAGGGCAAAGTTGACGCTCGCCAGCAGCAGAAACACCACTGTGATCAGGTTGATGGCCGGGCTGTTGAAAAAGCCGATGCTGGCGTCGTGGGTCGAGAAGCCGCCCACCGACAGGGTGGAGAAGGAGTGGCAGATGGCATCGAACAGGGTCATGCCCGCCATCCAGTAGGCCAGGGCGCAGAGGGAGGTGAGCAGCAGATAGATGAACCAGAGCGCCTTGGCCGTCTCGGCGATGCGCGGGGTGACCTTGTTGTCCTTGACCGGCCCCGGAATTTCGGCGCGATAGAGCTGCATGCCCCCGATGCCGAGCAGCGGCAGTATGGCCACCGCCAGCACTATGATCCCCATCCCCCCCAGCCACTGCAGCAGCTGGCGATAGAACAGAAACGCCTTGGGCAGGTTGTCCAGCCCGGTGAGCACGGTCGCTCCGGTGGTGGTCAGGCCGGAAAACGACTCGAAGAAGGCCTCCGACACCGTCATGCCGGGTACCTCTCCCAGCAGGAACGGCAAGGCCCCCACGCTGCCCAGCACCACCCAGAACAGCACGACGATGAGGAAGCCTTCCTTGGATCTGAGATCTTTCTTCTGATGGCGGTTGGGAAACCAGAGCGCGGCGCCGAGCAGCAGGGCGATGAAGAAGGAGTTGACGAACTCGGCACCACCGCCATCACGATAGCCAAAGGCGACCAGCGCGGGCAGCAACATGGTCGAACTGAACAGCGCGACCAGCAGGCCAACGATACGAATGATGCTCAGAATCTGCATTCCGGCTCCCTCTTCAGACTAAAAGAGCGATGGATTCTAGCCATCTAAGGGACGAAGGGATACCCGACCCTGGGTTCGGTCGGTCAATTCCTGTGCGATTCTGCTCCAAACAGCGGCTTCCCACGCCACCTGCAGGGTGACGCTGGCGCCGTAGTCGGCCGCCAGCAAGTGACCCTGATGCGCCTGGATCAGCGCTTCCACCGCTCCCATGTCGGTATAGTCGCACTGGATAAGGGAGGCTGTCTGCTGGCGCTTGATACGGGTTTCGAGCTGCTTGAGGGCGGCGCCCACGCCACCGCCATAGGCCTTGACCAGGCCGCCAGTGCCCAGCAGTACTCCACCGTAATAGCGCACCACCACGGCGGCGATCTCCCCGAGACCGGCCCCCATCAGCTGGGCCAGCATGGGCTTGCCGGCGGTGCCCGAGGGCTCGCCGTCATCGCTGAAACCGTACACCTGACTGTCCTGCGGGGCACCGGCGACAAAGGCCCAGCAGTGGTGCCGGGCCCCGGGATGTTGCTGTTTTATCTCGCCAATCCAGGCTTTGGCAGCCTCTACGGTCGGCGTGTGGGCGATATAGGTGATGAAGCGGCTCTTCTTGATCTCCTCACTCACCTCCAGCGGTGCGGCCGGTATGGAATAGTCTGCCGCCATCAGAGCCCTGCTTGTCTGGTCAGGTTTTCCACCCCGTTGGCGTGCAGCACCACGTTGTCTTCGATGCGGATGCCGCCATAGGGGCGCAGCGCCTCGACCTTGTTCCAGTTGACCCGCTTGCCCTGTTCACCGAGGCGCAGCGGCTCCAGCAGGCTGTCAATGAAGTAGAGACCCGGCTCGATGGTGAACACCTGGCCCACTTCCATCACCCGGGTGCAGCGCAGATAGGGGAACTGCTCGGGGGCCGACAGGTGGGTGCCGCGCTCGTCCTGCATGAAGCCGCCGGCGTCGTGCACCTGCAGGCCGAGGAAGTGGCCGAGACCGTGGGGGAAGAAGACGTTGGTCACCCCGGTATGGATCATCTCGTCCACCGACATGTCCACCAGCTCGGTGGCTTGCAGCAGGCGCGCCAGTCGGTGGTGCATCTGCAGATGCAGCTCGCTGTAACGGCGACCCGGCTTGATCTCCTCGATGATCTCCTGCTGCTGGGCATCCAGCGCCGCTATCAGATCGGCAAACTCACCGCGGCGCCAGGCCCAGGTCCGGGTGATGTCGGAGGCATAGCCGTGCACATCCACACCGGCATCGATGAGGAAGGAGTACCGCTCCGCATCGGGCACCCGCTGGGCGGAGAGGTGGGTGTAGTGCAGGATGGCCGCATTGCGGTTGATGGCGACGATATTGCCGTAGGGCGCCTCATTGGCCCCCTGCCCGACCGCCTTCATGTAGGCCAGGTTGATCTCGAACTCGCTCGCCCCCGCCATGAAGGAGTCCTTGGCCGCAATGTGGCCGCGCACCCCGATGCGGTTGGCATCGCGCAGGCATTCCAGCTCGTAGGCCGTCTTGTAGGCGCGATGATAATGCAGATAGTTGAGCACCGCCTCCGGATTGGGCTGGCCCAGCCCCAGCAGCTCGGCCACCTCCAGGTGGCCGCCCAGATAGGCCCACTCCTGCTTGTTGGCCGGCAGGTGATCGGCAATCTGCTCCGGACGGGTCAGGAAACGGATATCGAAGAAGTCGACCCAGAAGGCGTTGGGCAGCTCCGCCACCTTGTGCCAGAAATCCACCGGCCGGTAGAACAGCAGCACCGGCTTGTTCACGCCGTCCACCAGCAACCAACAGTGGGGATTGTCCAGCACCGGCAACCAGGCCTTGAACTGGGGGTTCACCTTGAAGGGGTAATCCTGATCATCGAGGAAGATGCGGTGGGTCTGGCCGGAGTGGATGGCCAGACCGCTCAGTCCCTGCTGTTGCAGTATGTCGCGGGTGCGCTGCTGCAAGGTGTCGAGGTGCTGGGCAAAAAGTTGGCTGTAGCTGCTCATGGCGTCCTGCTCCGGGAGAAATGTGGTTTCAGCATAACATCAAGCGAATCAAGGCTCGAACCGTCAAGCAATCGCTTCGTGAGGTAACGCATACGTTACAAGGCTTTTGTTATGAAACAAAAACCAACCATTAACAAATAAAAAACAATTCAATACACTGCCGGTAGATACATGCAGTCAGGGACTACTCATGCACAACCTTTGCCTGTGGCAACCGGATCAGGAGCGGATTCAGCAATCCAACCTCCAGCACTTCATGGCCGAGGTCAACCGCTTCCACGGCCTGCAGCTGCACAGCTACGCCCAGCTCTACCAGTGGTCGGTGGAGAAGACAACCCGTTTCTGGCCGCTGGTGTGGCAGCACTGCGGCGTCAAGGGCGAGCTCGGCAACATAGTGGCGGAGAACCGCCAGGAGATGCAGCGCACCCGCTGGTTCCCCGACAGCCGGCTCAACTTCGCCGAAAACCTGCTGCGCCGCCAGGATGACACGCCGGCCATCATCTCCCGCATCGAGGGTAGCCCCAGCCAGACCTTGAGCTGGCGTGAGCTGGCTGATCAAGTGGCCAGCCTGGCCCAGTGGCTGCGTGGCCAGGGAATCGGCCGGGGCGATGTGGTGGCAGCCTACCTGCCCAATATCCCGCAAACCGTGGTGGCCATGCTGGCGACCACCAGCCTGGGGGCGATCTGGACCTCCACCAGCCCCGATTTCGGCGAAGCCAGCGTGGTGGAGCGCTTCGGCCAGACCCGGCCGCGGGTGTTGTTTGCGGTGGATGGCTATCGCTACAACGGCAAGGCTATCGACATTCAGGACAAAGTGGCGGGGGTCGTCAGCCAGATCGACAGCATAGAGCAGACGGTCATGATCCCCTTGCTGGGCCACCCCCTGCAGCTTGGCCACGACTGGCGCCAGATCCTGGCCGGTCAGCCGGATGCCAGCCTGCAGTTCGAGCCCATGGCCTTCAATGACCCGCTCTACATCCTCTATTCGTCCGGCACCACCGGCAAGCCCAAGTGCATCGTGCACGGCATCGGCGGCACCCTGCTGCAACATCTGAAAGAACACCAGCTGCACTGCGACATCAAGCCGGGGGAGCGCATCTTCTACTTCACCACCTGCGGCTGGATGATGTGGAACTGGCTGGTAAGCGCGCTCGCCTCCGGCGCCACCCTGGTGCTCTACGACGGCTCCCCCTTCTACCCGGACGGCAACGTGTTGTGGGATCTCGCCCGCGACGAAGAGGTCGCTCTGTTCGGCACCTCGGCCAAATACCTGGATGCGCTGCACAAGCAGGGCTATACCCCCATCAAGACCCACCAGCTGCCGCAGTTGCGGCTGATCTGCAGCACCGGCTCCGTGCTGACGCCGGAGGGATTCGACTACGTCTATCAGCAGATCAAGCGGGATGTGCAGCTCAGCTCCATCTCGGGCGGCACCGACATCTGCTCCTGCTTCGTCATCGGCAACCCCATCAGCCCCGTCTACCGTGGCGAGAGCCAGGGACGTGGCCTCGGCCTCGCGGTGCAGGTGTTCAACGAAGCGGGCCAACCAGTGCAGAGGGAAAAGGGCGAGCTGGTCTGTACCAAGCCCTTCCCGGCTCAGCCCATCGGTTTCTGGGGGGACGCCAGTGGCGACAAGTACCACGCCGCCTATTTCGAACGGTTCGACAACATCTGGTGCCATGGCGACTGGATCGAGCTGACCCCGACTGGCGGCATCCTGTTCTACGGTCGCTCCGACGCGACCCTCAACCCGGGCGGCGTGCGCATCGGCACCAGCGAGATTTACCGCTACGTCGAGCAGCTGGAGGAAGTAGAAGAGAGCATCGTCATCGGCCAGCAGTGGCAACAGGACGAGCGGGTGGTGCTGTTCGTCAAGCTCAAGCCAGGCCTCATGCTGGACGAGGCGCTGCGCGAGCGTATCCGCCAGCAGGTGCGCCTGCACTGCACCGCCCGTCACGTGCCGGCCCGCATCCTGCAGGTGGACGCCATTCCGCGCACCAAGTCCGGCAAGATAGTGGAGCTGGCAGTGCGGGAAGTGGTGCACAACCGGCCCGTCAACAACACCCACGCCCTCGCCGATCCCGAGGTGCTGAGCCAGTATCGCAACCGGCCCGAGCTGGCCTGCTGAGGCCACACAAGGTTAATAAAGGCGTCATCAGACGCCTTTATTTTGGTTGTTAATCTGAGGCGAGCTTTCACTCGAGATCTGTTAAACAAATGTTTTAAATAGGTGTTGAAATTGTCTTCTTTTGGATCAATAGTGAGCCTCGCCCCCTGCTGGGGATAAAGGAGCACCACCCCCCACCATGTGGGAACAAGGAGACACTCTCATGATCTACCAAGGCGAAACCCTGACGGTCAGCTACCTCGAAGACGGCATTGCCGAGCTGAGGTTCGATGCTCCGGGTTCAGTCAACAAGCTGGATCGCGCTACCCTGCTCTCCCTGAGCGAAGCGATCGCCGCATTACAACAAGAACGTGAACTAAAAGGTCTGATCCTCACCTCCGGCAAAGACGCCTTCATCGTCGGCGCCGACATTACCGAATTCCTGGAACTGTTCGATCTGCCGCAGGCTGATCTGCTCGGCTGGCTGAAAAAGGCCAACGACATCTTCAGCGCCATCGAAGATCTGCCGGTGCCCACCCTCTGTACCATCAAGGGCCACGCCCTGGGCGGCGGCTGCGAGACCATTCTCTCCACCGACTTCCGGCTGGCTGACACCAGCGCCAAGATTGGCCTGCCCGAGACCAAGCTCGGCATCATGCCCGGCTTTGGCGGCACTGTCCGTCTGCCGCGAGTGATCGGCGCCGACAACGCGCTGGAGTGGATCACCACCGGCAAGGATTACCGTGCCGATGACGCCCTCAAGGTGGGTGCCATCGACGCCGTGGTCGCCCCCGACGCGCTGCAGAGCGCCGCGCTACAGATGATCAAGGACGCGATCAAAGGCAAGCTGGACTGGCAGGGCCGCCGCGCCGCCAAGAAGGCCCCGCTGCGCCTCTCCAAACTGGAAGCCATGATGAGCTTCACCACCGCCGCCGGCATGGTTGCCGCCATGGCGGGCAAGCACTATCCGGCGCCGATGACCGCGGTGAAAACCGTCGAGGCCGCCGCCGGCATGAGCCGTGACGAGGCGCTGGCCGTCGAGGCACAGGGTTTCATCAAGCTGGCCAAGACCGATGTCGCCAAGGCGCTGGTCGGTATCTTCCTCAACGATCAGCACATCAAAGTGCTGGCCAAGAAAGCGGCCAAGCAAGCAGCCAAGGCCACTAACCACGCCGCCGTACTGGGTGCCGGCATCATGGGGGGCGGCATCGCCTACCAGTCTGCCAGCAAGGGTATCCCGGCAGTGATGAAGGACATCAACGAGAAGGCGCTGGCACTTGGCATGGGTGAAGCCACCAAGCTGCTCAACGGCCAGCTCGAAAAGGGCCGCATCGACGGCATCAAGATGGGCCAGGTGCTCTCCGCCATCACCCCGACTCTCAGCTATGACAACGTCAAGCATGTGGATGTGGTGGTCGAAGCCGTGGTCGAGAACCCGAAAGTGAAGGCAGCCGTACTGGGCGAAGTGGAAGGGATCATCGGCGAAGACGCCGTGCTCGCCAGCAACACCTCCACCATCCCCATCTCCCTGCTGGCCAAGGGACTGAAGCGCCCGCAAAACTTCTGCGGCATGCACTTCTTCAACCCGGTGCACCGCATGCCACTGGTAGAGATCATCCGCGGCGAGCAGACCTCCGATGAAACCATCAACCGCGTGGTGGCCTACGCCGCCGCCATGGGCAAGTCCCCGGTCGTGGTCAACGACTGCCCTGGCTTCTTCGTCAACCGCGTGCTCTTCCCCTACTTCTTCGGCTTCAACAAGCTGGTCGCCGATGGCGCCGACTTCGCCGCCGTCGACAAGGTGATGGAGAAGGAATTTGGCTGGCCGATGGGCCCCGCCTACCTGCTGGACGTAGTCGGCATCGACACCGGCCACCATGCTGGTGACGTGATGGCGCAGGGCTTCCCGGCACGCATGAGCAAGGAAGGCCGCACCGCCATCGACGTGATGTACGAAGTGAGCCGCTTCGGTCAGAAGAACGGCAAGGGCTTCTACGCCTACGAGCAGGACAAGAAGGGCAAGCCGAAGAAGGTGGCCGACGCCGCTAGCTACGAGCTGCTGGCCCCCATCGCCAAGCCGAAACAGGACTTCGACAAGGACGCCATCATCGCCCGCATGATGATCCCGATGATCAACGAGGTGGTGCTCTGTCTGGAAGAGGGCATTGTCGCCACGCCAGCCGAAGCCGACATCGCGCTGGTCTATGGTCTGGGCTTCCCTCCCTTCCGCGGCGGCGTGTTCCGCTATCTGGACACTATCGGTCTGGATCGCTACGTGGCCATGGCCGACCAGTATGCCGACTTGGGCCCGCTCTACCGCGTCAGCGACAAGCTGCGTGAGATGGCCGCCCAGGGCAAAACCTTCTACTGATTGCGGAAAGGAGATCCATTCATGAAAGACGTAGTCATTGTCGACTGTATCCGGACCCCGATGGGCCGGTCCAAGGGCGGCGCCTTCCGCAACGTGCGTGCAGAAGACTTGTCCGCGCACCTGATGAAATCCATCCTGCTGCGCAACCCCAACCTCGACCCGAACGAGATCGAGGATATCTACTGGGGCTGCGTGCAGCAGACCCTGGAGCAGGGCTTCAACATCGCCCGCAACGCCGCCTTGCTGGCCGGCATTCCCAAGCAGGTGGGGGCGGTCACCGTCAACCGCCTGTGCGGCTCAAGCATGCAGGCGCTGCACGACGCCTCCCGTGCCATTCAGGTAGGTGATGGGGATATCTTCATCATCGGCGGCGTCGAGCACATGGGTCACGTGCCGATGAGCCACGGGGTGGACTTCCACCCCGGCATGGCCAAGTCGGTGGCGAAAGCCTCCGGCATGATGGGGCTGACCGCCGAGATGCTCGGCAAGCTGCACGGCATCAGTCGTCAACAGCAGGACGAGTTTGCCGCCCGCTCCCATCGCCGCGCTCACGCCGCCACCGTGGAAGGGCGTTTCGCCAAGGAGATCGTCGGGCTGGAAGGCCATGACGCCAGCGGCGCCCGCTTCTTCTACGACTATGACGAGGTGATCCGCCCGGAGACCACGGTGGAAACCCTGAGCCAGCTGCGCCCGGTGTTCGACCCGGTCAACGGCACCGTCACCGCCGGCACCTCCTCGGCGCTGTCCGATGGCGCCGCCGCCATGCTGGTGATGAGTGCGGATCGCGCCAAGGCGCTCGGCCTCACCCCGCGTGCCCGGGTGCGCGCCATGGCCGTCGCTGGCTGCGATGCCGCCATCATGGGTTACGGCCCGGTGCCAGCTACCCAGAAGGCGCTCAAGCGGGCCGGGCTGACCATCGGCGACATCGACCTGTTCGAGCTGAACGAGGCGTTTGCCGCCCAGTCCCTGCCCTGCGTGAAGGATCTGGGTCTGCAAGACGTGGTGGATGAGAAGGTGAACCTGAACGGCGGCGCCATCGCGCTGGGTCACCCGCTCGGCTGCTCCGGCGCCCGCATCTCCACCACCCTGCTCAACCTGATGGAAGAGAAGGATGCCACCCTGGGGGTTGCCACCATGTGCATCGGCCTGGGTCAGGGCATCGCCACCGTGTTCGAACGAGTGTAAGTAGCGCCCTGGCCGGTTCGCCGGTCGGGGGCTGTATGACAGAGAGGAGCCCGCTCCTGCTTCCCGGCGAAGCGGGCTCCGGTCACCTGTTTTGGGGTCGGTCTGCCTGGCCCGTCATCGAGTCTGTGGAGTGCGCCACACGGGGTGCACTTCTGCCGTCGGAATCTGCGTATTGGCCGGCCCGTTTGGGTCGGCCTTTTTTATTTGCACGGCAGGATATGGGAGGATATTGCCCATAACCTCACATTAGATGGGGGGCTTGCTTGCTTTTTGCGCCCCTGACAGGTTCAATCTGCACAAAAAAATGGGTGGATGCACATACATATGTCAACGAGCAAACAACTGCTGATCGTCGACGACGACCAAGAGATCCGCGAGCTGCTCAACGAATACCTGACCAGGGCCGGCTTCGAGGTATTGACCGCAGCGGAGGGCAACGAGATGCGCAAGCAGCTCGCCCAGCACAACCCGGACCTCATCATTCTCGATATCATGATGCCGGGTGACGACGGCTTTACCCTCTGCCAGCAGATCCGTCGCGACTCCCAGGTGCCCATCATCATGCTGACCGCCGCCTCCGACGAAGCGGACCGGGTGATCGGCCTCGAACTCGGTGCCGATGACTACATCGCCAAGCCGTTCAGCCCGCGCGAACTGCAGGCCCGCATCAAGGCCCTGCTGCGCCGGGCCGAATTCCGCCAGCCGGAGAAAGAGAAAGAGCCGAGCCGCCGGCTGCGCTTCGCCGAGTGGACCCTGGATACCCTGAGCCACCAGCTGACCCACGAGGACGGCAGCCTGCTGGATCTCTCCGGCAGCGATGCCCTGCTGCTCGGCATGTTCCTGCAACAGCCCGGCGTGGTGCTGGACCGGGATACCATCTCGGACGCCACCCGCGGTCGCGAGAGCCTGCCGATGGAGCGTGGCATCGACGTGCAGATCAGCCGCTTGCGCCAGAAGCTGGGCGACAACGGCAAGAGCCCGCGCATCATCAAGACCATTCGCGGCAGTGGCTACATGCTGATCGCCGAGGTGCACGAGATCCCATGAGAGCCAGCAAGGTAGCGACGGCATGCTGATCGACACAAGGCGAGAGATCCCATGAGTACCAGGTGGTTCTGGCGGGCGCTGGTGCCCCGTTCCCTGCTGTCGCGGATGCTGCTGCTGTTGCTGCTGGCGATCCTGCTCTCCCAGACCATCCTCACCGGCATCTGGATGCAGCAGATCCAGAAGCGGGAGCTGGAAGGCATGCTCAGCACCACCCGCAATCTGGCGCTGTCGGCCGCCTCCACCGTCAACTTCTTCAAGTCCTTGCCGCTGCAGTATCGCCACATCGCACTGGACCAGCTGCGCAACATGGGCGGCAGCCGCTTCTTCGTGTCGCTGAACGAGGAGGAGATCCACATCAGCGCCATCCCCGACAGCGAGCGCAAGACGCTGGTGCTCAAGGAGGTGCAGGGGGTGCTGACCCGCAAGCTCTCCGACGCCATGGCGATCAAGGTGGATTTCTCGCGGCCCGAAGAGCTGCACGTCTTCAACAACGACACCCTGCTGGCGGATCTGCCCTCCTCCTGGGCCCGCTACACCCTGTCGCTGGAGCCGATCAATCCACCTGTGCTGGTGACCCAGATCGAGATAGAGCCGGGTGAGTGGCTCTATCTGGCGGCCCTGCTGCCGGCCCCCTACATGACACTCGACGATACCGTCATGCCCAGCAACCAGGTGCGCTTCATCGCCCTGATGACGGTGTTCCTCTGCTTCTTCACCTTCCTGCTGGTGCGCTGGCAGACCCGGCCGCTGCGCCGGCTGGCCAAGGCAGCGGTCAACCTAGGCAAGGACATCGACCAGCCCTCCCTGAAAGAGGAGGGGGCCTCCGAGATCGTGGCGGCGACCCGCGCCTTCAACATCATGCAGCACCGCATCCGCCGCTATATCGACGATAGAGAGCGGCTGTTCAGCTCGATTTCCCACGACCTCAAGACCCCCATCACCCGGCTGCGGCTGCGGGTCGAACTGCTCGACGACGAACAGCAGATCGCCAAGTTCAACAAGGACCTGGACGAGCTGGAGCTGATGGTGAAAGGGGCGCTGCAGACGGTGAAAGACACCGACATCCACGAAAACATCGAGCAGCTCGACATCGACGCCATGCTGGAGCAAATGGCGGAAGCCATGAACCTGCACGACGAGCGGCTGACCATCGAAGGTCACTGCAAACAGCCCTATCGCGGCAAGCCGCTGGCTCTCAAGCGCTGCATCGGCAACCTGGTGGACAACGGCATCAAGTACGGCCAACGGGTGCGCATTATCATCATGGACGACGAGGAGATGCTGATCCTGTTCATCATGGACGAGGGTCCCGGCCTGCCGGAGGATCAGTTCGAACGTATCTTCGAGCCCTACTACCGGCTCAGCACGGATCTGGCCGGTACCGGTCTGGGTCTGGGCATTGCCCGCAACATAGCCCACGCCCACGGCGGCGATCTGGTGCTGGAAAATCGTCCGCAGGGTGGCCTGCAGGCCACCCTCTCCCTACCAAGGCAGTAACCTTATGAAGTGGTTGTCTTTTTCTGTCATCGCCCTGCTCTCCCTGCCTGTAAGCGCCTCCCAGGTGGAGGTACTGCACTGGTGGACCTCCGGCGGCGAGGCCAGGGCAGTGGAAGTGCTCAAGTCCGAGTGGACCGAGCAGGGCAACCAGTGGAACGACTTCGCGGTGCAGGGCGGTGGCGGCAAGAGCGCCATGACGGTGCTGAAAAGCCGGGCACTGGCGGCCAATCCGCCGGAGGCGGCCCACCTCAAGGGGTTCGAATTGCGGGAGTGGGCCGGACTCGGCTTTCTGCGCGATCTCACCCCCATGGCCGAACACCTCGGCTGGTATCCCCAGCTGCCGCCCATGGTGCGGGAGACTCTCAGCCAGAACGGAGCCCTGATGGCGGTGCCGACCGGCATCCACCGGGTCAACTGGCTGTGGCTCAACCGCAAGATCTTCGAGCGCAACAAGCTGACGCCGCCCACCAGCTGGGCCCAGTTCGTGACCGTGGCCGACCGGCTCAAGCAGCAAGGGATCACCCCGCTCGCCATCGGCAACGAGCCCTGGCAGCTGGCGGTGCTGTTCGAAACGGTGGCACTCGGCGAAGGGGGCAAGGCGTTCTACCACAAAGCCTTCGTGGAACAGGACAGCGCCACCCTGACCGGCCCCGACATGGTGCGGGTACTGACCCGCTTTCAGCAGCTGCGCGGCTATGTGCCGGAGAAATACGCCGGCCTGAAGTGGCACCAGGCCACCAACCTGCTGGAGAGCGGCGGCGCCGCCATGCAGATCATGGGGGACTGGGTGAAGGGCGAACTGAGCGCCGGCAATTACCGGCCCGGCGAGGATATCGAGTGCCTGCCGAGTCCCGGCAGTGCCAGCCTGTTCAGCTACAACCTCGACTCCATCGCCATGTTCAAGCAGCGGGATCCTGCCCAGCTGCAGGCCCAGGGCGAGCTGGCCCAGTTGCTGATGACGCCGCGCTTCCAGCAGGAGTTCAACCGGGTGAAAGGCTCGATACCGGCGCTGACCAAGCCGGACATGAGCAAATTCGACCGCTGCGCCATCCGCTCCTATCAGGATTTTCTGCTGGCGGAGCGGGAGGGCAACCTGCTGCCCAGCATGGCGGAGGGGATGGCAACCCCGACCAACATGCGCCAGGCGATCATGGATGTGCTGAGCAACTTCTTCAACGACCCCAGAGCCAACCCGCAGCAGACTGCGCTGCATCTGGAGCGGGCCATGCGCTCGACCCGCTGACGCTTTTCGCGGCGGCCAGAAACGACAAAGGCGGATGAGATATCCGCCTTTGTCGTTATGAAAGTATTGGGGTCAGGATTGATCGTTTTCGTCCTCATCCTCGTCGTAGTAATCGCTGAGCTCGATCCAGAGCCCCAGTCCGATCATCACCATGGAACCGAACCAGGTGCCGGTGTTACCGATCGGGCTGCCCATCACTATCATGGCGAAAGACAAGAACCCCATGCCTGCGTAGGCTTGTAATCTGCCGTAGGAGACCTGCATATTCACACCTCCTTGTTGAATATGGTTCAATTTTTATATTACTCATACGGCGGGGAGTGGGTAGGCCCAGATAACACTTTGGTTACATATGCTGCCAGTTGCCGGAGTGGTTTGATTATTTTTTCGCCGTGAGTATCATTGGCAGCTGATTTGGTTGAAGGTTGATTATTGATGAGTGCTTTATTCTGCGACGCAACTCACGAGTTGGACGCAATCGGGCTTCGTTGCCCCGAGCCAGTGATGATGGTTCGTAAAAAAGTGCGGCTGATGGCTGACGGGGAGACCCTGTTGGTCAGTGCCGATGACCCCTCAACCACCCGCGACATCCCCAGTTTCTGCCGCTTCATGGATCACACTCTGGTCGCCAGCGAGACAGAGCAGGCCCCTTACCGCTATCTGATCCGCAAGGGTCAGTAAGCCCCAACACCGGAGCAATCCATGCCAGCCATTACCCGAATCGGCACCACCCAGCGTTGGTCTGACGTGGTCATTCACAACGGCACCCTCTACGTGGTGGAAGTGCCTGCCACCGATACCGCCGATATTCACCAGCAGACCCGTGAAGTGCTGGAAAGCCTACAGCGCCTGCTGGAAGCCAACGGCTCCGGCGTCGACAAGATCCTGATGGCCAACATCTACCTCAAGGACATTGCGGACATCGCGGCCTTCAACGAGCAGTGGGATGCCTGGATCCCGGCTGGCACCGCGCCGGTCAGAGCCTGCGTGCAGGCCCGTCTGGCCCATGAAGGCTACAAGGTCGAAGTGCAGCTGACTGCCGCCGTCTAAAGCCCGCAACGCCGAATAACAAAAGGCCCCGCCATCGCTGGCGGGGCCTTTTTCATGGCTGCGAACCGGACCGCTTAGGCGGTCGGGGTCAGGGTGATGGTCACCCGACGGTTCTGGGCCTTGCCTTCGGCGGTGCTGTTGGTGGCAACCGGCTGATCCGGGCCCACGCCGCTGGTGGAGATACGGCTGCCAGTCACACCCTGGCCGATCAACTGGGCGGCGACGGCATCGGCGCGCTGGGCGGAGAGCTTCATGTTCAGCTCGCGGGAGCCAGTGCTGTCGGTGTGACCGACCACGTTCAGGCGGGTCTTGTCGAACTCACCGACCACCATGGCCACGCCGGACAGGGTGTTGGCACCGGCCGCTTTCAGCTGGGCGCTGGAGCTGTCGAAGGTGACGTTGTTCGGCATGTTGAGGATCAGCTGGTCACCGTTGCGGGTCACGCTGACACCGGTGCCCTGCAGCTTCTCGCGCAGCTTGGCTTCCTGCACGTCCATGTAGTAGCCGATACCGCCGCCCAGGGCGGCGCCGGCGGCCACACCGGTCAGGATCCCTTTCTTGCGGTCACCCTTGCTGGAGGAGAGCGCGCCCACGGCAGCGCCAGTGGCCGCGCCAGCCAGCGCGCCCCAGGCGCCCTTGGAGGTCTGGGATTCGCCAGTGTAGGGGTTGGTGGTACAGCCGGTCAGGGCCACGAGCAGGGCAACGGCGGGAACAAGTGTCTTGAAATGCATGAAAAACCTCTAAAAAAACCGACTCAAATCCAAAGAGGGCGCATTCTACCCCAGAGCTGTGCCAAGGTGTGACGCTGTCGATGCAGATCCCCCATCTGCCACGCATGGCTGCCGCTCGGGCAGAGGAATGCACCCCGAACCTCGCTGACGTTTCACGGTCAGCGCGAACAACACATAGGCCCACGCCCCCCAGATGCGGGTTGCCGACCCGGTGACATTACCGCCAGAGTGGGGCTCCCCCACAACGGAGCCAGCCCATGTCTTCACTCGCCCATTCCGCCCTGCTCATCATCGACATGCAGGTCGGCCTGCTGCATGGCCCGGAGGCACCCCATGCCGGCCCACAGCTACTGGCCAACATCAACCGGCTTGCCGATGCCGCCCATGGTGCCGGCATCCCCGTACTGGCGGTACGCCACACGGGCCCGACCGGCAGCCCCATCGCTGCGGGCAGCTCCCTCTGGCAACTGGTGCCCGAGCTGGCCGTGACCGCAGCCGACCCCGTGTTCGACAAACAGCGACCAAGTGCCTTTCACGGCACCACCCTCGACAGCTGGCTGAGGGAACACGGGGTACAGACCCTGCTCGTCACCGGCATGAAGACCCAGTACTGCATAGATACCACCTGCCGGGCGGCAGCGGATCTCGGTTACTCAGTGGTACTGGTCAGCGATGCCCACACCTGCATGGATACCCCACAACTTGCCGCAACCCAGATCATCGCTCACCACAACGCCACCCTGGCCGGCCCCTTCGTACGGCTGATGAGCAGCGACGAGGTGTGCGAGGCGCTGACTCACACCCTTCAGCCCGGATAATCCTGGGCTCAAGATGCAAAAGGGAGGCATCAGCCTCCCTTCTCTTTTACCTTGCGCCCGGTTTATTGGCGCGCAGGCCCCTGCTGGCACTCGGCGTGGCAGGGGCAGGTCACCAGATGATCGTTCACCATCCCCACCGCCTGCATGAAGGCGTAGCAGATGGTGCTGCCGACGAAGGTGAAGCCACGCTTCTTGAGCGCCTTGGACATGGCATCCGACTCGGGCGAGGTCGCCGGAATGTCGCCGTTGCCCTGGCGCTGGTTGACGATGGGGGCACCGCCCACGAAACCCCACAGATAATCGACAAAGTCGATGCCTTCGGCCTCCAGCGCCAGATAGGCGCGGGCATTTTTGATGATCGACTGCACCTTGAGCCGGTTGCGGATGATGCCGCTGTCCTGCATCAGCCGCGCCACATCCTGCTCGTCGAACTGCGCGATGCGCACCGGATCAAAATCCGCATAGGCGCGATGGTAGCTCTCGGTGCGCTTCAAGATGGTGATCCACGACAGCCCCGCCTGCTGGCCGTCGAGGCAGAGCTTGGCAAACAGCTCGCGCGAGTCATGGACCGGCCTCCCCCACTGTTTGTCATGGTATTCGATGTATTCCGGGTCTTTGGTCACCCAGGCGCAACGCAACTCCATTCCCTCTCTCCTGTCATTTCATCCAATCCCCGGGGTCGATGCCAACCCGGGCGCGGGAGTGCCGACAACCCCTCTCGCCCAGGCCCGGCGCAGCGCCATCACATTAATCCGCTGTAATTTCGCCTATTATCCGACCATGCCAGACGGTATACTCCTTCGGTTCACATTCAGCAAATCTTGCTCTGATTTCATTTCGCGCGAAAAAAATTATGCAAAAATTCGATGTCAAAACCTTTCAGGGCCTGATCCTGCAGCTGCAGGACTATTGGTCCCGCCAGGGCTGTACCATCATTCAGCCGCTGGATATGGAAGTGGGTGCCGGTACTTCTCACCCCATGACCTGCCTGCGCGCCCTGGGCCCCGAGCCCATCGCCTGCGCCTACGTGCAACCGTCCCGCCGTCCGACTGACGGCCGCTACGGTGAAAACCCGAACCGCCTGCAGCACTACTACCAGTTCCAGGTGATCATCAAGCCTTCCCCCGACAACATTCAGGAACTCTATCTGGGCTCCCTGAAAGAGCTGGGCATGGATCCCGAGATCCACGACATCCGCTTCGTGGAAGACAACTGGGAAAACCCGACGCTGGGTGCCTGGGGTCTGGGCTGGGAAGTGTGGCTGAACGGCATGGAAGTGACCCAGTTCACCTACTTCCAGCAGGTTGGCGGCCTCGAGTGCAAGCCGGTCACCGGCGAGATCACCTACGGTCTCGAGCGTCTGGCCATGTACATTCAGGGCGTAGACAGCGTCTACGATCTGGTCTGGTCTGACGGCCCGCTGGGCAAGACCACCTACGGCGACGTGTTCCACCAGAACGAAGTGGAGCAATCCACCTACAACTTCGAACACGCCGATGTGGAGTTCCTGTTCCACTGCTTCGAGCAGTACGAGAAGGAAGCCCAGAACCTGCTGGCACTGGAAAAACCGCTGCCGCTGCCTGCCTACGAGCGCATCCTCAAGGCCGCTCACTCCTTCAACCTGCTGGATGCCCGCAAGGCCATCTCGGTCACCGAGCGTCAGCGCTACATCCTGCGCATTCGCACCCTGACCAAGGCCGTGGCAGAGGCATACTACGCCTCCCGCGAAGCGCTGGGCTTCCCGATGTGCCAACGCGGCAGCAACGAGAACAAGCAAGGTTAAGGAACGGACATGGCACAACATACATTTCTGGTAGAGATCGGTACTGCTGAGCTGCCGCCCAAAGCCCTGCGCTCCCTGGCCGAAGCCTTTGCCGACAACCTCAAGAGCGAACTGACCAAGGCCGATCTGGCCTTTGGCGACGTCGAGTGGTTTGCCTCACCGCGCCGTCTGGCGCTGAAGGTGCACGAGCTGGCCGGCGAACAGCCGAGCAAGAGCGTCGAGAAGCGCGGCCCGGCCGTGGCTCAGGCGTTCGACGCGGTCGGCAAGCCGACCAAGGCAGCCGAAGGCTGGGCCCGTGGCAACGGCATCACCGTTGAGCAGGCCGAACGCCTGGTCACCGACAAGGGCGAGTGGCTGGTTCACACCGCCAAGGTCGAAGGCCGCCCGGCCGTCGATCTGCTGGGCGAGCTGGTCGCCTCCGCACTGGCCAAGCTGCCGATCCCGAAAATGATGCGCTGGGGCGACAAGACCATCCAGTTCGTGCGTCCGGTCTTTACCGTGACCCTGTTGCTGGATGGCGAGCTGGTGCCCGCCCACATTCTGGGTATCGACTCTGCCCGCACCCTGCGCGGTCACCGCTTTATGGGCGAGAGCGAATTCACCATCGACAACGCCAGCCAGTACCCGCAGATCCTGCAGGAACGCGGCATGGTGATTGCCGGCTTTATGGCGCGCAAGGCCAAGATCAAGGCTGACGCCGAAGCGGCCGCTGCGGCCTTCGGTGGCGTGGCCGATCTGGACGACGCCCTGTTGGAAGAAGTGACCGCACTGGTCGAATGGCCGGTGGTGCTGACCGCCAACTTCGAAGAGAAGTTCCTGGCCGTGCCGGCTGAAGCGCTGGTGCACACCATGAAGGGTGACCAGAAGTACTTCCCGGTCTACGACAAGAACGGCAAGCTGCTGCCGAAGTTCATCTTCGTCACCAACATCGAGTCCAAAGACCCGAGCCAGATCATCAGCGGCAACGAGAAGGTGGTTCGCCCCCGTCTCTCCGACGCCGAGTTCTTCTTCAAGACCGACCTCAAGCAGACTCTGGCCTCCCGCCTGCCGCGCCTTGAAACCGTGCTGTTCCAGCAACAGCTGGGCACCGTCAAGGCCAAGGTCGAGCGCATCGAGACCGTCGCCGGCTTTATCGCCGAGCGTATCGGTGCTGATGTCACTCAGGCCAAGCGTGCCGGTCTGCTCTCCAAGTGTGATCTGATGACCAACATGGTCGGCGAGTTCACCGACACCCAGGGTGTCATGGGGATGCACTACGCCCGTCACGATGGCGAAGACGAAGCGGTTGCCGTGGCCCTCAATGAGCAGTACATGCCGCGCTTTGCCGGCGATGCCCTGCCATCCGGTCTGGTTGCCTGCGCCGTCGCCCTGGCCGACAAGTTCGACACTCTGGCCGGTATCTTCGGCATCGGCATGCTGCCGAAGGGTGACAAGGACCCGTTCGCCCTGCGTCGCGCTGCCATCGGTGCCCTGCGCATCATGACCGAGAAGCAGCTGGATCTGGATCTGGTTGAACTGGTTGAAGAAGCGGTACGCGTCTACGGCGACAAGCTGACCAACAAAACCGTCGTTACCGACGTGGTCGACTTTATGCTGGGTCGCTTCCGCGCCGCCTATCAGGACGAAGGCATCGGTGCCGACGTGGTGCTGGCCGTACTGGCCCGCCGCCCGACCCGTCCGCTCGACTTCGATCGTCGCGTCAAGGCCGTCAGCCACTTCCGCACCCTGGATGCCGCACTGGCACTGGCTGCCGCCAACAAGCGCGTGAGCAACATTCTGGCCAAGGTCGAAGGCGAACTGCCGACTGCCGTCAAACCGGAACTGCTGGTCGATGCCGCCGAGAAGGCGCTGGCCACCCAGGTTGCCGAATTGCAAGCCGAACTGGCCCCGCTGTTCGCTGCCGGTGACTATCAGGCCGCCCTCACCCGTCTGGCCGCCCTGCGCGAGCCGGTCGACACCTTCTTCAACGAGGTGATGGTGATGGCAGATGACGAGGCCCTCAAGGCCAACCGTCTGGCGCTGCTGAACAACCTGCGCAACCTGTTCCTGCAAGTCGCGGATATCTCGCTGCTGCAGTGATCTTGGTTGAGTTTTTGATAAAAAGCGGCGCCACAGGGCGCCGTTTATTTATTGCCAACATTAAATTTCCATTTTTATTCAAATGTCATTTTTTAAAATGACCACTAATACTGATTAGATAGTTTTGATAGGCATGAAAAGTTTCAAATGCAATATCTAAGCTAGGAAGACGATACTGCTTCACCCCATGCTCATAATCATCAATGTCAAAATGAGAGAAATACTTATCTCTAATATGTTTCATCTCACAGACATAAATATTAACATCACAAGGACTTTTAAATATTGTAACCCCATCACCAAAAGACTCTGTCAAATTTTTGGATAATTGACCAACAGTTATCTTATTGTTTCTTCTCTCTTCTCCGAAGATCATCAACCAGTTGGTCACGGCCAGTTTGTATAGTGCATCACGGGCGATCTCAAAGTATTTTATGTTGGCAGGCATATTTCTATACGCATCTATTGCTTTCAAACCTTCATCAACAATTAAAAACTGAGATGCATATATAGATTTTAATTTTTCTTGCATAAACCACCTCATATAACACCACTTAAAATTAGACATTCAGTGGTTTTAAAAAAATTTTAAGATTAGATAATATCTGCTTAAGACTGTCAAAAATAGATCCAGCAGGTTCGATTAACCGCCGGGTGTAATCGAACTTTCACGTAAATGGATTAACCCGCCATAACGGCCAACCGAACTGTCCAACTTGCTGGCCGCAGATGATTGGCAGGAACAACGAGAACAACAGCATATCAGTCATCCGACTTATAACTTGCTAATCTGACCTATGATGCCTTTGCCAACAAAGGGGCTAGATTCCGGGATCTATATCCTCTGCTACCAATATATTTCTCATATACCTCTTCACGAGATAATAAAACATCCCTCATATGGATACTTACTACAAACATTAATTAACGTACCATATCAAATGTTTTATTATGCATAGGAGATCAACATGAAATATTTAGCCAGCGCACTACTACTCGTACCTAGCTTGTCATTCGCAGGGACAGCAATAATTCCAGACTTTTACACCTTGGAGCAAGTAGGTCAGACATGTATCAAGATATCAAATGTTTCTGGAGAGCCAGCTCAAGTATCAGTCAAGATATATGGTAAAAATGGTGAGAATTTTAATGGTACTTTTGTTCCTTGGAACATTATCCCGAGCCTCAATACTCCATTTGTTCTAGAACCAAGAAAAACTGCTCATTTCTGCCTTCGCGATGCACAAAAAATAACACCGGGGTATGGTGTGATTGATAGTCAACCTCTCGATGGTTCTACAGGGCAAGTATTTGTGGTGGCTAGTGGATACTATGGTAGTGCGTCAAAAGACTACAGCATGGGGTTCTTGATTCCCATCAATGGAGGCCTTCCATTCTAATCGCCATAACGGCCAGCCGTATTTCCTCCTCCGGCTGGCCGCCTCTGTTGCACGACAGCAACCGCAACCAAGGCCACTCGTTCGTCCGATGACGTTGCGCCAATCGAACCTACAACGGCTTTGCCAACGCGGCGACAATCGCTTCCACGCTCTGGGTAACCGACAGGGTGGCGCTATCCAATATCAGACGCTCACTGTCCCAGGGTTGATAGTCGCGATCGATCACCGCCTGCCAATCCGGCAATGCCAACCCCTCGATATCCACCGTCCGGTTTTCGACCCGCTCGCGGTGCAGCTTAGGATTGGAGCAGACCACCTCGACATCGAGACAGGGCACCCCGACCGAGCGGGCGATGTCGTGGTAAGCATCTCGGGTCAGCTGGATGGGGTTAACGGAATCAGTGATGACGATCGAGCCAAGTGCCAGGTTCTCTCGAGCCAACCCATAGGCGACGAAATAACCGGCCGGCCCCATCTCGTTATCCGCCTGCTCAGCGGCACGAATGGCCTGCTCTATGGTATCAATGCGCAGGTAGATGGCCCCCAGCTGCTGGGCCAGAGCCCGTGCTATGGTGCTTTTTCCGCTGCCCGGCAAACCACTGAAGATGATCAGCATGTTCCATTCCCGTGATAAAAGAAGAACCAGAGCCATAGGGTATCGGATTGTCATCGCGCCTACAGCGTCTTGTTCAGGGCGGCACGGGATATGCCCGCCAGCGGCTTCTCTTGCTCGACAGTCGTCATCGAATATGCGCGAATATAAGCCTGCCTCTCTACCGACCATCCAAATTCATGTGCAGGCTGGCTGATGGATAGCAATAACCACAAAAATATTTGGTACCCCCCATTTCTTCTTGTTGTGCCTCATCAATGAAGCTGTTATTTATGCCAATACATACCTAAAAATAAACAACGCAGCATTTAAATTGCGTTGTTTTATATATCCAACCATCTTTCATATCACCGTGATGATGAAAAATGATGACATCCACATTCAAAAACAAACCTTTGAAAATCAACACCTTATTTTCAAGTAAAAATAGGGCACCCAAACAATGCACTTGCAAAGCAATATATAAAATCAATATCAGACTTATCAGAATTAAATAGGCATGGCCTTTTCCACCACCCCATTTTAATTTCCGCCATTCACCTGAAACACACAAATGGAGATGTGTAGAATGATTATGAAACAGAAGTTCGTTATGTTGGCCGCCTTGTCCACCCTGATGTTATCTACCAGTGCTTTGGCCACTTACCGGGTCGACGTGCAGTGTCTTGATCGGGTCATGTTGACCGATGTGCATGCCGGCTATATCAAATCGGCCAGTGGCGGCCCCGACGCCGGCAATGCGGTGGTGATTTCATGGGAAAAGAATTATGAGCAGGGCAGCACGAGCTTCCATGTCTTCAAGAACCTGAATGATTACCCCGGCAGGGGCATGTTCGAGATGGCCTTGCTGGCGCTGGAACGCGGCCTGCCGGTCAGTGCCTGGGGCAATGATGCCCAGTGCTCCGGTGGGATTCATCAGTTGAAGATCACCCGCAGCTTCAACCCCTAATCCTGCCCGCGCACAGACTGGCGCGGTAAAAGGAGTGAACTCAAAGCCGGGCCCGTCAGCTGCGCCCGGCTTTAACAATCCGCTCGACCGTCACTTACCTGCATCTGCAACATGCGAAGCGGCGTCGCCACGTATCTCACCT
Source organism: Aeromonas sp. V90_14 (assembly GCF_029967615.1). NCBI lineage: Bacteria > Pseudomonadati > Pseudomonadota > Gammaproteobacteria > Aeromonadales > Aeromonadaceae > Aeromonas > Aeromonas sp. V90_14. The sequence goes on along the minus strand of NZ_JASCAS010000035.1, from coordinate 45,380 downwards.
GTTCATGCCAACTCGGCCGGGACGATATCTCTGAGCCGGATAGGCAACCCGCCGATTTGGGCATATCTTGTCGGGGCGGCTCTGCCAGGGTGACAGGGCCCCTTCACGAGGTGCAACGATGAAACGAGCAATCCAGGCCGCCCTGCTGGCCGTCACCATGGCCGCCGGTGCGCAGGCCGCCGACAAGGTCACCACTGTCCCGGTGCAGTTTGCCAAGGGGGCCCACAGCGCCCAGCTCAAGGGCAGCTTCACCGGCTATGACACCATCCATTACACCCTGGTGGCCAAGGCGGGCCAGACCATGACGGTCAAGATCGGCGGCAGCAGCAACGCCAACTTCAATGTCTTCGCCCCCGGCGCCCTGCCCGGTCAGGCCGAGGCGCTGGGCAGCAACGATGGCAATGGTCAGTGGCAAGGCGCCCTGCCCACCTCCGGCAAGTACCTGATCCAGGTCTATCAGATGCGCGCCTCCGCCCGCCGTGGCGAGCAGGTGCCCCACACCCTGTCGGTCAGCATCCAGTAACCCCCGCCCACGCGATGCCCGTGCAACCACCGTCATGCCCCCATTCCGGGCTGGGCATGACGGCGGCCTGCTGGTAGGGTGGTGCCATCAATTAATCAACGACCGAGACAGCCATGCAACGCAAAACCCTGGCCCTGCTGCTGGCCAGCCATCTGCTGGTGGGCGCCGCCGGCTTTGCGGCCGGCATCTATGCCCTGCCGATCCTGATAGCCCCGCCCGCCCCCGCCAACGAGCAGGTTGCCGCCCGGCAGGCTCAGGCCAGCTTTCACGGCACCTTTCGCCGGGATCTGCAAGACAGCGACCGGCTGCACTGGGGTGAAGGGCAGGTCAGCATCGGACCCGATGCCATCAGCCTGATGGGCAAGCTGGCGCCGGGCCCCGACTACCAGCTCTACCTGTCACCCACCTTCGTCGAGACTGAGGCCGACTTTGCCCGTCTGAAGGAGAAGATGGTGAAAATCGGGCCGGTGAAGACCTTCGACAACTTTATCGTCCCCCTCCCTGCCGATGTGAACCCGGCCGACTATGACAGCGTAATCATCTGGTGCGAGACCTTCGGCCAGTTCATCACCGCCGCCCGCTACCGGCAGTAACGTCACAGGTGACCGCCAATGCTGCATCATAAAAAAACGGCGCCATCAGGCGCCGTTTTTTGTCGCAGTCTGCCGGGGTGTCAGCCGGTGTAGACGGGCAGTAGACCCGCCATGTTGAGCAGGTGGAACGCCGCGGTCAGCACCCCGAACAGGAAGACACCGGCGATCATCGGCATGCCGCCCGGCGCCCGGAAGCCCTCCTGCTTCTCACCTTGTTTGCCCTTGCCGGCGCGCACCTTCCAGGCCAGCAAGGCCGGGATGATGCAGGTCCACAGGGTAGCCACGGCGCCCGCGTAGCCGATGGCCATCAGGAAGCCGAACGGGAACAGCAGGGAGAGCAGCAGCGGCGGCAGGAAGGTGGCCGCCCACGACTTGGCGCGGCCGCCACGGCCGTTGTCGAACTTGAACAGATCCGCCAGATAGTCGAACACCCCCAGCCCCACCCCGATGAAGGAGGAGAGGATGGCCGCCATGGAGAAGAGGTTGAGGGCGCTGGCGACCGCCTCGGATTCGATCACCGAGGCCAGCGCCTTGAGCAGCACGTCGACGTTGCCGCCCTGAGCTACCACGGGGCCGAACTCGCTGCGCGGCAGGTTGCCGAACACGCTCACCAGCCAGATGAGGTAGAACAGCAGCGCGATGGCGGTGCCGCCGAGGATGGCGTAACGGGCGCGGCGCTCCTCACCGTAGTAGGCGCGCATGGAGGACACCGAGTGGTGATAACCGAACGAGGTGAGCGCCACCGGCAGCATGGCCAGCGCATAGGGGGCATAGCTGGCGTGCTCGCTCAGGGTATCGAACAGCAGGGTCGGCTTGATGTTGAGCGACAGGCCCGAGATGCCGAACACGAAGCTCAGCCCCATGGTGATGACCAGCACTACTGAGATGCAATCCACCGCCCTAGTGGAGTGCCACACCAGGCCGGAGAAGCCCAGGGTAAACAGGACTGAGCCCAACTGGCTGCCGATGCCGGTCATGCCGTCGATGATGAGGCCGGCCGAGGTGATGTAGGCGTAGAGCAGGATGCCGCCGACGAAATAGACGGTGAGGTTGTTGAGGGCGTTGAGCTTCTCCCCCAGCAGTTCGCGGGTAACGGTATCGAACGACACGCGCAGCGGGTAGCCCTGATAGGACTCCAGCAGCATCCAGCCGGAGAGCGTCATCACGATCATGGTCAGGGTGATGGCCAGCACCGACCAGATGGTCCAGGCGCCCGCCCCCGCACTCGGCAAGCCCAGCATGCCGGCCCCTACACAGACGCCGGCAATGATGCATGCCCCGCCCACCAACGATGGTTTCTGTCCCATTTACTTCTCCAAAGACGATTGTGGATCTGATCGCGACCGCGGACCGTTGCATGTGCTACGCCGGTTGTCATGGTAGATCGCGCTCATCTAGGTGCCGGCGCCCGGCGCTGGCTGCTTCGCAAGGGAAGCAAGGTGCGCTCAGGGCGGGCTGCCGGCTCGACACGGCAGCAGGGCCGCCAGGTCGGGGAAGGGACTTTACCCTGCTACCCCTCAGGTATCAAATGCGGGTGTACTTTCTGGCTGCCCAACGGGCCCTTCGCAGACAGCCTGCAACTGGCTCCTTGTGACTTAATGAGTGAGTTGCGGCAACAGTTGCAGCAGGTGGGCGCGATCTGCCAGCGGCGTCTGGCTGACCCAGATCCCCAGCAGGCCGTAAGCGAGCAGCGGCAACACCAGCAGCAACAGACAGAGCAGCCCCAGCAGCTGGCGAGGCGCGAGCCGGTGCACCTGCGTGCCCAGCTGCAGCGCATCGGCCCGCTTGGGGCAGGCGGCCATGCAGCTCAGGCAGCTGGTGCACTCGAGGCTGCGCACCGCGATCAGATGGTGCACCTGAATGCGCGACGGGCAGGCCCGGCTGCACTTGTCGCAGTCGTGGCCCGCACTGCGCAAGCAACGGGCCGGGTCACGGCGAATGCGCAGCGGGGTCAGCAGGCCGAGCAGGGCCAGCCAGGCGCCATAGGGGCAGAGGTAGCGGCAGAACCCTTGTCGGAAGGTGGCGGTGAGCAGCAGCACCCAGCCAAGGCACAGGCCCGAAATCAGGGTCAGGTTGAAGAAGAAGGCTCCCATCTTCATGTCCGCCGCCTGATGGTAGGGGCTGGCGAAGTAGCCGGGCAGGGCGGCGCTTGGCACCGCGATCAGCACGATAAACAGCAGAAAGGCGAGCACCAGAAACTTCTGGCCACGCAGCACGACATCGAGCCAGCGCGGCGGCGTCCACTCCCCCGCCAGCCATCGGCTGCGCAAACCGTGCAGCCACTCACCCACCAGCCCGAGCGGGCAGAACCAGGCACAGAACGCCCGCCCCAGCAGCAGGGCCGACAGCGAGAGCACCAGCACGGTGACGGTGGCCGCCGGATGGTGCGGATCCACCAGCCCCTGCCCGAGCCAGGCCCGCAGCCCGAGCCCGCCGGCGATGGGCAGGAAGCCGTCCACCACGTCCGGGCGCACCAGCCAGGGGCTCATCCCCTGTCCCAGCTGCCAGACATGTAGGCCGTACTGCAGCGTCACCAGCCCCCAGCAGAGCAACAGCAGCTGGCGTGTGCGCGCCCGCAGCCACTGGCTGTCGAGCACCTCGAGGGCGGGCAGCGGCCGCAGGTGGTGCCAGAGGGCAAGCGCGCCGGCCACCAGCCCCATGCCGAGCCAGAGCAGGCTGTCCGCCGCCAGCAACCAGAGCATGAGCAGCAGGCCGAGGGCAAGACGCCACTGCCAGCCCGATCGCGCCTGCCACGCCAGCAGCACCAGATAGGCCAGGCCGGCGGCCATGGTCACGGCTTCGATCACGCTCATGTTTCCCTCACTGCCTCATCCACCACTGGCGGCAAGGATAAAGGACATCTGAATTGATTATTTTGATCTGCATGGGCAGAGGGGGACATTTGCGCCCAATGCCCCCCATGGTTGAACCTTATGCCTTGCGGCTGTTGAACAACGGTTGGTCGGATTCGGCCTGCTCGGCCCAGAAGTGGATGTTGAAGCGGGCATCCTCCGACAGCTCGACCCTGTGCCAGTACTGGGGCGGGCTGGTGGCAAACTCCCCGGCCCGGATCACCAGGCTCAGCTCGGGCTCCTCGGCCTGCTCGTCGGCAAAACCGTGATAGGTGACGGTCCCCTCCATCACGCAGAGCTGGCCGAACACCCCGGCCGCGGTGTTGTGGTGGGTGAGCAGGGCCTGGGGCACGTTCTGGCGGGTGAAGAAGGGGGTGGAGCGGCGTACCACCCAGTGAGACGGTATCAGTTGCATGGCCATATCGGTTCTCCTCAGATGGCCGGGTCAGCCCGGCCGGTGCAATGAAAGGGGTTAACGGGGCAGCTGACGCAGCAGCGGGAAGGCGGCGCTCATCTGGTCGCCCCCCACCACGAAGCCGCACAGCTCACCGGCTTGATCGCGCGCCTCGGCCACCATGCCGTGGCTGTTCCAGCGGCACTGCCAGGCGAGATCCTCGCCCTTGGTGCGGCCGGCCAACTGCAGCGGGTAGCGCGGCGTCTTCACCTTCACCAGCATGGGCGGCAGGGTCAGCGGGGTCGGCGTGCCGAGCAGGGTGCGCGCCAGCGCATTGGCCCCCAGCACTATGGGTTGCAGGAAGGGGAGCAGCTGACCCTGCCACTGCACGCAATCCCCCAGCGCGAAGATGTGGGGATCGCTGGTCTGCAGCCGATCGTCGACCAGGATGCCGCGCTCCACTGCCAGCCCGGCCCCGCGGGCCAGGGCCAGATTCGGCCGCAGGCCGATCGCGGCGATCACCAGATCCTGCTCGCTGGTGCGGCCATCGGTCAGAGTCACCCGCCAGCTATCGCCCGGCTGGGCATCTATCCTGGCGAGACCTGTCCCGCACTGCAGGCTGACCCCCTGGCTGCGCAGCGCCTGTTGCAGCGGCTGGGTCAGAGTGGCGGGCAGCAGGGCGCTGAGCGGGCTGTCGGCCAGATCCAGCAGGGTAACCTCGCGGCCATCGCTCGCCATGTCCATCGCCAGCTCGCAGCCGATGAGGCCGGCCCCCAGCACCAGAATGCGGCGGGCCTGCTGGATTGCCCCCTCGGCGGCGGCATACTCCTGCTGGCTGTTGAGGGTGACCAGATGTTCGCTGCCCGGCAGCTCGGGGCGTACCGCACTGGCACCGGTGACCAGCACCAGCTGGCCATAGGGGAATTCCCCCTGCTCGGTCAGCACCAACCGCCGGGCTGGGTCGATGCCGAGCACCGGGCTGTGGGGCAGCAGCGCAATGCGCTGCTGCTCGGCAAAGTCGCTGCCGCTCTGACGGGTCATGGCCGCGGCGGCGCAGCCCCGGCTCACCACGTGGCTCAAGTCCGGCTTGTTGTACTCGTCGCCGCTGTCGGCGGTGATGAGGCGGATGGGCTGCTCGGCGTCCAGCTTGCGCAGGCTCTTGACCAGCTGCTGGGCGGCGAAGCCGCTGCCGATCACCACTATCTCCCGGCTGATGCCGGCGTCAGTTTGAATTGTTGCGCTCATACACAGGCCTCCACGGCGCAGGGTTCGAATACCTCCTTGCCGATGCCGCAGCCGGGGCAGAGGAAGCTGTCAGGTACCTGAGCCCAGGGGGTGCCCGGCGCCACCAGCTGATCCGGCTCGCCCTGGGCCGGGTCATAGACCCACTGGCAGACGGTGCAGAGCATGGCCTGGTCGTCGTCCCATTCGGCAGCCGCCGCTGCAGCTTTCGGCTCAACAGCAGGCATTGCGGGGACGGGTGTCACGGCTGTCTGAGTGGCGCTGATCGGGCGGGGCGCCTCCAGCGGATGCAGTGCCCACTGACGGGCGAGCTGACGGCCGTGCTCGCGGCATTCGGCCAGCGCCGAGCCATCTGGCCGCCACTTGGCCTTGAGGGAGATGCTGATGTCGAAACCCGCGTCCATCAGCCGGGTCTGGATCCGGTCCACCGCGCCGCCGGTCCAGCCGTAGCTGCCGAAGGCCGAGGCACGCTTGTTACGGAAGCGCAGGCCGGTGATCTCCTCGAGCATGCCCGCCACCTTGGGCATCATGACGTTGTTCATGGTGGAGGAGCCCACCAGTATCCCCTTGGAGCGGAACACCTGGGTCAGGATCTCGTTCTTGTCGTGGCGGGCCACGTTGTAGATCTTCACCGCCACGCCCGGATCCACCTCGTGGATGCCCTGGGCGATGGCATCGGCCATCATGCGGGTGTTGTTGGACATGGAGTCGTAGAAGAGGGTGATGCGGTCTTCCTGATAGTGATCGGCCCACGCCAGGTATTTCAGGATGATCTGGGTGGGGTCCTCACGCCAGACGATGCCGTGGGAGGTGGCCACCATGCTTACCGGCAGGTTGAAGCCCAGCACCTCCTTGATCTTGGCGGTCACCAGCGGGCTGAAGGGGGTGAGGATGTTGGCGTAGTAGCGCTGGCACTGCTCCATCAGCTCGGTCTGATCCACCTCGTCGTTGAACAGGTGCTCGTCACAGTAGTGCTGGCCGAAGGCGTCGTTGGAGAAGAGCACGGCGTCCTCGGTCATATAGGTCATCATGCTGTCGGGCCAGTGCAGCATGGGGGTTTCGATGAATACCAGCTGCTTGCCGTTGCCGATGTCCAGGCTGTCGCCTGTCTTGACCGGGTGAAAGTTCCACTCCGGGTGGTGATGATGGCCGGTGATGGAGTCGATGGCGTTGTGGGTGCAGTAGATGGGGGTGCCGGGGATGCGGGCCATCAGCTCGGTCAGGGCGCCGGCGTGATCCTCCTCGGCATGATTGATCACCACATAGTCGATGGCGGCGAGATCGATCTCGGCCGCCAGGTTCTGCACGAACTCGCGGCTGAACTTGTGATCGACAGTATCGATCAGCACGTTCTTCCCTTCGCGGATGAGATAGCTGTTGTAGCTGGTGCCCTTGTGGGTCTTGTACTCGGTGCCGTGGAAGTCGCGTACCTCCCAGTCCCGTTGGCCGACCCAGTGGATGTTGTTCTTGACGTGAATGCTCATCAGGCAGTTCCTCGAATGCAATAGTGTATGTTCGACTGAACCAGCTATTGCAGAGGATGTGCCAACTCATAACACTTTGTTTTTATTTACAAATAAAATCATTCATTGTCATTTAGACAATCTCTCTTTATAGTCAAAATCACAAACACACTGTCATTTGGACAATCATCGTGATCTCGACCGACAGCCTGGCGCGCATCGCCCTCGACCTGCAACTCGGCATCTCCCATCAGGACCGCTTTCACCGCCTGATCCAGAGCGTGCGCAGCCTGCTGAACTCGGATGCCTCGGCCCTGCTGCGCTACGAGGGGGGCCAGTTCATCCCGCTGGCCATCGACGGCCTGATGCAGGACGTGCTGGGGCGCCGCTTCGCCCTCAAGGATCACCCGCGCATGGAGGCCATCGCCCGCGCCGGCGACGTGGTGCGCTTCCCTGCCGACAGCAGCCTGCCCGACCCCTATGACGGCCTGCTGCCGGATCACGACGACTTCAAGGTGCACGCCTGCGTCGGCCTGCCGCTGTTCTCGGATCAGGCGCTGATCGGCGCGCTGACCATAGACGGCATGAACCCCACCCAGTTCGACGCCATCAGCGACGAGGAGCTGCGGCTGGTGGGCGCCCTGGCCGCCGCCGCCCTCAACAACGCCCTGCTGCTGGAGCGGCTCGCCCGCCAGAGCAGCGAGCCGCTAGTCCCCGGCGCCCGGCCCGGCCCTGAGCAGCCGGAGATGATCGGCCAGTCCCCCGCCATGGCCCGGCTGCGCCACGAGATCGAGGTGGTGGCGAACTCGGAGCTGAACGTGCTGATCCTGGGGGAGACCGGGGTCGGCAAGGAGCTGATCGCCAAGGCGGTGCATCGAGGTTCCCAGCGCGCCAAGGCCCCGCTGGTCTACCTCAACTGCGCCGCCCTACCCGAATCCGTGGCCGAAAGCGAGCTGTTCGGCCACGTGAAGGGGGCCTTTACCGGCGCCATCCACAACCGGGCGGGCAAGTTCGAGCTGGCGGATCAGGGCACCCTGTTCCTCGACGAGATCGGCGAGCTCTCTCTGCCGCTGCAGGCCAAGCTGCTGCGGGTGCTGCAATACGGCGATCTGCAGCGGATCGGCGACGATACCCCGCTCAAGGTGAACGTGCGCATCCTGGCGGCCACCAACCGGGATCTGAAGCAGGCGGTGGTCGAGGGGCAGTTCCGGGCCGACCTCTACCACCGCCTGAGCGTGTTCCCGATCCACGCCCCGGCACTGCGCGAGCGCCCCGGCGACATTCCCCTGCTGGCCGGTTATTTTTGCGAGCGCTGCCGGCTCAGCCTGGGGCTGGAGCGGCTGCGCATCCAGCCACAGGCGCTGCAACTGCTCGAGCGCCACGACTGGCCCGGCAACGTGCGCGAGCTGGAGCACGCCATCCACCGCGCCGCCGTGCTGGCGCGGGCCGAACAGGGCAGCCAGGCCCCGACCCTCGCCAGCCATCACTTCAACCTGGCAGCCGGCCCCCTGCCCCCCTCCACCAGCCCCGCCATGGCGCCGGTTGCCCCCTTGCCCGGCGGCCTCGGCCTGCGGGCCGCCACCGACGCCTTCCAGCTCGCGCTGATCGAGCAGACCCTGGCCGCCCATGACGGCAACTGGGCCGCCACCGCCCGCACGCTGGAGCTCGACAGCGGCAACCTGCACCGGCTCGCCAAGCGGCTCGGCCTCAAGGCCTGAGGCGTCCATCCAGGGCCCATCAAACAAAAACCCCCTCGCTGGCGAGGGGGTTTTCTTGTTGATGGCTCTGCCGTGGCGCGATCAGCGCAGGGACTTGACCGAGCGGCGAACGATCAGCTCCGGCTGGACCGTCATCGACTCGACTTCCAGCTCCTTGTTGCGGATCCGGCTCACCAGCTGCTGCACCGCCAGCAGGCCGAGCTCGGCCTTGGGGTGGCGGATGGTGGTCAGCGGCGGGCTGGAGAAGCGCGCCATCTCCACGTCGTCATAACCGATCATGGAGATGTCGTCCGGCACCTTGACCCCGGCTTCCCAGGCGGCGCAGATGGCGCCGATCGCCATGGGATCGTCGAAGGCGAACACCGCGGTCGGCCGCGGCTTGAGGGCCAGGATCCGCTGCATGGCATCGAATCCGCTCTGGCTCTCGTAATCCCCTTCGAAGATCTGCTCGTCTTTCAGGGTCAGTCCCTGCTCGCCCAGGGCATCGCGCACCCCGTCCAGCCGCTGCTGGGTGGTCGGCTTGGCCAGCTGACCGGTGATGCAGACGATGTCGCGGTGACCCTGCTCCAGCAGGTGGCGCACGGCCAGACGCGCACCGATGCGGGCGTTGTCGTTGATGACGTTGGCAAAGTCACACTCGGTACCCCAGTCCAGTACCACTTGCGGCACGTTCTTGTGGATGCGCAGCATGTCGCGCAGCGGGGTATCGATGTCGGTTCCCAACACCAGCAGACCGTCGACCCGCTTCTCCATCAGCATGCGCAGGTAGTGCTGCTGACGGGGCGGCTGGTTCTCGGTATTGCAGAGGATCAGGCTGTAGCCCTGCTCGAAGCAGTACGCCTCCACCCCTTGCACCACTTCCGCAAAGAAGGGGTTGGCACTGGTGGTCACCAGCATGCCGATGGTCTTGGTCGAGTTTATCTTGAGGCTGCGCGCTACCGAGTTGGGCGCGTAGTTGAGTTCTGCCACCGCCTCAAGCACTTTTTGGGTTGCGTCTTCGCTGACCCGACGGGTGTGATTGAGTACATGTGAGACGGTGGAGATGGATACGCCTGCGCGGGAGGCGACATCCTTGATAGTGGCCATCTCTGTCTCCTGAAGATCAAAGGCGGAACATTAGCAGATTTCCCGAATAAAGGCTTGGTTTTAACGAGCACTGCCAATGAATTGTCAATTCTGGCTAATCTAGGCGCTCCTTTCTATTTGCGCAAACGGATTTTGGTCAAAATGGGAGCAGTGTCAGGGTAAAATATCGTCAGTTTTTTCATCTATCATTTATCGAAAGCACACCTTGTTGAGAAGATGTTAATCAACACCTTCAGCATCAATATCTAAATCAGATTTCAATATTGGTTATTTGTTTCAAAAAAGCACTATTCCACCCTCTCTGGTTAGTATCTTTAACAGCTTGTTATTGCCCAGCGAGGAATGATAGAACCATACCTATTGCCGGACTGGCGGGATCACGGTTCGGAATGGCACACGGAAAATGAAACAATCCACTGATTAAGGGACGAATCGATGAATAAGTTGAGCAAAATGGCAGTCAGGACAGCGGTTTCTATGGCCCTGTTCGGATCGGTATCACTGGTCCACGCGGCGGACACCATCAAGATCGGCATCGCCGGTCCGGTCACCGGCCCGGTCGCCCAGTACGGCGACATGCAGTTCACCGGCGGCAAGATGGCAGTCGAGCAGATCAACAAGGCCGGTGGCATCAAGGGCAAGCAGATCGAAGCCGTCATCTATGACGACGCCTGCGATCCCAAGCAGGCCGTGGCGGTCGCCAACAAGGTGATCAACGACGGCGTCAAGTTCGTGGTCGGCCACCTTTGCTCCGACAACACCCTGCCCGCTTCCGACATCTATGAAGATGAAGGCGTGCTGATGGTCACCCCGGCCTCCACCAACCCCAAGATCACCGAGCGCGGCTATCAGCTGGTGCTGCGTACCATCGGCCTGGACAGCGACCAGGGTCCGACCGCCGCCAAGTACATCATCGAGCAGGTCAAACCCAAGCGCGTGGCCGTCATCCACGACAAGAAACAGTACGGCGAAGGCATCGCCTCCAGCGTGAAAGCGGCGCTGGACAAGGCCGGCGTCAAGGTGGTGGCGTTTGAAGGCATCACCGCCGGCGACAAGGACTTCTCCGCTCTGATCGCCAAGCTGCAGAAAGAGAACGTCGACTTCGTCTACTACGGCGGCTATCACCCCGAGCTGGGTCTGATCCTGCGTCAGGCTGGCGAGAAGGGCCTCAAGGCCAAGTTCATGGGTCCGGAAGGGGTCGGCAACAAGGACATCTCCGCCATCGGCGGTCCGGCCTCCGAAGGCCTGCTGGTGACCCTGCCGAACAAATATGACCTGGTGCCGGCCAACGCCCCGCTGGTGGCCGCGTTCAAGGCCAAGGGTCAGGACTCCTCCGGTCCGTTCGTGTGGACCACCTATGCCGCGGTACAAACCCTGGCTGCCGGTATCGCCAAGGCGGGTGAGGATGACCCGGCTGCCGTTGCTGCCGCCATCAAGGCCGCACCGATCGATACCGTCATGGGCACCCTGAGCTGGGCTCCGAGTGGCGACCTGAAAGGCTTTGAATTCGGTGTGTTCCAGTGGCACGCCGACGGTACCTCCACTCAAGTCAAATAATCTGCCGGTCGGGGTGACATGAGTCACCCCTCCTTTCTTTGCGGGCAAGTACAGGGAACGCAGTATGTCCGAACACTTCCTTTACCTGGTTCAGCAGTTGCTGAACGGGTTAACCATAGGCAGCACCTATGCGTTGATCGCCATCGGCTACACCATGGTCTATGGCATCATCGGCATGATCAACTTCGCCCATGGCGAGGTCTACATGATCGGCTCCTATGTCGCTTTCATGGTGATGGCGGGGCTCATGATGATGGGCATCGACAGCACCTTCCTGCTGCTGGGGGGCGCCTTCCTGGTCAGCATCGTCATCACCGGCACCTATGGCTGGACCATAGAGCGGGTCGCCTACCGCCCGCTGCGGGGCGGCAACCGGCTGATCCCCCTCATTTCCGCCATCGGCATGTCGATCTTCCTGCAGAACATGATGCGGATGGCCCAGGGCTCGCGCGACATCGCCATGCCCACCCTGATCTCCGGCGGCTGGACCCTGGGTGAAGCCGACGGCTTCCAGGCCAGCCTCTCCTGGATGCAGCTCATCATCTTCGTGGTGACCTTCATCACCATGCTGGCGCTGACCCAGTTCATCGGTCGCTCCCGCATGGGCCGCGCCTGCCGCGCCTGTTCGGAAGACATCAAGATGGCCAACCTGCTGGGGATAGACACCCACGTGGTCATCTCCATCACCTTCGTGCTGGGGGCTACCCTGGCCGCCGTCGCCGGCGTGCTGCTCGGCATGTATTACGGCGTCATCAACCCCTACCTCGGCTTCATGGCCGGGCTGAAAGCCTTCACCGCAGCGGTACTGGGTGGTATCGGCAGCATTCCCGGCGCCGTGCTGGGCGGCCTGCTGCTCGGTGTGGTCGAGGCGCTCACCGCCGGCTACCTCAGTACCGAGTACAAGGATGTGATGGCCTTTGCCCTGCTGATCGGCGTGCTGCTGTTTATGCCGACCGGTATTCTCGGCCGCCCGGAGGTGGAAAAGGTATGAAAAAACAATTCATTCATGCCTGCATCGCCAGCCTGGTGCTGCTGGTGCTCTCCTTCTGGCTGCTCGGCTTCAAGCTCGAAACCGACGGTACTCGCCTGCTGGTGACCAGCCGGCTCGACGTGTCGCTGACCTGGCTGCTGGGCGGCGCCACCCTGGTGTTCTGGTTCCAGATGCTCCGCGGCCAGATATCCAGGCTGTTTCAGGCCTCCATCAGCGGCTTCTCGGTCGGCTTCACCAAGCTGGTGCTGCCGAGCCCCGAAGAGGCCCCCAAGCTCTATAACCTCACCGCCGTGCTGGTGCTGCTGTTCGCGGTGAGCTGGCCCTTCATGGCCTCGCGTGGTGCCATCGATCTGGCCACCCTGGCCCTCATCTACATCATGCTGGGCCTCGGCCTGAACGTGGTGGTCGGCCTCGCCGGCCTGCTCGATCTCGGCTATGTCGGCTTCTACGCGGTCGGCGCCTACAGCTATGCCCTGCTCAACAGCTACTTCGGGCTCAGCTTCTGGGAGTGCCTGCCCATCGCCGGGCTGACGGCGGCCACCTTCGGCTTTTTGCTCGGCTTCCCGGTGCTGCGGCTGCGAGGGGATTATCTGGCCATCGTCACCCTGGGCTTTGGCGAGATCATCCGCATCCTGCTCAACAACATGACCAGCCTGACCGGCGGCCCGAACGGCATCTCCGGCATTCCCAAGCCGACCCTGGGCGGTCTGGAGTTCAACCGCACCGTCAAGGATGGCGGCTTCGAGACCTTCCACGAGTTCTTCGGCATCGCCTACAACGCCAACCACAAGGTGATATTCCTCTACCTGATGGCGCTGGTGCTGGTGATCGCCACCCTGTTCGTCATCAACCGCCTGCTGCGCATGCCGCTCGGCCGCGCCTGGGAGGCATTGCGGGAAGACGAGATCGCCTGCAAGTCGCTGGGGCTCAACCCCACCATCATCAAGCTGACCGCCTTCACCATTGGTGCCTGCTTCGCAGGCTTCGCCGGCAGCTTCTTCGCCTCGCGCCAAGGCTTCATCAGCCCGGAGTCCTTCGTCTTCATCGAGTCGGCCATCGTGCTCGCCATCGTGGTGCTGGGCGGCATGGGCTCCCAGATCGGGGTGGTGCTGGCCGCCATCGTGATGACGGTGCTGCCTGAGCTGGCGCGCGAGTTCAACGAGTACCGCATGCTGATGTTCGGCCTCTTGATGGTGTTCATGATGATCTGGCGGCCACAGGGATTGCTGCCGATGACCCGTCCGCATCTGGAGTTAAAGAAATGAGTGCCAATCAGAAGTTAATGGAAGTTTCTGATCTGTCGATGCGCTTCGGGGGCCTGCTGGCGGTCAACGGCGTCAAGCTGGACGTGGACAAGGGGGAGGTGATCTCCATCATAGGCCCCAACGGAGCGGGCAAGACCACCGTCTTCAACTGCCTGACCGGTTTCTACCGCCCGAGCGGCGGCATCATCCGCTACAAGGGCGAGGAGATCCAGGGGCTGCCCGGTCACCTCATCGCCCGCAAGGGCATAGTGCGCACCTTTCAGCACGTGCGACTGTTCAAGGACATGACGGCGGTGGAAAACCTGCTGGTAGCCCAGCACAGGCACCTCAACACCGGCTTTCTGGCCGGGCTGTTCAAGACCCCGGCCTTTCGCCGCGCCGAACGGGAGGGGCTGGAGCAGTCCGCCTTCTGGCTGGAGAAGGTGGGGCTCAAAGATCTCGCCAACCGCGCCGCCGGCAACCTGGCTTATGGCCAGCAGCGCCGGCTCGAGATTGCCCGCTGCATGGCGACCCGGCCCGAGCTGCTGATGCTGGACGAGCCGGCCGCCGGCCTCAACCCCCACGAGACCGACGAGCTGAACGAGCTCATCTCCAACCTGCGGGACGAGTTCGGGGTCTCGGTGCTGCTGATCGAGCACGACATGAAGCTGGTGATGGAGATCTCCAACCGCATCTTCGTGGTCAACCAGGGCACCCCGCTGGCCCACGGCAAGCCGGACGAGATCCGCAGCAATCCGGCAGTGATCAAGGCCTATCTGGGCGAGTCGTAAGGACAAAAAGATGTTAGAACTTCGCAACGTATCGACCCACTACGGCAAAATTCAGGCGCTGCACGACGTCAGCGTCCAGGTACAAGAGGGGGAAATCGTCACCCTGATCGGCGCCAACGGCGCCGGCAAGACAACCTTGCTGATGACCCTGTGCGGCGAGCCCAAGCCCAGCAGCGGCTCCATCTGGTTCGAGGGAGAGCAGATAGACTCGCTCTCCACCGCCCGCATCATGCGCAAGGACATCGCCGTGGTGCCGGAGGGGCGCCGCATCTTCGCTCGCCTGACGGTGGAGGAGAACCTGCTGATGGGGGCCTTCTTCGTCGACAAGGCCGAGCAGCGCGGCCTGCTGGATCAGATTTTCACCCTGTTCCCCCGCCTGCACGAGCGCCTGGAGCAGCGCGCCGGCACCATGTCCGGCGGCGAGCAGCAGATGCTGGCCATCGGCCGCGCCCTGATGAGCAAGCCGCGCCTGCTGCTGCTGGATGAACCCTCGCTGGGGCTGGCCCCCATCGTCATCCAGCAGATCTTCGACACCATAGAGCAGCTGCGCCGCGACGGCATGACCATCTTCCTGGTGGAGCAGAACGCCAACCAGGCGCTCAAGCTGGCCGATCGCGGCTATGTGCTGGAGAACGGCCACGTGGTACTGCAGGACACGGGGGCGGCCCTGTTGGCCAACCCGGCCGTCCGCCAGGCCTATCTCGGCGGCTGACCCATGAGCAGGGCCGACACGGCGCCGGATCACCACAGTTTCTGGCACGATCCGGCCCTGCCTTTCATCGAGGCGCGGGCGGTGCAGGATGGCCGCCGCGTCTGCTATGACAAGCACAGCCACCCCCACTTCTCCATCGGCGCCATCACCGGCGGCCACAGCCACTATCTCAACCAGCGCAGCCGGCAGGAGGTCGGCCGCGGCCACCTGGTGCTGATGAACCCGGAAGAGGTTCACGCCTGCAACCCGATTGCGGATGAGCCCTGGTCCTATCTGATGTTCTATCTCGATACCGGCTGGCTGCAGCGCCAGCAGGAAGAGGCGGGGCTGGGCGACACGTTTCTCCCCTTCGACATGACCGCAAGCCGGGATCCCTGGCTCTATCAGGGGCTGTGCCGGCTCCACCGGCAGCTGTGGCAGGAGTCGGAGCCGCTCGCGCGCGAGGTGGCCTGCCACCAGTTCAGTCGCCAGTTGCTGGCCAGGCTCACCCCGGCCAGCTGGGACGATCGGCCGCCGCAGCACCTGCAGCGGGCCGCCGAACTGATGCAGGACGACTGCAGCAGCCCCCTCACCCTCGCGCAATTGAGTACAGTGGCAGGGCTCACCCCCTCTCACTTCGTGCGCAGCTTCAGCCGCCATTACGGCATGACGCCCCACGCCTACCTGCTCGATCAGCGCATCCGCCATGCCCGCACCCTGCTCAGGCGGGGAGAGCCTCTGGCAGAGGTGGCGCTGGCCAGCGGTTTTGCCGATCAGGCCCACTTCCAGCGCCAGTTCAAGCGGCGGGTGGCTGCCACCCCGGGTCACTACCGCAATCAGCTGACCCGGCTGGGCTAGCGCACCAGATAGGCGGCGCAGAGCAGCAGCAACAGCGCCATCGCCCGGTTGAACCAGCGCAGCCGCTGCGGCGCGAGCAGCACCCCCTGCAATCGGCTGCCGGCATAGGCCCAGCAGGCGATGGAGCACAGACAGATGACCAGGTAGAGGCCGCTGAACAGGGCCACCTGCCCCACCCCGCCCGCACTGCCATAGGCGCCCATCCCCATGCTGGCGGCGAGCCAGGCCTTGGGGTTGAGCCACTGCATCAGTGCCCCGTACCAGAAGGAGGGGGCCACCCCGTCGACCCCTTCCACCCGGCCACTGTCCACCAGCAGCTGCCAGGCCATCCAGCCGAGAAAGATCACCCCGGCCCAGCGCAGTGCATCCGCCGCCAGCGGCCATTGCAGCAGGGTGGCGCCCAGCCCCAGTCCCATCAACAGCAGCAACAGAATGAACCCCAGGGTCGCCCCGACCACGTGGCGCAGGCTGGCCGCAAAGCCGTGCCTGGCGCCGCTGCCGAGGGCGACCAGATTGACCGGCCCCGGGGTGATGGACATGGCCAGGGCAAACCCGGCCATGGATAACAGCAGACTCGTCTCCATGAATAACGCTCGTATCGACAAAAGGAGCCCCCAGCCTAGCCGGCACCCCGCCCCCGGTATTGAAGGAAATTGCGATCGGTCACGGCAATAACCGGATACATTGCGGGCTTAGCGCCGGCCCCCGCTTGCGGTAAACTGACCCTCAATCACCTATTCGCAGGACATGTTAATGGACCAGTTTGCCCATATCAGTGCCCATGATGCCCACCAGAAGCTTGCCGCCGGTGCAGCCCGCCTCGTGGATATTCGCGACCCCCAGTCGTTCGAGACGGCCCACGCGGTCGGCGCCTTCCACCTCACCAACGGCACCCTGGTGCGTTTCATGAACGAGGTGGACTTCGATACCCCGGTGATCGTGATGTGCTATCACGGCAACAGCAGCCAGGGTGCCGCCCAGTACCTGCTGCAACAGGGGTACGATGAGGTCTACAGCCTGGATGGCGGCTTCGAGGCGTGGCGCAGGGAGTTCCCGATCCAGGCGGGCGACGCATGATCCAGCTGCTGGTGCTCGACAATGCCCGCATGGCCCAGGCGCTGGTGGACTATCTCTCCACCCTCGGCATCTCATGCGAACTGACCCAGTCCGAGCTTGGCGTCTCGGTCTGGCTGGCGGACGAACAGCGCCTCGCCCAGGCCCAGCTGGAGGTGAAACGCTTCCTGGCCGAGCCGACCCACCCCCGCTACATGGAAGCCTCCTGGCAATCCGGCCGGGCCGATGCCCGCATCGACTACAGCAAGGGGATGACCGACCCGGTCACCGACTTCCTGCATCAGGCCGGGCCGCTGACCCTGGTGGTGATCATCGCCTGTCTGGCCATCTACGGACTCGATGCCATCGGCCTGCCGATCTTCGATGAGCTGGCCTTCCACCCGACCCTGGCCCAGTTCACCGACTGGCAGGCGTGGCGCTACTTCACTCCGGCCTTCATCCACTTCTCGGTGCTGCATCTGGTGTTCAACCTGCTGTGGTGGTGGTATCTGGGGGGCCAGATCGAACAACGGCTCGGCAGCGGCAAGCTGCTGATCCTGCTGCTGGTAGGCGCCGCCCTGCCCAACCTGGCCGAGTTCTTCGCCAGCGGCCCGCTGTTTGGCGGCCTCTCCGGGGTGGTCTATGCCCTGCTCGGCTACTGCTGGCTGCGCAGCAAGTTGCAGCCGGCCTGCGGCCTCACCCTGCCACCGGCGCTGATGGGCTTCATGCTGTTCTGGCTGGCACTCGGCTTCTTCGATCTGCTCGGCACCCGCACCGCCAACATGGCTCACCTGGCCGGTCTGCTGGTCGGGCTGCTGCAAGGCTGGCTGGACAGACACCACCAACCCGCCTGAGTGGTAATGGTCATCGAGGTGCAGCAAGCTCAAGCTGCTCAGCCACCGACAAGACCTGCCTGAACCAGCGACAAGCGCGATGCTGGAAAACAAAACGCCGCCCCGAGGGGCGGCGTTTTTATTGGCCGACTGGCTTACTGCTTGAGCAGACTGCCGTCAGTCACCTTGACCGCAGTACCGCCGCTCATGAAGAAGCTGGCGAACTGGGACTGCATCTCGGTGGTCACATCGCCGCTCGGGTCGAAGTTCTCGTCCGGCGCCAGCAACGAGCTGTGGCCACCGGCCACGAAACGGGCCGCGTTGTGGCTGGCCGCACCGGTGGCGGTCAGCGGCTGCAGTGCCAGCACCTTGAACAGCGGCTCGGTACCACCCAGCGGGGCGGAGGCGATGCTGTTCGGGATCACCTGGTCAGACAGGCTCAGCGCGCCATCGCCGACGATCTCGGTGGCGAACAGCGGGAAGCTGCTCTGGATGCCTCGGCCGAGGTTGATCGGGTCAGCAGAATCCAGCACCGACTGGGCCGCGAAGCTGTAGCTCTGCAACGTGCTGGCCGCTGCCGCCTGCTGGGTAGTGCTCAGGCTTGGCAGGAACTCGTTGACGAAGCAGGTCGGCACCGCGGTCTTGCAGTTGGGCGCGTAGGCGGTGAAGCCCGCTTTCAGCTCGGCACTGCCGCTGGTCAGCACGCCCATCTTGATGGTCGGACCGAAGGTCGGCGAGTTCAGCAGCAGCGGCGCGATGCCGCCACCCGGCATGGCCAGGCCGCCGGTGTCGAACTTGAACAGGGCATCCGCCTGCGCATTGCCGATCGGCTGGTTGGCAACCGCCAGCAGGTTGGTACCGGAGATGGCACCCAGGGAGTGGCCCAGGAAGTGCACCTTGATGCCAGCCACGCCCAGAGCACCCTTGGCATTGGCCAGACCGACCGCCAGACGCAGGCCCAGCAGATCCGCCACGCTCTGTTTCAGGTTGTCGCGGGCCACGGTCAGGTAGCTCAGGTTCAGATACGGGGTCGGATTTTCGGAGGTGGTCACGGTCGCCATGCTGCCGCTCAGGGCGAAGCCGCGCTCGCCATGCAGCGGGTGATCGATCACCACCAGCGCTACCTTCTTGCCTGCCTGCATGCCGGCATAGATCTGACCCAGCGCCAGTGCATAGGCGTTCTCTTTCACCGAGGTGACACCGTGCTGATAGATGATCACGTCGGTGATGGTATTGAGGGCATCCTTGGCGAAGACCCGCATCGGCACCGACTGCACCTCTTCCAGCTTGGGCAGCGGGTTGAAGCGGCCGATGTTCTGCTCGGCATCCAGCGGCTTGCCGCCGGAGGTGAGGGTCACCCCGATCAGCTTGCTCGCCTCGGCCAGCAGCTCTGCCTGACGGGTCGGATCGGCAATCAGCGTCGCCAGCAAGGCCGGATCCACACCCGCCCCCACCAGCCCGGCGATCACTTCGCTGTCGCCCGCTTTCAGGGCATTGGCGATGGCGTACAGGCTAGGGATGGCACCGTGCCAGGACTGGGTCTTGGCCTTGTCCCAGGAACCGGCAGTAGCCGGCGAGGAGAGGAAGTAAGGCAGTTTGACGATGCCGGTATAGACCTTGGTCGCTTGAGCAATCGGGTTGAGCGGGGCGCCTGGGCCGAAGGCGGTGGCCAGCGCATCTTTCTGCTCCTGCGGCAGGAACTGCTCGGCGTCCAGCTGGGTCAGGAAGGCATTGCTGCCGGTCACGCTCAGGGTATAGGTGCCCGGCAGGCTGGTGTTGCCCTTGGCATCCTGCTTCCACAGGGCGGCCGCATCCAGGGTCGGGCTCTTCAGCACGGACGCCGCAGCCCCTTTCACCGCGACCAGCACGTCGGCGCCAGACTGGGTACCGAACCAGTCGGAGAAGATGACGTGATCGGTGGAGACGCCGGTGGCAGCCTTGAACAGCCCTTCCTGCAGGGCGATCAGACCATTGATGGTCTGCTCCTGGGCATTGCTGCCGACGTTGTTCTTGTAGTTGCCGTAGTCGTTGCCGGCCTTGACCGCGTTGCCGCTGCTGTCCTTGAGGGAGTCGGTGGCCACGATCATGTAGTAGGAGGAGGGATTCAGCGGCTTGAGCGGCACCAGGTTCAGTTTTCCGGCCGAAGCGGCCACCACGAAGTCCACCCCGTAGGTCAGCACCTTCTTCACGCCGTTCGGGCGCAGGGCGGCGCTGTCAAAGCTCAGCTCCAGCAGGTAGAGCGGCGCGACCGAAGCGGCAAACTCCGCCGCGGCCGGGGCCTGCACCTGGATGCCGGACGAGGTCACGGGCACGATCTGGATTGCCTGGGTCGTGGACCAGCCATCCAGGGTCGACATGGCCGAGACCGGGTTGGAGAGATCTGCCGTTTCGGTGGAGAATTTCAGGGTGCCATCGCTGGCCCGGGCTGCCAGAGCACTGGGGCGCACAGCGTTGGAACCGGTCAACAGATAGTCGAGATAGCTGGAGGTGTCGCCTTTGTTATCGTCACTGCCACCACAGCCAGCCAGCATAGCACTGACAACCGCGGCGTAAATTAGCTTCTTTTTCATATCCTTATCTCTTTTTAGTTGTTATCCATGAAATGCTGACTGAGTTGGGTGAGAACCCGACCGGTACATCTTAACAGCAACGCAACAATTATTAAGCCTCTGGTCGGTCATCTGATCTGCTTTTTTTGTGTACAGCATCAAGGAATTGGAATAGAAACGGGACTCGATAGGTTAACAGCTTCATCCCGAATACCAGACCCGACCAGCGACGGCCCGTATGGCAGCTGGCAAAAAGCGACCCTCGATCTCGGCAAAGCGGATCAATTGCCGGTAGAATGGCGCATTGCTTAAGGAGAACCACATGATCGACCCGAAGAAACTGGAAGAGATCGCCAAACAGGTGCACAACTCCCTGCCGCCCGGCATTCGCAGCATGGGTGAAGAGGTGGAGAAGAAGATCCGTCAGGTGCTGCAGTCCCAGCTGGGCAAGCTGGACCTGGTCAGTCGCGAAGAGTTTGACGTGCAGACCAAGGTGCTGCTGCGCACCCGCGAGAAGCTGACCGCGCTCGAGGCCAAGCTGGCCCAGCTCGAGCAGCAGCTCGGTGCCAAGGGCGAATAACGCAGGTCACCCATAAAGCAAACCCCAGCCAGGCTGGGGTTTGTTGTTTCTAGCCTGCTGCAGGGCAAGCAGCAGGCTAACTCAGCGAGGCCTCCTCGGTCACGCTATGGGACCGGCCTCATGCCGAACTCAGATGAATTCGTAGGCGTCGCCGAAGATGCGTTCTGGCTCGGCACCCAGGATCTTGAACTCCTCCCGCGCCGCGCCCGCCATCTCGAAACGGCCGGCAACATAGATGTCGTAGTCGTGCAGGCTGACGAAGTCATCCATGATGGCCTTGTGCACCAGCCCGGTCTTGCCGGTCCAGTCCGCTTCCGGCTCCTGCACCACCGGGATGAAGGTGAGCGGGGCGTAGTCGCGCTCCCACTGCTGCATCTGCTCCTGCTCGTAGAGCCAGTGCGCCTGGCGCACGCCCCAGTAGAAGAACACCGGGCGCTTACTGCCGGTATCGATCAGGTATTCCAGAATGGAGCGGGCATAGGAGAAACCGGTGCCACCGGCCATCAGGATCAGCGGCCGGGGTGACTCTTCCCGCAGGAAGGCCTTGCCCGCCGCCAGTTCAATCTCGATCTCCCCCTGCTCGCGCATGCGGGCCAGCACCTGGCCGGCATAGGCGTTTTCCGGGGTGGCGCCGATCTGCAGCTCCAGCATGTCCGGGCGGGTCGGCGAGTTGGCGATGGAGAAGGGACGCTTGTCCGAATCGCTCATCACTACCAGCAGATACTGGCCCGGCTTGAAGCTGACCTCTTGCAGCGGCGTCAGGGCCACGTGCCAGATGGTGTCGACATATTCGCGCAGTTCCTCTACGCGGCACTTGATACGTTGCATTCTTATCCTTGTGACGGGCTCGCTCGGCCCGCTTTCGCTCTTGATTCACTGTGGACTGGCGACCAGCAAAGTGGTCAGGTCAGTCGAGCATACCCAATTCAGCTCAAATGGCATCAATCTTTTGCATCCCGGCCAGGCGGCACGGCCCGTCGGGCCTGCCGCCGGTCTTCAGCCGAGAATGTTCAGCTCGTCCCAGAGGGCATCGATCTTCTGCTTCACCGCCTCGTCCTGGACGATGGGCTGGCCCCACTCGCGATTGGTCTCCCCCGGCCACTTGTTGGTGGCATCCAGCCCCATCTTGGAGCCAAGGCCGGAGACCGGCGAGGCGAAGTCCAGGTAGTCGATCGGGGTGTGCTCGATCAGGGTGGTGTCACGGGCCGGGTCCATCCGAGTGGTGATGGCCCAGATCACGTCCTTCCAGTCGCGGGCATTGATGTCGTCGTCACAGACGATCACGAACTTGGTGTACATGAACTGGCGCAGGAAGGACCAGACCCCCAGCATCACCCGCTTGGCGTGGCCAGGGTAGCGCTTCTTGATGGTCACCACCGCCATCCGGTAGGAGCACCCCTCCGGCGGCAGGTAGAAGTCCACGATCTCGGGGAACTGCTTCTGCAACAGCGGCACGAACACCTCGTTGAGCGCCACCCCCAGCACCGCCGGCTCATCGGGCGGACGGCCGGTGTAGGTGCTGTGGTAGATGGCATCCTTGCGCATCGTCATGTGGGTGATGGTAAAGACCGGGAACTCATCCACCTCGTTGTAGTAGCCGGTGTGATCGCCATAAGGCCCTTCGGGGGCCATTTCGCCCGGCTCCAGATAGCCTTCCAGCACGATCTCGGCGCTGGCGGGCACCTCCAGATCGCAGCTGATGGCTTTTACTACCTCGGTGCGGCTGCCGCGCAGCAGACCGGCAAAGGCGTATTCGGAGAGGGTATCCGGCACCGGCGTCACCGCGCCGAGGATGGTCGCCGGATCGGCACCGAGCGCCACCACCACCGGGAAGCGTTCACCCGGGTGGGCCTCCTGCCACTCGCGAAAATCGATGGCACCGCCGCGGTGATCCAGCCAGCGCATGATCAGCTTGTTCTTGCCGATCTTCTGCTGGCGATAGATGCCGAGGTTCTGCCGCTTCTTGTAGGGGCCACGGGTGATGGTCAGACCCCAGGTCACCAGCGGGGCCACGTCGCCGGGCCAGCAGTGCTGGATCGGGATCTGGTCCAGATCGACCGCCTCTCCCTCCAGCACCCGCTGCTGACAGGGGGCAGAGGAGAGCCGTTTGGTCGGCATGTTGAGCACCTGCTTGAAGATCGGCAGCTTCTCCATCAGCTCCTTGAAGCCACGGGGCGGCTCCGGCTCCTTCAGGTAGGAGAGCCAGATCCCCACCTGGCGCAGGGCGGCCACGTTGGGCTGGCCCATGCCCATGGCGACCCGGTCCGGGGTGCCGAACAGGTTGGTCAGCACCGGCATGGCGTAACCCTTGGGATTTTCAAACAGCAGGGCAGGCCCGCCCGCCCGCAGGGTGCGGTCGCTGATCTCGGTCATCTCCAGATAGGGGTCTATCTCGCGGCTGATGCGCTTGAGTTGTCCGCTTTGTTCCAGCTGCGCGATGAAATCACGCAAATCCTTGTATTTCATGCAGGTACCCTGTGTTCAGGCGATGCCGCATTATAACCCTGGGCGGGCGGCGGGTGTACCCGAATCGGGCAGCATCACCGGACTTGCATGGCGCTTTTCCTGCCGGGTCAGCCGATCGGCAAGCTGGGCCAGCAGCCTGGGTTCGTCCATCTGCAGCAGCAGGCTGGCCACCTGACCGCTGTATTGGCGATTGCCCAGCTCCGCCAGCAGGAACTGCTGGGCCGTGTCCGGCAGCGGCGAAAGTTGACTGAGTTGCTGCAAAGCGGGCAGCTTCAGACGGACATTGCGACTGGCGGCAATCAGCAGATCGCTGGCCGTCTGGCCCTGATGAAAGCGGCCCACGCTGGCGAGCGCGGCCACGCTGTCGTGATCCGCCGGTTGATGCCACAGCTTCTGATAGAGGGCGCTGTCACCGGTACGCTCGGCCAGCAGCCGCAGCAGCCGGTTGTCGGGCAGGAAGATGCTCATGGCGGCCAGCGTGTGCGCCTCCCGTTGCAGGAGCGGGAGCGGCTGCCGATCGAGTACCGTCAGCAGCGCCTGCTGCTGCTGGGCCAGATCAGGATTGCGGCTGTTGTAGATCTGCTTGAACTCGAACGTGCCCTCTTCCAGCTGCTGGCGATAGTTGTCCTGCCAGGCCTGCTGCTGCCAGCGGCTCAACACCTGCCGCGCGGCGGCGGCAAAGTCGTAGGCGGGTTGCTGCACCAGAAAGCCGTCCACCTCTTTTTCCACCAGCCAGCTGGGGGCCTTGAACGACTGGGCGCGCACCCAGGCCAGCAGTTGTGGGCTGGTGGCCCTGGGCTGGCTATTGAGGGTGGCCAGCAGCTGGCACAACAGATACTCCCGCTGCCCCACCGCCAGGGAGTCCAGCAGGGTGTCGATGGCGGCAAACTGCCCCAGCTGCAGCCGGCCGGTCAGATAGTCGAGGTGACCCTGCAGCCCCTCGTCGGCCACCAGTGTCGTCCGGGGCGGCTGCGTCTCGGCAGCCCCGACCGGCAGCACCAGCAGCCAGCTCAGCAATATCAGGAGTACATGCTTCATGACGTCCCTATCCTTGTGACATCGAGGTTTCATACTACTCAGGCGACCGTAAAATAGATAAACAAAAACCGCGACCTGGGCCGCGGTTTGATGATTTTCGAGTCGGTTACTTCTGCTGGCGCCGCATGGCGTCGAAGAACTCGTCGTTGGTCTTGGTCATGGCCAACTTGTCGATCAGGAACTCGATGCCGTCGATCTCGCCCATCGGGTGCACAATCTTGCGCAGGATCCACATCTTCTGCAGCTCGTCGCCGGTGGTCAGCAGCTCTTCCTTGCGGGTGCCGGAGCGAGTGATGTCGATGGCCGGGTAGACGCGCTTCTCGGCAATCTTGCGCGAGAGGTGCAGTTCCATGTTGCCGGTACCCTTGAACTCTTCGTAGATGACTTCATCCATCTTGGAGCCGGTATCGATCAGCGCGGTGGCGATGATGGTCAGGCTGCCGCCCTCTTCGACATTGCGCGCGGCACCGAAGAAGCGCTTCGGACGGTGCAGGGCGTTGGCGTCCACACCACCGGTCAGTACCTTGCCGGATGACGGGATGACTGTGTTGTAGGCACGGGCCAGACGGGTGATGGAGTCCAGCAGGATCACCACGTCCTTCTTGTGCTCGACCAGGCGCTTGGCCTTCTCGATCACCATCTCGGCGACCTGGACGTGACGGGAAGCCGGCTCGTCGAAGGTGGAAGCGATCACTTCACCCTTCACCATGCGCTGCATCTCGGTCACTTCTTCCGGACGCTCGTCGATCAGCAGGACGATCAGTTCGCAGTCAGGATGGTTGTAGGCGATGCTCTGGGCGATGTTCTGCAGCAGCATGGTCTTACCGGCCTTGGGCGGTGCGACGATGAGACCGCGCTGGCCTTTACCGATCGGGGAAGCCAGGTCCAGTACGCGGGCGGTGATGTCTTCGGTGGAACCGTTGCCACGCTCCATGCGCAGACGCTCGTTGGCGTGCAGCGGAGTGAGGTTTTCAAACAGGATCTTGTTGCGGGAGTTTTCCGGACGGTCGTAGTTGACCTCGTTGACCTTGAGCAGCGCGAAGTAGCGTTCGCCCTCTTTTGGCGGCCGGATCTTGCCGGAGATGGTATCGCCGGTACGCAGGTTGAAACGGCGGATCTGGCTCGGGGAGACATAGATGTCGTCCGGGCCGGCCAGGTAGGAGCCGTCTGCACTACGCAGGAAGCCGAAACCATCGGTCAGGATTTCCAGCACACCGTCGCCAAAGATATCCTCGCCACCCTTGGCGTGCGCCTTGAGGATCGCGAAAATAATGTCTTTCTTGTGCGCCCGAGCCAGATTTTCCAACCCCATGGATTCGCCAAGCTGTACCAGCTCGGACACAGGAGTGTTCTTTAATTCAGTCAGATTCATAGTGGTGAAAGTCTGTAAGCAAGGATTGAAATGAGGAGACAGTCTGCTGGATTGATGCTGATCGGATTTGATTTGCCAGGCTGATGTGTGAGCAAAGAGTCAGGCAAAAAGGTTAGCAAACGAGCGATAAATTAGCACCAATCGGGGTGAGCGTCTAGGTGATAAAACAGAAGGAGCGCATTATTGCAATGCGCTCCTCTTTGATTATTACAGGTTACCGTCCAGGAACTCTTTCAGCTGAGTCTTGGACAGGGCACCGACCTTGGTCGCTGCCACTTCGCCATTCTTGAACAGCAAGAGGGTCGGAATACCACGAATGCCATACTTGGGCGGAGTGTCGGCGTTATGGTCGATGTTCAATTTCGCCACGGTCACGCGACCGGCATACTCTTGGGCGACTTCGTTCAGGATCGGGGCAATCATCTTGCACGGACCACACCATTCGGCCCAGAAGTCGACCAGAACGGCGCCATCGGCTTTGATTACATCTGCCTCGAAGCTGGCATCGCTCAGCTGAACAATCTTGTCACTCATCTCCAACTCCAGTCAGTAATTAAGGCTTTATTGACGTATCAACAAAGGCAATAGTTGCCCTATTTGAAATGATCCTGTTTATTATTGCAAGCCTAACCTGATAACCTACCGCCATGAGCAAAACACATTTAACGACCGACAAATTCGCCCAAATGGGCCTCGAACCCGAAGTTCTGGCTGGTCTGGAATCAAAGGGATTTCACTATTGCACCCCCATCCAGGCACTGTCTCTGCCACTGCTGGTAGAAGGTCATGACCTCGCCGGTCAGGCCCAGACAGGGACCGGCAAAACCCTTGCCTTCCTGGCCGCCACCTTCAACTATTTGTTGACCCATCCGCTGACCAAGCCGCGCCTCATCAACCAGCCGCGCGCCATCATCATGGCCCCGACCCGGGAGCTGGCGGTCCAGATCTACAACGACGCGGAGAGCATGTCCGCCTCGACCGGCCTCAAGCTCGGCCTCGCCTACGGTGGTGAAGGGTACGACAAGCAGCTGGCCGTGCTGGAGCAAGGGGTCGACATCCTGATCGGCACCACCGGCCGCATCATCGACTACTTCAAGTCCAAGGTCATCGATCTGAGCAATATTCAGGTCGTAGTGCTGGACGAAGCGGATCGCATGTTCGATCTCGGCTTCATCAAGGACATCCGTTTCCTGTTCCGCCGCATGCCGCCCGCTACCGAGCGTCTGAGCATGCTGTTCTCCGCCACCCTCTCCCTGCGGGTACAGGAGCTGGCCTACGAACACATGAACCACCCGGAACATGTACAGATCGAGCCGAAGCAGATGACCGGCGTGCGGATCAAGGAGGAGCTGTTCTATCCCTCCAACGAAGACAAGATGTTGCTGCTGCTCTCCCTGATGGAAGAGGAGTGGCCGGAGAAAGCCATCGTCTTCGCCAACACCAAGCACGTCTGTGAAGACGTTCATGCCTGGCTGGAGAACGACGGCCACCGTGTCGGCCTGCTGACCGGTGACGTGCCGCAGAAGAAGCGGATGAAGATCCTGGAAGACTTCACCAAGGGCACGGTCGACATCCTGGTTGCCACCGACGTGGCCGCCCGTGGTCTGCACATCCCGGACGTGACCCACGTCTTCAACTATGACCTGCCCGACGACGCCGAAGACTACGTACACCGCATCGGTCGTACCGGTCGTGCCGGCAAGAGCGGTCACTCCATCAGCCTGGCCTGTGAAGACTATGCCTTCAACCTGCCAGCCATCGAGGAGTACATCCACCACCCGATCCCGGTCAGCAAGTATGACCGCGAAGCGCTGCTGGATGACGTGACCGCACCGAAGCGGGTGTTCCGCAACCGTCAGCCAGTGAATCGCAACATGCGCGATCGCCAGGGCGGTGGCAACAGCAACAACCGCCGTCGTCCGCCCCGCAAGAGCTGAAAGGACTGGCCCAGTTGCACAACTCGCCGCTCTATGCCGCCATCGACCTCGGCTCCAACAGCTTTCATATGCTGGTGGTGCGCGAGGTCGCCGGTGCCCTGCGCACCGTCACCAAGGTCAAGCGCAAGGTTCGCCTCGCCGCCGGGCTCGATCCGGAGTTTCGTCTCAGCCGTGCCGCCATGGAGCGGGGCTGGGACTGTCTGCGTCTGTTCTCCGAACAGTTGCAGGACATTCCGGCCGACAACATCCGGGTAGTGGGCACCGCCACCCTGCGCCTTGCCACCAACGTCGACGAGTTCCTTAGCGAAGCGGAACGGGTGCTCAACCACAGCATCGAGATCATCTCGGGCGAGGAAGAGGCCAAGACCATCTATGAAGGGGTCTCCTGGACCTCGGCCGGCGAAGGCAACCGGTTGGTGATCGACATCGGCGGCGCCAGCACCGAACTGGTGATCGGCGAGCACAGCGAAGCAAAACTGCTCAACAGCCTGCACATGGGCTGCGTCACCTGGCTCAACAACTACTTCGGTGACGGCGAGCTCTCCGAGGCCCGCTTCAAGCAGGCCATCGCCGCCGCCAAGGCGGTGCTGGAGAAGGTGGCGGAAGATTATCGTGCGCTCGGCTGGCGTACCTGTGTCGGTGCCTCCGGCACGGTGCAGGCGCTGCAGGAGATCATGCTGGCACAAGGGAAGAGCGAGCGGGTCACCCTGCCCAAGCTGCAGGAGCTGATGGGTCAGGCCATCGCCTGCGGCAAGCTCGACCAGCTGCAACTGGAAGGACTGGCGGCCGAACGGCTGACCGTATTCCCCTCCGGTCTCGCCATTCTGATCGCCATCTTCGAAACCCTCAACATCGAGAGCATGACCCTGGCGGGTGGCGCCCTGCGCGAGGGCCTGATCTACGGCCTGCTCGGCAACAATCACGACTGTGATGCCCGTGATCGCACCGCCGACAGCCTGATCAACCGCTACCAGCTGGACAAGGAACACGCCGAACGGGTGCGCGACACCGCCGTCGAGGCGTTCAACCAGCTGCAGCCGGCCTGGCGACTCTCGAAGCGCTACGGTCGCCCGATCCTGCGCTACGCAGCCCTGCTGCACGAGATCGGTCTGTGCATCGAGTACAAGAAGGCGCCGCAACACGCCGCCTACATCATCGACAACATCGACATGCCTGGCTTTACCCCGGCCCAGAAGAAGCTGTTGTCGGCCTTGCTGTTCAACCAGCGGGACGAATTCAAGCTGGAACCGCTGGAGAAGCAGGGTGCCGTCACCGGTCGCCAGGCGATCCGGCTGGCCCGCATCCTGCGCATCGCGCTGATCCTCTGCATGCGCCGCACCCAAGGCACAGTGCCCCGCTTCACCCTCGAAGCCGATGAAGATGCGCTGACCCTGACCCTGCCGAGCGGCTGGCTGGACGAGCACTACCTGCGCGCCAGCGAGTTGCGCTTCGAGGTGGAACGCCAGCAGAAGATGGGCTGGCCCACCCGGCTGCTGGAAGCCTGATTGGGCCTCGCCCAATCAGTGTCCCAGCCACCTCCGACAATCTCTTTCGCAGCCATGACTGGCGCCGTTCAAAGCTGACCCTTGATTTCATTGGGCTGGCGCACCGAGCTCGTCCTTTTCACGCAAGCTGCCACCCCCGCCATTGCCGTCGCTCGACTAGAGTAGGGTTGTCTTCACAACCGGAATGGACGCCATGAAACCCTTGACCCTGATCGGCCTGACCGCCCTGCTCACCGCCTGTGGCGGCGGAGGCGGCGGCGACAACAACAGCCCGCAACAGGCCCAGCTCTCGCTGGCCTTCTCCGACGCCCCGGTGGATGCAGTCAGCAAGGTCTGCATCGCCGTCGCCAACATCAGCATCCACCCCGTCGCCGGCACCGAGCAGAGCTGGACCACTGCCAGTTTTCTCACCTCGGCCCAGGACGATGGCTGCACCCCGAGCGGCGAAACCATCCCGCTCGACAGTGCGGGCCGGCCGCTGTTCACCTACATAGACCTGCTGCACTACCAGGGCTCCGTCAGCCGCCCGCTGCTGGCCAGCCAGAGCGTGGTTCCCGGCGACTACAGCCAGATGCGGCTGCGGGTGCTGGACGGACGGGAGGTCGCCAACCAGTTTCTGGACGGCACTCCCTACTCCTACGTCAAACGGGATGATGGGGTGATCAAGCCGCTGGAGGTGCCCAGCAGCGAACTCAAGCTGGATGCCTTCACCATCGCCGCCAACGGCCTCAGCGCCTTCACCACCGAGTTCGATCTGCGCCAGGCCATGGTGCTGCCGGGCCACGAGCAGTACTACAAGCTCAAGCCCAGAGGGGTGCGGCTGGTGAACAACACCCAGGTCACCACCGTCAAGGGTACGGTCGCGGCCGGATTGTGCGGCGGCCAGCTGACCGACAAGGCCTTCGTCTACTTCTACCAGCCCAGAAGCGATGACAACTACCCCGACATGGCGGACAGCGACAACGGCTTCTATGCCAGCGCGCCCGTGTTGCCGCAAAGCGGTGGCGGCTTTGGTTACGAACTGGGATTTGTTACTCTCGGCAGCTACGATCTGGCGCTGGTCTGCAATGGCAACGAGGACGATCCGGCGCTGGCCGGCGACCCGCTGCAACTGGAACAGGTGCAGCAAGCCCAGGCGGTGGTGGCGCCCGCCACCAGCATCAACTTCCAGTAACCGGCGACCAGAGGGCAACCCGCACATGAGCACCTACCAACCCATCAGTTGCGATCTCTACGACTGGCTGGAGATCGCCGCCAGCTGGCAGCTGCCGGTCACCCTCACCGGCCGGGATGGCCGCCAGTGGGCGGACAAGATCCGCACCATCGAGGCCAGAGCAGGGGTCGAGTACCTGCTGCTGCAAGGCGGCGAGCGACTGAGCCTGGCGGAGCTGGCCACCATGGCGCTCAGCTGGCAGGGGGAGGAAAAGCTGATCCGCTTTGCCCCGCCGGCCCCAGCCGACGGCCAATAGATGGCAAGAGGGCCAACCCCGCCGGGTTGGCCCTCTTCTTTTACCTCTCGCGTGCGGTGTTATCCCGCCAGCGCCGCCATCACGTAGACATCGAAGCGGTTGCTCTTGGTCTCGATGGCCATGCTCGGCTTGTGCTCGTTGAGCCAGCCGGCGTAGTCCGGCCGTTTCACCACCACCCGCTTGTCCGCCATGGCGAGCGCCGCCGGCAGCAAGGCATCGGCGTCAAGATCCGGTCCCACCAGCGACTGGAACACCCGCATCTCTTTTTTCACCAGCGCCGACTTCTGCTTGTGGGGGAACATGGGATCGAGGTAGATGACGTCGGGCCGCTCGGTCAGCCCCAGCAAGGTCTCCACCGCCGGGCCATGCAGCAGCTGCATCCGCTCGCGTACCCAGGGGCCGATCTCGGGATCCAGCGCGGCCCGCGCCAGCCCGTCCTGCAACAGGGCGGCCACCACGGGGCTGCGCTCGATCATGGTCACCTTGCAGCCGAGGGAGGCGAGCACGAAGGCATCGCGCCCCAGCCCAGCGGTGGCATCCACCACGCGCGGCATGGCACCCGCCTTGAGCCCCACCGCCTTGGCGATGGACTGGCCACGGCCGCCGCCGAACTTGCGGCGATGGGCGACCGCCCCTTCGACGAAATCCACGTAGACCGCACCCAGCTTGGGCTCGTCCAGCTTGCGCAGCTCCAGCCGCGCCGCGGTGAACACCAGGGCAAACTGGGGAAGGTCGGTCTGGCCGAGCTGGCTGGCCAGGGCTTCGGCCTGGGGCGCCTTGGCGGGGTCTTCGAGGAGGATCTGCATGGTATCGACTGTGTGGCGGTATCAGTGGGCGGAGTGTACCACAGCCCCCGAAGGTCGCTGTAGGGGCTCCGGCCGAAGGAGAGAGGCGGAGGTGCTAGCTGGTCTGCAGGAACATGCTCTTGTCGTTGAGCTGCAGGTACTCGGTGAGGTCGTCGTAGGCCAGCGGCCGGCTCAGCAGATAGCCCTGCGTGAAGGCACACCCCTTCTGGCAGAGGAAGTTGAGCTGCTCGCGGGTCTCCACCCCCTCGATCACCACCTGCATTCCGAGGTTGTGCACTATGTTGATGATGCCGTCCAGCAGCAGCCGGTCCTGTTCATTGAACGGAATGTGGCGCACGAAGGCCCGGTCGATCTTGACCAGGTCCACCGGGAAGTTGCGCAGATAGTTGAGCGCCGAGTAGCCGGTGCCGAAGTCGTCGATGGCCAGCTTGCAGCCCGCCTCGCGCAGCGCATCGATCCGCACCCTGTGCTGATCGCTGGTCTCCATCAGCAGGGACTCGGTGATCTCGATGACGATGTCCGCCGGGTCCAGCCCGAAGTGGTGAATCACCTTGAGCCACTCGCTCGCTTCCGGGTCGATGGTCTGGAACTCCAGGGTGGAGCGGTTGATCGACATCTGCAGATCCGGGAAGCCGGATTGCTGCAGCCGCGCCAGATCCCGGCACGACTGCCACAGCACCAGCGCCCCCAGCCCCTGGATGAGCCCGGCCTCCTCCGCCAACGGAATGAAATCCGCCGGCGACACCTGACCCCAGTGCGGGTGATACCAGCGCACCAGCGCCTCCAGCTTGGCGACCCGGCCGCTGCGGTTGTCCCAGATCGGCTGGTAGGCCATGGTCAACTGTTCGAGCTTGATCGCCTCCGCCAGATCCTGCTGCATCTGGTGGCGCTGGCGCACCTCTTCGCGCATGGAGGCGCAATAGCTGCCGAGCAGCCGTCCCTGCCGCTTGGCGGCAAACAGTGCCTGCTCGGCGTTGCGCAGCAGCTCGTCGCTCTCCAGGCCATCGCCCGGGCAGAGGGTGATGCCGATGGTGGCCGTCACGTAGAGGTGCTGGTTGGCCAGCATGAAGGGGCGGGCGAAGCCGCCGATCACCTGCTTGGCAAACACCTCGGCCTGACGACGGTTGACGATGCCCGGCACCAGGAAGGCGAACTCATCGCCGCCGATGCGGGCCACCAGGTCCTCGGTGCGCACCCGACTCACCAACCGATCCGACACCTCCCGCAGCAGGGCGTCACCGGCGTGGTGATCCATGCTGTTGTTGACCGCCTTGAAGTTGTTGAGGTCGAGCACCATCAGCGCGAAGCGCTCGCCCCGCTCGCAGAAGCGGCTGAGGCAGCGGCCGAACAGCCAGCGGTTGGGCAGGCCGGTGAGGTTGTCATAGTTGGCCTGGGCGGCGATCTTCTGCTCCGCCAGCTTGGTCTGGGAGAGATCGCTGAAGATGGCGATGTACTGGCTGATGCGCCCCCCTTCCCGCAGGGTGCTGATCATCAGTTGCTGGGGGTAGAGCTTGCCGTTCTTGCGCTTGTTCCACACCTCGCCACGCCACACCCCCACCCGCTCCAGCGCGTGGTACATGTCGGCGTAGAAGGCCTGATCGTGCAGCCCGGACTTGAGCATGCTGGGCCGTTGGCCGCACACCTCCTCCTCGCTGTAACCGGTGATCTGCTCGAACGCAGGGTTGACCGAGATGATGCGGCTGTCGGCGTCGCACACCAGGATCGCCTCCGAGAGGTTGTCATAGACCCGGTGGGAGAGCTTGAGCTGTTCGGCGTGGCGCTTGAGGGGATCGATGTTCTCCAGCACCACCATCAGGTAGTCGGGCTGCAGCTGATCGTCCCGCACCAGGGTGACGGTGACCCGCCCCCACAGCACCTGACCGTCCCGGTGCAGATAGCGCTTCTCCTGGGTGAAGGCGGTGCGCTCGCCGCGTTTGAGCTCTTCATAGCAGGCGGCGCTGCGCAGCCAGTCTTCCGGGTGATTGAGCTCGGCGGCGGTGCGGTGCAGCAGCTCGCTCTGGCTGTAGCCCAGCATCTTTTCGATGGCCGGGTTGGTCCAGAGAATCTTGCCGTGCAGATCGAGCTTGCCGATCCCCACCGGCGCGTGGGACATCATGGTGTGCAGAAAGTCGTGGTACTCGGGCTGGGGTGGCGCCGGCTGTTGCAGCATCAGCGCCAGCTCGCGCCCGGCCAAGGGAGCCAGCAGGCGCAACAGGCCCATCACCTTGTCCATGTTGGTGAGCGGCCGCTTGAACAGCAAGCTGCAGATGCCGACCGTCTCCCCCTGGGCACTCTTGAGAGCGATGCCGGCATAGGCCTGGATGCGCCAGGCCTGCAACACGGCGGCATGGGGAAACAGCTGCTGTACCCGATCGCTGAACCAGGTCTCTCCCTCCTGCAGGGTGATCTCCCCCAGGGTGGCGCTGACCGGAAAGCTGAAATTGGTGATGTCGAGAGAGGCGGGGTGGGCGGCGTGCACCTTGAAAGAGAGCCCCGCTTGATCCCTGCCTGAAATCAGGACGAAGTCGGCCCCGACCGCTGCTGCGATTTCACTCACAAAGGTATCGAAATATCCCTGACCACTCGAATGAGACAGACTTGAGATGATTTGATAGACAGACTCGAGTGCTCGCCTCATGGCAAGGTTCTT
The DNA here is from genome assembly GCF_029967615.1 of Aeromonas sp. V90_14. Classification (NCBI taxonomy): domain Bacteria; kingdom Pseudomonadati; phylum Pseudomonadota; class Gammaproteobacteria; order Aeromonadales; family Aeromonadaceae; genus Aeromonas; species Aeromonas sp. V90_14. The sequence goes on along the minus strand of NZ_JASCAS010000035.1, from coordinate 11,119 downwards.
TCTCTCCTTGGAAGGTAGGACCCGACTCTACTGAAGAGCCGGGGACAGTGCAAACATGCTATCCGCAAGATATTAAAAAGCCTTGAGAAAAGGGACCAAAAGGTCCCTTTTTATCTCAAAAATCACGCTGTGATCCCACTATGTGGCAAAACTGTACCTGCTTGAAGCTCACGCCAGCCGGGACCCGCAAACTCACGCGGCAATCCCGCTGTGACGGAGCAGCGCATCCACCTGAGGCTCGCGGCCACGGAAGGCTCGGAACAGCTCCATCGGCTCCTTGGAGCCACCCTTTTCCAGGATGTTCTTCAGGAAGGACTGGCCGGTGGCCGGGTTGAAGATCCCCTCCTCTTCGAAGCGGGAGAAGGCATCCGCAGAGAGCACCTCGGCCCACTTGTAGCTGTAGTAGCCCGCCGCATAACCGCCGGCGAAGATGTGGGAGAAGCTGTGCTGGAAGCGGTTGAACGCCGGCGGCGTCATCACCGCCACCTGGCTGCGCACCTCATTCAGCAGCGCGGGGATCTGATCCGCGCTGGCCGGGTCGAACTCCTGGTGCAGACGGAAGTCGAACAGGGCGAACTCCAGCTGGCGCAGCATCTGCATCGCCGCCTGGAAGTTGCGGGCGGTCAGCATCTTCTCCAGCAGATCAGCAGGCAGCGGCTCACCGGTCTCGTGATGGCCGGAGATGAAGGCCAGCGCCTCGGACTCCCAGCACCAGTTCTCGAGGAACTGGCTCGGCAGCTCCACCGCGTCCCAGGCCACGCCGTTGATACCAGCCACGCCGGCCACGTCGATGCGGGTCAGCATGTGGTGAATGCCGTGGCCGAACTCATGGAACAGGGTGACCACTTCGTTATGGGTGAACAGGGCGGGTTTGCCGTCCACCGGACCGTTGAAGTTGCAGGTCAGATAGGCCACCGGCTTTTGCAAGGATCCATCCTGACGGTAGCGACGACCCAGGCAGACGTCCATCCAGGCGCCGCCCTGCTTGTGCTCGCGGGCATAGAGGTCGAGGTAGAAGCTGCCGCGCAGCTCGTCCTCGGCGTCGAAGATGTCGTAGAAGCGCACGTCCGGGTGCCAGGTGTCGATGCCGAGACGCTCGCGCACCTTCATGCCAAACACCCGCTTGACCACCTCGAACAGCCCCTTCACCACCTTGCTGGCGGGGAAGTAGGGGCGCAGTTGCTCGTCGGAGATGGAGAACTTGTGCTGCTTGAGCTTCTCGGCGTAGTAGGCGAGATCCCAGGCGGCCAGCTCGCGCTGACCGTGTTGCTCGGCGGCGAAGGCGCGGATCTCTTCGAGCTCGGCCTTGCCCTGCGGCAGGGACTTGGCAGCCAGATCGGTGAGGAAGTTCACCACCTGCTCGGGCTTGTCTGCCATCTTGGTGGCCAGGGAGAGCTCGGCGTAGTTGGCGAAGCCGAGCAGCTTGGCCAGCTCGCGGCGCAGGGCAAGCAGCTCGGTCATGATGGCGGAGTTGTCCCACTTGCCGGCGTTGGGGCCCTGATCCGAGGCGCGGGTGGTGAAGGCCTCATACAGCTCGGCACGCAGCGCGCGGTTGTCGGCATACATCATCACTGGCAGGTAGGAGGGGATGTCCAGGGTGAACAGCCAACCCTCCTTGCCCTTCAGCTCGGCCAGCTGGCGGGCGGCGGCCTGTGCGCTCTGCGGCAAACCGGCCAGCTCGGCCTCGTCGGTCACCAGCTTGCTCCAGCCCTGGGTCGCATCCAGCACGTTGTTGCTGAAACGGGAAGCCAGCTCGGAGAGGCGGGCCTGGATCTCGCCGTAGCGCTGCTGCGCCTCGGCGGGCAGACCGATCCCGGACAGGCGAAAATCGCGCAGGGTGTTCTGGATCTCCTTGCGCTGGGCGCCGCTCAGCAGCGGGAAGTCGTCGCTCTCGGCCAGTTCGCGATAAGCCTGATAGAGCCCCTCGTGCTGGCCGACATAGGTCTGGAATTCAGACAGCAGCGGCAGGCAGGCGTCGTGGGCCGCGCGCAGCGCTTCGCTGTTGAGTACGGAGTTGAGGTGACTGACCGGTGACCAGATCCGCGCCAGGCGGTCGTTGACCTCTTCCAGCGGGGCGATCAGGCTGTCCCAGGTATGGGGGTCGCGCTGGGCCAGCACATCGCTGATCTTCTGTTTGCAATCGGCGATGGCCTGCGTCACGGCAGGCTGTACCTGATCGGGCTGGATCTGGCTGAAAGGGGGCAGCGAGTCCATTGTCAGCAAAGGGTTGTTCATCCTGCGATACCTCTAAATTCTCTACAGCCCCTGCCGTCCAGAAGCTTGCTTGGACTACCTAAGATGTAGGCAGAAACCTCATTAATCAAGCCTTTGCCTGCCAGAGCGCGGCCTGTTATCCACTTTTCGCCGAGATCTGCTCATTAAAACGGCGATCCGGATGCCAAAGACGACAATGCCGGCCCAGGGGCCGGCATTGTGGGTGACATCAGGCAAGCCGCATCAGCGTCTGGCGTCTTCCTGCAGCCACTGGGCAGCCCGCTTGGCGAAGTAGGTTAGGATGCCGTCGGCGCCAGCCCGCTTGAAGCAGAGCAGGGACTCCATGATGCTCTCCTTCTCCTTCAGCCAGCCGTTCTGAATGGCCGCCATGTGCATGGCGTACTCGCCGCTCACCTGATAGGCGAAGGTCGGCACGCCGAACTGATCCTTCACCTGGCGGATCACGTCCAGATAGGGCATGCCCGGCTTGACCATCACGCTGTCGGCCCCTTCCTGGATATCCAGCGCCACCTCGTGCAGGGCTTCGTTGCTGTTGGCCGGATCCATCTGGTAGGTGGCCTTGTTGCTCTTGCCGAGGTTGCCGGCAGAGCCCACCGCGTCGCGGAACGGGCCGTAGTAGCAGGAGGCGTACTTGGCGGAGTAGGCCATGATCTGGGTGTTGATGAAGCCGTTCTCTTCCAGTGCCGCGCGGATGGCGCCGATGCGGCCATCCATCATGTCGGACGGCGCGACGATATCGACCCCGGCAGCGGCGTGGGAGAGCGCCTGCTTCACCAGGATCTCGGTGGTGATGTCGTTCAGCACATAGCCTTCGTCATCGATGATGCCATCCTGACCGTGGGTGGTGAACGGGTCGAGCGCCACGTCGGTGATGACCCCCAGCTCCGGGAAGCTCGCCTTGAGGGCGCGCGTCGCCCGCTGGGCCAGCCCGTCCGGGTTGTAGGCCTCTTCCGCCAGCAGACTCTTCTGCTCCAGCGGAGTGACCGGGAACAGGGCGATGGCCGGCACGCCCAGCGCAACCAGCTCGGCAGCCTCTTTCAGCAGCAGATCAATGGAGAGCCTGTCCACCCCCGGCATGGAGGTGACGGCCTCACGACGGTTCTCCCCCTCCAGCACGAACACGGGATAGATGAGATCGTTGGCGGTCAGTACGTTCTCGCGCACCAGACGACGGCTGAAATCATGTTTGCGCACCCGGCGCAGACGGCGACCCGGAAAGGCGCCTGGAAGAGTTGTAGCCATGAATCACTCCTGAAGAGGAAGTTGGAAGAACGCGGCGGAGGTGGCCCGGGTGTGGGCCAGCAAGGCCTCGGGCGCTTCACCACGGCAGGCCGCCACCACCTGGGCGATGTGCGGCAAAAAAGCGGGTTCGTTGCGTTTTGGTCTGGGCTTCAGATCCCGCGGCACCAGATAGGGGGCATCGGTCTCGATCATCAGCCGGCCGGCCGGAATACGGGCCACCTGCTCGCGCAGCAACTGGCCGCGACGCTCGTCGCAGAGCCAGCCGGTCACCCCGATATGCAGCCCCAGCGCCAGACACTGATCCAGCTCCTCGTCGGAGCCGGTGAAGCAGTGCAGCACGGCCCCCGGCAGTCTGGGCAGCCAGGGGCGCAGGATCTCGATGAAACGGGCGTGAGCATCGCGGCAGTGGAGAAACACCGGCATCCCGAGTTCGGCGGCCAGCGCCAGCTGGGCGTCGAATACCGCGTCCTGCACCGGACGGGGGGAGAAGTCGCGATTGTAGTCGAGACCGCACTCGCCGATGGCCACCACCAGCGGCAGCGCCGCCAGCTCGCGCAGGGCGGGCAGGGTCGCCTCATCGACGCTCTTGGCGTCGTGGGGGTGGACCCCGGCGGTGGAGAAACAGTAACCCGGCCAGCGGGCGGCAAGGGTGGCGCTCTCGCGGCTGCCGACCAGATCGGTGCCGGTCAGGATCAGCGCCTCCACCCCCGCAGCGCGGGCGCGGGCCACCAGATCGGCCTGTTCATCGGCAAACTGGCTGCTGGTCAGGTTTACACCTATGTCGATCATGGGGTCAGCGGGTCCGAACAAAAGGAAGACATATCAGGTATTTGAAAACCATCTACTCAATGGGGCCTTACCATACGCCTCGAACGAGGGCATGAAAAGAGGAAGGGAGCCTTAGCTCCCCTCTTCAGTCTGTTCCTGCTTCTCTTCGCTCTCTTCTTTCACGTAGAAGCGGGCGAAGAACAGACCTATCTCCCACAAGCCCCACATGGGGATCGCGAGCAGGGTCTGGGAAAAGACATCGGGCGGCGTCAACAGCATGCCGACCACGAACACCCCGACGATGACGTAGGGACGCTTCTCCCGCAGGCTCTTGGGACTGGTCACCCCGGTCCAGCACAGCAGTATGGTGGCCACCGGAATTTCGAACGCCACCCCGAACGCGAAGAACAGGGTCAGTACGAAGTCCAGATAGCTGGCGATGTCGGTCGCCACCGTCACCCCGGCGGGCGCGGTGCTGGTGAAGAAACCGAACACCAGCGGAAACACCACGTAGTAGGCGAACGCCATGCCGGCATAGAACAGCACGGCACTGGAGGCGACCAGCGGCATGATCAGGCGCCGTTCATGCTGGTACAGACCGGGGGCGATGAAGGCCCAGGCCTGATAGAGCAGATAGGGGATCGCCACGAAGAAGGAGACCACCAGGGTCAGCTTGATCGGCGTCAGGAAGGGGGTCGCCACATCCGTCGCTATCATGCTGGTCCCTTCCGGCAACTGACTCAGCAGCGGCTGGGCCACGAAGTCGTAGATGTTGTTGGAGAAGTAGATCAGCGCGATGAACACCAGCAGGATGGCCGAGATGGAGCGCAGCAGGCGCGTTCTCAGCTCGACCAGATGGCTGATCAGGGGTTGCTCGGCCTGACTCATGGCTTCACCTCCCCTTGTTCGGCGCTCGGCCGGGCACTTGCGGCGGGGATCACGGTGGGCTCCTCATCAGGTGTCGCCACACTGACGGGGGCTGCCGGCTCCTCCTTCACCTCGGCGGCGGCCGGTGCTGGCTGGATGGTATTTTGTTGTTCGTATGGACGGGTCACCGATTGTGCGGCCGTTTTCAGCTGCTCGATAGACTCCTGCAGCTCGGGGCTCAGGTTGTTCATCTGCAACTGTTCGGCCTTCTTCAGGTCGTTGTGCAGATCCTGCAACTTGAGCTCCTGCTCCAGCTCGGCCTTGACCGAGTTGGCGGTGCTGCGGATCAGTCTGATCCAGTGGCTGGCGGTACGGATCGCCACGGGCAGCCGCTCGGGGCCGAGCACCACCAGGGCGACGACACCAATGACAACCAGCTCCCAGAAACCGATATCGAACATGGCTTAGGCCTGATCTTTATCTTTCTGCTTGGCAGCATCGCTAGGCTGACCGGCTGCTTCGTTCAGCTGTTTCGGCGGAAACTCGGCATCCTTCTGCTCGGACTTGGTCTCCGGCTCGTCGGACAGCGCCTTCTTGAAGCCCTTGACCGCGGCGCCCAGATCACCGCCGATGCCGCGCAGTTTCTTGGTACCGAACAGCAGCACGACGATGACTGCGATGATCAACAATTGCCAAATACTGATACCACCCATGACTTTCTCTCCAGAACAGGCGCCTGCTGGCGCAGTTTATTTAATGAGAACGGGTTCGCAACCAACCCAGCAGCCAGCATAACCCGGCGCAGGCGAGGCTGATTTGTCCCCACTCAATGTGTTGTTTTTGGGTCAGCAAGAATACACCGGCCAATAGCAGGCTGGCTCCAACCCCTAAGAGGTAGCGAGCCTGACCCTGGCGGCGACTGTGCCGGCGAAAATCGGCAAACATCTGGTCGAAGTGGCGCTGCTGATGACGGGTCTGGCGCAAGGTCTCGTAGACCAGCTCCGGCAGTTCCGGCAGCTTCTCAGCCCAGAATGGCGCCTTCTCCTTGATGGCATTCCACACCGCCTTGGGTCCCACCTGCTGATACATCCAGTTTTCCAGATAGGGCTTGGCGGTCTGCCACAAATCGAGCTGCGGGTAGAGCTGGCGACCCAGCCCCTCCACATAGAGCAGGGTCTTCTGCAACAGCACCAGCTGCGGCTGCACCTGCATGTTGAAGCGGCGCGCGGTGTTGAACAGGTTGAGCAGCACGTGGCCGAACGAGATCTCGGACAACGGCTTCTCGAAGATGGGCTCCAGTACGGTGCGGATGGCGAACTCGAACTCATCCACCTTGGTATCGGGCGGTACCCAGCCGGACTCCACGTGCAGCTCGGCCACCCGGCGGTAGTCACGGTTGAAGAAGGCGAGGAAGTTCTCGGCCAGGTAGCGCTTGTCTTCCCGGTTGAGGGTGCCGACGATGCCGCAGTCGATGCCGATCCAGAGCGGATTCTCCGGATGTTCGTAGGAGACGAAGATGTTGCCCGGGTGCATGTCGGCGTGGAAGAAGCTGTCGCGGAACACCTGGGTGAAGAACACCTCCACCCCGCGCTCGGCCAGCAGCTTCATGTTGGTGCCGTTGGCCTCCAGCGCAGCAATGTCGGAGACCGGAATGCCGTAGATCCGCTCCATCACCAGCACCTGTTCGCGGCAGTGCTCGGTGAACACCTCGGGCACGTAGAGCGCCTCGGAGCCGGTGAAGTTGCGGCGCAGCTGGATGGCGTTGGCCGCTTCGCGCATCAGGTTGAGCTCGTCGAGGATGGTCTTGCGATACTCTTCCACCACCTCGATGGGGCGCAGTCGTCCGCTCTGGGGCACGAAACGGGCCACCAGACGGGCCAGCGCCTGCATCAGCCTCAGGTCGGCCTCGATGACCGGCTCGATGTCGGGACGGATCACCTTGATGACGATCTCGCGGCCGTTTTCCTTCAGCCGGGCGGTGTGCACCTGAGCGATGGAGGCCGACGCCAGCGGCGTCTCGTCGAAGTCGTCGAACAGGGTCTCGATGGTGCAGCCCAGGCTCGCTTCGATCTGGCGGCGGGCCGCCTGACCACAGAAGGGGGGCACCCTGTCCTGCAGCAGTGCCAGCTCCTCGGCGATGTCCGGCGGCAGCAGATCGCGCCGGGTCGAAAGCATCTGACCGAACTTGATGAAGATGGGGCCGAGCGCCTCGAAGGCGAGCCGGATGCGGGCACCGCGGTTCAGTCCCTGACGTTTGTTCTTGAGCCAGAACAGGCTGCGACGGGCCAGCCGGCCAGGCCAGGGTTGGTAACGGGCGGGCACCAGCTCGTCGATACCCTGTTCCAGCAGGATGCTGATGATGCGATAGAGGCGCTTGAACTCCTTCGGGGTCATCAGGCTACCTGCTGCTCGAAGCGGGCCAGCCGCAGCTCGACCGCTTTCATCTGCTGGGTCAGCAACTCGACATCGTCGTTGAAGCTGGCCACTTCCAGCGGACCCGGCGCAAGCCGGATCTCTTCGGTCAGGTATTCGGCCAGCTGGCGCTGGCTGCGGCACAATTCACGCCCCAACAGCCGGCGTGCCTGACTGGCACCACGCAGCAGGGTATGGGCCAGCACATCGCCGGTATAACGGGACAGCTCTTCTTCCCAGTCGATATTCAGCTCGCCCAGCAACACGCTGAACGCCTGCACCAGCTGAGGGTCGCCGCTCAGATCCAGCTTCTCCTCGCGGATATAGCGGGTCAGGGCGGAGGGGTCCTTGAGCAGGCCGAGCGCGGTCAGGGAGAGGCTCAGCACCGCATCGGCCTCCCCTTCGAATTTGGCCAGCACATCCAGCCGGCGCTCGGAGAAGACAAACCAGAGTGGCTTGAGCTCGCGCAGCTCCAGTTTGAGTACCTTGCCCATCAATTTGCGCAGCCGCTCCGGACTCTGCTTGTCGAGTCGCAGCAGCTGGTTGAGGCTGGTTTCGATCACCGCGGTGACCATGGCATCCATCGGCATAGGCGACCTTAAAACTTGTAACCGCGGTGCAGGGCGACCACGCCCTGGGTCAGGTTGTAAAACTCGACCTGCTCGAAACCGACATTCTCCATCATGCCTGCCAGAGTCTGCTGATCCGGGTGCATGCGGATCGACTCCGCCAGGTATTTGTAGCTTTCGCTGTCATTCGCGACGATTTCGCCCATTTTCGGCAGCAGTTTGAAGGAGTAGAGATCGTACAGCTTGGCGATCACTTCGCTGACCGGCTTGGAGAACTCCAGCACCAGCAGGCGGCCACCCGGCTTGAGCACCCGGAACATGGAGGCAAGCGCCTTGTCCTTGTCGGTGACGTTGCGCAGGCCGAAACCGATGGTGATGACGTCGAAATGGTTGTCAGGGAACGGGAGCGCCTCGGCATTGGCCTGCACGTAGGAGACGTTGTTGGCCACACCCAGATTGCGCAGCTTGTCGCGGCCCACCTTGAGCATGGAGTCGTTGATGTCCGCCAGCACCACCTGGCCGGTCTCGCCGACGATGCGGGAGAACTTGGCGGTCAGATCGCCGGTACCACCGGCCAGATCCAGCACCTTCTGACCCTTGCGCACACCGGAGCAGTCGATGGTGAAGCGCTTCCACAGGCGGTGGATGCCGAACGACATCAGATCGTTCATCAGATCATACTTGGCTGCCACCGAATGGAAGACGCCGGCGACCAGGGTTTCCTTCTCGGTCGAGGCCACGGTTTTAAAGCCAAAATGCGTTGTCGTAGTCTGTTCTGACATCCCTTAAACACCCATAGAGCAAAGAATGGCCGCCAGTTTACCAGAGCCAATGGCGTGCGGACACCTTAAACCCGGCTGGCGACCAACTGCATCCCCAGCACCACCATGGCCAGACAGAGAAACAGGTTGAGGCCGATATTGAGGGCGGCTTTCAGATAGGCCCCCTGCTGGGCCAGAACCACTGTATCCAGCGCGAAGGAGGAGAAGGTGGTCAGGGCGCCGAGGATACCCACCATCAGCAGCGGTTTCAGCGGGTGCTCCACCACATGACCATGGCTGATCAGCGCAAAGGCAATGCCCATGATGAAGGAGCCGACCACGTTGACCATCAGGGTGCCATAGGGGAAATGACGTCCCAACAGCAGCGCCATCAGTTCGGCGATACCAAAGCGCAGACAGGCGCCGATGGCCCCGCCGGCGGCAACATATAACCAGGTTTGCATGGGAGCACGCCTCCATAGTATCGGGCCGACATTATGCAAAATGTCAGGCCCGGGGGACAGCAGGGCAATTAATCGACATCGCCCGCATCAACGGCGAAAGTCGACCGGCTCGACCTGAGCGAGATGAATCGAGGTGCGGGATGGAGTGGTTTGCGCAATCACCCGGCCACCGCGAACGGAGTAACGCACCGCCACCTGGCGGCGCACCGCATCAAAGCCGTTCTCGGCGGGCAGGATCAGCAGGTTGGCCGGTTTGCCCACCTCGATGCCGTAGCGATCCTGCACGTTCAGGGTGCGTGCACTGTGGCAGCTGATCAGCTTGAGGCTATCGTTGATCTGCTCGTAGCCCATGATCTGGCAGACATGCAGCCCCATGTGCAGCACCTGCAACATGTTGGCGGTGCCCATGGGATACCAGGGATCGAACACGTCGTCATGACCGAAACAGACATTGATGTTCGCTTCCAACATCTCCTTCACCCGGGTGATGCCGCGACGCTTGGGATAACTGTCGAAGCGCCCCTGCAGGTGGATGTTCACCAGCGGATTGGCGACGAAGTTGATGTCCGCCATCTTCAGCAACCGGAACAGGCGCGACGCATAGGCGCCGTTATAGGAGTGCATGGCGGTGGTGTGGCTGGCGGTCACCCGCTGACCCATGCCGCGCTCGTAGGCCAGGGTCGCCAGCGTCTCGATGAAGCGGGACTGCTCGTCATCGATCTCGTCGCAGTGCACATCCACCAGAACCTGATACTTCTCGGCAAGATCGAACACATAGTGCAGACTTTCGACCCCATATTCCCGAGTGAACTCGAAATGGGGGATGGCGCCTATCACGTCGGCGCCCAGCTTGAGCGCCTCTTCAAGCAGCGCCTTGCCGTTGGGGTAAGAGAGGATCCCCTCCTGCGGGAAAGCCACTATCTGCAGATCCACCCACCCCTTCATCTCCTCCCGCACTTCCAACATGGCCTTCAGGGCGACCAGATTGGGGTCGGAGACATCCACGTGGGTGCGGACGAACTGGATGCCGTTGGCAATCTGCCACTTCAGCGTCTGGATGGCCCGCTGCTTCACATCCTTGTGGGTCAGCAGTGCCTTGCGCTCGGCCCAGCGTTCGATCCCTTCGAACAGGGTGCCGGAGAGGTTCCAGTTCGGCTCACCGGCCGTCTGGGTGGTATCAAGATGGATGTGAGGCTCGACAAAGGGAGCGATGGCGAGCCCCTCCTCACCATCAAGCTCGTGGGCTGCGAGCAGATGGGTGCTCATGGGTTCGATGGCACGGATCAGGCCATCCTGGCAGAGGATCTGCCACATCCCCTCCCTGCCGACCAGACGCAGGTTCTTTATCAGCATGTTTTTGCTTCCTTTTTTCAAACACCAACGGCTTTTTCAATCCACAACTTAGCTTGGATCAATTTGATAGAAAAGCGTTCATATTGAATACATATGAGACTGTTACTATTGATAAACAGCAAAAATAAAGGGAGTTGATTGGGATGAAAGCAGGATTGACCGAGATCGGCAGCGCAGGCTTGTTCCACGAGTATCTGCAGACACTGGGTATCAACAAACCACCCTTGACGTCGATCGACAAGCAGTGGGAATACACCCGCAATGAACGACTGGTGGCAGCCATTCAGATAGAAGCCTCCGGACAGGCTCGGTTCTATCTCGATGCCAGGCAGATTTCGGTAAACTGAGAAAAGCGGATACAAAAAAGCCTCCCGATTGGGAGGCTTTAATATTTAATGGTGCTGATACCCAGAGTCGAACTGGGGACCTCATCCTTACCAAGGATGCG